>NZ_JBICWR010000003.1:271572-433029 GCF_043199855.1 Streptomyces sp. NPDC048521
TGTTCCCATCCCGGGCCGTCACGTGCAGCGCCTCCACCTCCGCCGGTTTCCCCACGCCGCCCAAGCAGGCCGGGCTGCAGCGCCTCCACGCCTCCACGCCCACCAGCACCAGCACCAGCACCCAGCCGGGCCAGAGTGACCGCTCCGCCCCCGACCTACACCCGCGCCCAGGTGTTCCGGTCCCGGGCCATCGCGTGCAGTGCCTCCACGTCCGCCGGTTTCAGTACCCCGCCGAGGCGGGCCAGGCCGTCGAGCTCCGGGTCCTGGAGGATGCGTACCCGCCGGGGCTCGGCGGTCACGGTCAGGTGGGCCGGGCCCGCCAGGGCCAGCACCGGGTGGACCTCGGCGGTCAGGGCGTAGGAGGCGCGGTCGGCGTCGGCGCGCAGACGGCGCAGCACCGGCTCGGCCTCGTGGCGGCCCAGGGTGACCATCGGGTCGGCGACCAGGACCCGGGTCTTGCGGGCGTACAGGGAGTGCACGGCGAACAGGCCGCCGGAACCGATCAGCAGGTGGTGGATGCGGTCGCCGCCGGGGAGCGGCACCGAGTGCAGGGTGTGCCAGCCGGCGCCCTCCAGCCGGTCCAGGGCCTCGCCGACGGTCTGCTCGGCGGCCAGGGCGCGCCGGCGCGGGTCGGGACGCAGCCGGTGGGCGGGGCCGGGGTCGCGGTCGAGGGCGACGAGCAGGGCCTCGCCGGGGCGGTTGGGCGCCAGGTCGTCGTCCGGGTGCAGGGTCAGCCGGGCGAGTTCCGCCGGGGTCGGGACCGGGGGCGGGCCCACGGTCACCTGGCCGGTCAGGAATGGTTTCAGGGCCGCGAGCACGTCGTCCCGGCCGTCCTCGGCGAGCAGGTTGACCCGGCCCGTCTCCCGGTCGTACCAGGCGACGTTGCTTCCGTCCGGGCGGCAGACGTACAGCCGTTCCCGGCCGTGCCGAAAGGCCGGCACCACGCGCAGTCCGCTCATGCGCCATCACCCCTCGACCATGGGAACAGGCGGGGTGCTCCCGGGGCAAGACCGGTTACCTTGGATGACGGCCCTGTGTGGGGAGTTGGGGAGGCGCCGTTGCGGACCCGCGGAAAGCAGCCCGACGTACCGGCTCCGGAGCGCCCGTGGAACGAGATCGTGCCCGGCCTGTGGATGGGCGGGTACGAGTTCCGGGGCCGTTCGGGGCGGCTGGAGTTCGCCGTCGTGCGCGACGAGTTCGATGTGGTGCAGTCGCTGCTGCGGCTGCCGGGGTACGGGCCCGATCCGGGTGTGGAGCACCATGTGTGGCCGATTCCGGACGGTCCGCTGGACGGGACGCAGCTCGCCGGGGTGATGCGGCTGGCCCGCGCGGTGAACGAGACGCTGGACGCCGGCCGCGGGGTGCTCGTGCGCTGCTACCACGGCTACAACCGCTCGGGCCTGGTCATCGCGCACGCCTTGGTCCAGCGCGGGCGCTCGCCCGAGGAGGCGATCCAGCTGATCCGTGCCCGGCGCTCGGCGTGGGCGCTGCACAACCAGCTGTTCGTGGAGTACCTGCGGGCGGGCCTGTCCACCGTGCGGCTGCTGGAGGAGCTGGCCGAGTAGCCTCTCTCCCGGCAGCGCCACCGGATGCGCGAAAGGGACTTGCCCGAGGATCCGGGAACACTTCCCTGCGAACCCCCGGATTAAGGTGGAGGGGGATCGACCCCGACGCCCCAGGAGCACCGTGCCACCCCGTCGTCCCGCGCGCGCCGCCTTCGCCGTGGCCGCCGTCGCCCTGCTGTCGGCGACGGCGGCGGCCTGCGGGGACACCGGCGGGCTGCGGGACGCCGGCGCCACCCCGACCGCCGACAGTCCCGTCCGGCTCTGGCCGGACCTCAGGCCGGCGTCCAGCCCGGCCTACCCCTACGACGTGGCGACCCGGGCGACCGTCAAGGGGCTGGCGCTCCCCGGTGACGACATCCGGAAGGTCGATCCGGTGGACGTCGTCGAGGCGGAGATCGCGGCGCATCCCGACGACTACGGTTCCAAGGGCCCGTACCACGCGACCGTGGACCGGACGAAGGAGTGCCGCCCGGGCGGGGACAAGGCGCGCTGCCCGCTGCTGAAGCCGTACTACCGGGACCTCACCGGGGACGGCCGGGCCGACCTGACGCTCGGCTTCCGGCTCTACCCGACCAATCAGACGGCGGTGCGGGTCTACACCGTCGAGAACCACAAGCTGGTGCAGGTGCTGGCCGACAACGACGCGATCATGGGGGTGGAGCTGGCCGGCCGGGCGCTGATCGAGCGCTCCCCGGCCGACATCTCCGGCTACGAGTACCGCACCACCTGGCTGTGGGACCCGGAGCAGCGCGCGATGGTGTTCTCCCGCGACGAGTACCTGCACACCGGTGACGGCCGGCACGGCAGGACGCCGGCCCCGTCGCCGTCGGTCAGCCCCTCCGCGAGCGTGCGATGAGGCTCGCGCTGCCTCAGTGGGCCGGGACGCTCGCCGTGAAGGCTGCCGCGTTCATCACGGTGATGTGCTGCGCGCTGGCCGCGCTGCTCGGTGTCCTGGTGCATGTCTCGGTGACCAACCAGACCGTCGGCCAGGCCCGCGACCTCGCACTGTCCCGGCTCGCGGACGCCACCGATGCGTACGAGGCCGGGGACCGGCTGCTGCCGGGCGCCGGGGTGGACCCCGAGGGGCTGCCCGCGACGCTGCGGGCGCTGGCCGTGAGCGGCAGGCGCGGCACGATGGTCTCGGCGCACGCGGGGCACCCGATCATGTGGGCGGCGGGCCCGGCGGCCGGGCACCGGGCGCTCGCCGTGGAGGTCGACTACGCGCAGCAGTCCCGCACCATTGCCGGGCTCGACCAGGCGATCCTGTGGTCCTCCGGGCTCGCGAGCGGGGTGACCGTGGTGGTCGGCGTGTTCGCGGTGACCCGGGTGACCCGGCGGTTGCACGGCACCGCGCGCGTGGCCCGGCGGATCAGCGCCGGTGACCTGGACGCCCGGGTGGACGATCCCCGTACGAAGGACCCGACCCGCCCGCAGGACGAGGTGGCCGTGGTGGCGGCGGCCCTGGACTCCATGGCGTCGTCCCTGCAGAGCAAGCTGCTGAGCGAGCAGCGGTTCACCGCCGACGTGGCGCACGAGCTGCGCACCCCGCTGACCGGGTTGCACGCGGCGGCCGAGCTGCTGCCGCCGGGCCGTCCGACGGAGCTGGTCCGGGACCGGGTGGCGGCGCTGCGCACGCTCACCGAGGACCTGCTGGAGATCTCCCGGCTGGACACCGGCCGGGAGAAGCTGGAGGTGGACACCGAGGAACTGGGGGCGCTGGCCGGGCGGGTGGTCCGGGCGTCCGGCACGGACACCGAGGTGCGGATCGTGCGGGACGCGCGGGTGGAGACGGACCGGCGGCGGCTGGAGCGGGTGCTGGGCAATCTGGTGGCCAACGCGCACAAGCACGGTGCCCCTCCGGTGGTGCTGACGGTCGACGGGCCTGTGGTGACCGTGCGGGATCACGGGGCCGGCTTTCCGGAGTACCTGGTGGCGCACGGGCCGCAGCGGTTCCGTACGGAGGGTGGGGCCAAGGGGCACGGGCTCGGTCTGACCATCGCGTCGGGGCAGGCGGAGGTGCTGGGGGCGCGACTGTTCTTCGGGAACGCGGTGGACGGGGGCGCGGTCGCGACGCTGACGTTGCCTTCGGCGGATTAGCGGGGTGGGCCGGGGCCGCGCGGGTGCGACGCGGGGTGCGGGCCGTGCGTGGTCGATCGCGCCGTTCCCCGCGCCCCTTCCGGGCGCTTGCCCCGGGCGGCCCAGTCGAGACGCTGACGCTGCCTCCGGTGCATCAGCGGCGCGGGCCGAGGGCGCGCGGGTGCGACGCGGGGTGCGGGCCGTCGGTGGTCGATCGCGCCGTTCCCCGCACCCCTTCCGGGCGCTTGCCCCGGGCGGCCCAGTAGGGCGCGCAGCTCGGCTGGAGCACTCCTAATGTGGCGGTTAATCAGGATTCGCCCGCTTTCCGGAGGTACTCCATGCCCCTGTACTCCTCCCTTGCCCGTGGTCTCGCCACAGCCGCGGTCGGCGGGGTTCTGGTCACCGGCGTCGCGGTCGGTCCGGCCGTGGCCGACAACGGTGGGGACAACGGCGATCCGGGCGTCACCCAGCAGGACAACGGCGGTCAGGGTAATGCGCCCACCGACAACACCGATCCGGGGAGCCTGAACGGAACCGGCCGCTACCAGGGGGGCGTCACGGCGCGAGGGGGCCTGTGGCTGCGCGACCGTCCGGACCGGGGCAGCCGGCGCGTGCGGTTGGTCCGCGAGGGCCAGGTCGTCTCGATCTACTGCAGGACCAGAGGCGACCTGGTGGGCGGCAACTCGCTCTGGTACCTGCTCACGGACGGCACCTGGGCCTGGGGGTCGGCCCGTTACATCGCCACCTTCGGACCAACGCCACGCTGGTGCTGACGGGCACAGCACACAAGACGCCCCATTTGGGTAAGTTCCGGGCATGACGAAGGCCGGAACCACCGTGGCGGCGGCCCAGGCTCCCGCGTCCGCCGTACGCCTCCCCCGGCGCCGAGGCATCGAACTGGCCCTGATCGTGTTGGCCGTCCTGCTGTCCGTGTACGGCTACTGCGCGGTGGGGCTGGCACGGTCCGGCACCGTGCCGCCCGGTGCCGTCGGCTACGGGGCCGGGCTCGGCGTGCTCGCCCTGTTCGCGCACATCGCCGTCCGCATCCGGGCGCCGTACGCCGACCCGCTGCCGCTGCCGATCGGCGTGCTGCTCAACGGGCTCGGCCTGGTGCTGATCTACCGGCTGGACCTGGAGACCCCGGGCGACCGGGCGGCCCCCACCCAACTGGTGTGGTCCACGCTGGGGGTGGGGCTGTTCATCGCCGTCGTCCTGATGCTGCGCGACCACCGGTTGCTCCAGCGCTACTCCTACGTGTGCGTGGTCGCGGCCCTGGCCCTCCTGCTGCTGCCGATCCTCTTCCCGGCGGTCAACGGTGCCCGCATCTGGATCCGGATCGCCGGTTTCTCCTTCCAGCCGGGCGAGTTCGCGAAGGTGCTGCTCGCGGTGTTCTTCGCCGCGTATCTGGCCGACAACCGCAACGCCCTCGCGTACACGGGCCGGCGGGTGTGGTGGATGCAGTTCCCGACCGGGCGGGTGCTCGGCCCGATCGTGACGATCTGGCTGCTGAGCGTGGGAGTGCTGGTCCTGGAGCGGGACCTGGGCACCTCCCTGCTGTTCTTCGGGCTGTTCGTGGTGCTGTTGTACGTCGCCACCGGCCGCACCGGCTGGATCGCGGTCGGGCTGCTGCTGGCGGTGCTCGGCGCCTTCGCCGTCGGCCGTCTCGAGCCGCACGTGGGCGGCCGGATCGAGGACTGGCTGCACCCCTTCGCCACCATCGAGGCCGGGCAGGGCCCCAACCAGCTCTCCCAGTCCCTGTTCGCCTTCGCGGCGGGCGGCCTCCTCGGCACGGGCCTCGGGCTGGGGCACTCCATCCTCATCGGCTTCGCCACCAAGTCGGACTTCATCCTGGCCACCGCGGGCGAGGAGCTGGGCCTGGCGGGGCTCGCGGCGATCATCCTGCTGTACGCCCTGCTGGTGGAGCGCGGCTACCGGGCGGGCCTCGCCCTGCGCGAGCCGTTCGGCCGGCTCCTGGCGGTGGGGCTGGCCTCGATCGTGGCCTTGCAGGTGTTCGTGATCGCGGGCGGGGTCACCGGGCTCATCCCGCTGACCGGCATGGCGATGCCGTTCCTCGCCCAGGGCGGCTCCTCCGTGGTCACCAACTGGGCGATCGTGGCGCTGCTGATCCGGGTGAGCGACTCGGCACGCAGCCAGTACGACGGACGGGAGGCTCCATGACCGAGTACGGCGGCGGCCGGCCGATGGCCCGCTACATCCGGCACGCCTGCGCGTTCTGCGCCCTGCTGCTGGCGGCCCTGCTGGTCAACGCCGCCCGGGTGCAGCTCGTGCAGTCCGGCGTCTACGACGACAACCCGGCCAACCGCCGTGCCACGATCGCCCGTTACCAGCAGCCGCGCGGCAACATCGTGGTCGGCGGCGAGCCGGTCACCGGGTCCGTGGACACCGGCGAGCAGCTGCGCTACGAACGCACCTACCGCGACGGGCCGTTGTACGCCCCGGTCACCGGCTTCGCCTCGCAGAAGTACGGCACCGCCTTCCTCGAGCACGCGGCGGACGGAGTGCTGTCCGGCACCGATCCGATGCTGTCGCCGCTGCCTGTGTGGAACGACGTGACGCGCAAGCGCAGTCCGGGCGGGGACGTCGTCACGACGCTGAACCGGCGGGCGCAGGAGGCGGCGTACCGGGGGCTCGCCGGGCGCAAGGGTGCGGTGGCCGCGATCGAGCCGGCCACGGGACGCGTCCTGGCGCTGGTGACCAGCCCGTCGTACGACCCCGCTGAGCTGTCCGGCAACGGGGAGGCGGTGGCCTCGGCGTGGGAACGGCTCAACCACGACCCGGAGAAACCGATGCTCAACCGGGCGGTGCGGCAGACGTATCCGCCGGGGTCGACGTTCAAGGTGGTCACCGCGGCGGCGGCGCTGGACGCGGGCGTGGTCACCGATCTGGACGCGCGGACCCACTCCCCCGACCCGTACCGGCTGCCGGGCACCAGGACCCGGCTGACCAACGAGGCCGACGGCTGCAAGGACGCCTCGCTGCGGACGGCCTTCGAGTGGTCCTGCAACACGGTGTTCGCCAAGCTGGGCGTAGACGTGGGGGTGCGGGACATGGCGGCCATGGCGGGGGCGTTCGGGTTCAACGACTCCGGCCTGCGCATTCCCTTCTCCGTCTCGCCCAGCACCTTCGACCGGCACGTGGACAAGGCGCAGCTGGCGCTGTCCTCGATCGGGCAGTACAACACGCGGGCGACGCCGTTGCAGATGGCGATGGTCGCGGCGGCCGTCGCGGGCGACGGCCGGCTGCGGTCGCCGTATCTGGTGGAGCGGACCACCCGGCGGGGCGGCGAGACGATCGCCGGGTCCGGGGCGCATCCGGCGCGGGAGGTGATGCGGCCGTCCACGGCCGCCCGGCTGAAGGAGCTGATGACCGATGTGGTCGAGGAGGGCACCGGCACCCGGGCGGCCATTCCCGGTGCCACGGTGGGCGGCAAGACCGGCACCGCCCAGCACGGGGTCGGCAACTCCGGTGTGCCGTACGCCTGGTTCGTCTCATGGGCGCAGGCCGACGGCGCCCTGGAACCGGGGGTGGCGGTCGCGGTGGTGGTGGAGGACGCCTCGGCGAACCGGGGCGAGATCAGCGGCGGCGGGGACGCGGCGCCGATCGCGCAGGGGGTGATGCGGGCGGTTCTCGGCCTGTGAGACGGGGGGTACCGGGACGACCGGGGCCGACCTACCGTTCGGTCATGACGGATACGGCAGCCTCGTACGAACTCGCCCAGGTCAACATCGCTCGCCTCAAGTTCCCCCTGGACTCGCCCGAGTTGAAGGACTTCGTCGACGGACTCGACCCCGTGAACGCGGCGGCGGACGCCTCCGACGGCTTCGTCTGGCGCCTGCAGAGCGACTCCGGCAACGCGACCGACATCCCCGTCCTCGGTGACGAGTGGCTCATCGTCAACCTGACGGTGTGGCGGGACACCAACGCGCTCACGGCGTTCATGTACCAGGGCCTGCACCGGGAGTTGCTGGCCCGGCGCAGGGAATGGTTCGAGCGGCTCGAGGAGGCGGTGACCGCCCTGTGGTGGGTGCCGGCCGGCCACCGCCCGACGGTCGCCGAGGCGGAGGACCGGCTGCTGCACCTGAGGGCGCACGGCGCGACACCGTACGCCTTCACCCTGCGGACGTCCTTCCCGCCCGGGGAGACCGGTAACGCCGGCGAGACCGGTAACGCCGGGGAGGCGGTGGCGGTCAGCCGATCGGCTTGACCGCCTCCGAGCGGATCCTGAGGGTCTGCTTCGCGAGCGCCTCCAGGTCCACCTCCGACGGGTCCTGCGTCACGCCCTCCGTGGTCACCTCGGCGACCGTGGCGCCCGTGTTGCCGTCGGCCCAGGCGCACATCGGCAGGGTGACCTTCGTGCCGACCTGGTTCTGGGTCAGCACCTCGCAGCTGATCGTGACGTCCAGGTCGAACTCCTTCGGGGGAACGGCGACCTTCGCCCCGGCACCCTGGGCGGCGCCCTTCATCATGTTCCGGCGGGCCGCGTCGGTGTTCTTGAACCGGCCGTACATGCCCGACACCACCAGGGTGCCCTTGCTCTCGTCACCGCCCAGGGTGTAGCTGCCGACGACCCCGTGCATGTCCTTGGCGTCCCAGGCCCCGTCGGCCTCGTCCTCGATCTTCTTGCCCTCGGAACCGGAGAGGTCCTGGGCGAGTTCGTACTTCCCGTCGACCAGCGTCTTGGGCAGGGTGAGCTTGTTCTCGGCCTCGGGGAAGCCGCTCTCGGCCACCACCCCGATCAGGACGAGCACCGCGACACCGGCCGCGATCACACCGCCCACGATCCCGAGGATCAAGCCGACCCGGCGCTTCTTCGGAGGCGGGGCCGGCGGCGGCGCGCCCCACGCGGGGTACGGCTGCTGAGGTTGGGGCGCCCCCGGCGGGTACGGCTGCTGCTGGGGGTACGGGGAGCCGTACGGGCCGGGGGCGGCCTGCGGGGGCTGCTGACCGTAGGGGGGCTGGCCGTACGGGGGCTGCTGACCGTAGGGCGGCTGCTGACCGTAGGGGGGCTGCGGCTGGTTCGGATGCTGCGGCTGCTGCGGCGGCGGAGGCATGGACACGCCAGCACGCTACTGCACACGGGTGAAGGGACCGGCACCGCGCCCCGCTCCGGTCAGGGCTCCCCCGCCGCCGAGTCGATCGCCTCCCGCACCTCGGCCACCCGCTCCCGCTCCTCCACGGCGAACCGCTCGGCGTCCAACCGCTCGGCCAGCTCCTCGTCCTGCGCCATCAGCAGGTCCAGGCTGGAGTCGCCCATCTCGAAGACGCCCATGTCGACATAGGCCTGCTGCAGCCGCTTGCCCCACAGGCCGATGTCCTTGACGCAGGGCACGATGCGGCTGAACAGCAGTCTGCGGAACAGCTGGAGGAACTCCGAGCGCTCGCTCAGCGCCTCGGCCTCGGCCTTGGGGATGCCGAAGTTCTCCAGCACCTCCACCCCGCGCAGCCGGTCGCGCATCAGGTAGCAGCCCTCGATGACGAACTCCTCGCGCTCACGCAGCTCGGCGTCGGTGAGCTGCCGGTAGTAGTCCCTGAGCGCCATCCGGCCGAAGGCCACGTGCCGGGCCTCGTCCTGCATGACGTACGTCAGGATCTGCTGGGGCAGCGGCTTGGTCGTGGTGTCCCGGATCATGCCGAAGGCGGCCAGCGCCAGGCCCTCGATCAGCACCTGCATCCCCAGGTAGGGCATGTCCCAGCGACTGTCGCGCAGGGTGTCGCCCAGCAGCGACTGGAGGTTGTCGTTGATCGGGTAGACCAGCCCGATCTTCTCGTGCAGGAACCGGCCGTAGATCTCGGCGTGCCGGGCCTCGTCCATCGTCTGGGTCGCGGAGTAGAACTTGGCGTCCAGGTCGGGCACCGACTCCACGATCCGCGCCGCGCAGATCATCGCGCCCTGCTCGCCGTGCAGGAACTGGCTGAACTGCCAGGAGGCGTAGTGCCGGCGCAGTTCGCCCTTGTCCTTGTCGGTGAGCTTGTCCCAGTACCTGGTGCCGTACAGGGACATGGCCTCCTCGGGCGTGCCGAGCGCGTCGTACGGGTCGACCTCCAGGTCCCAGTCGATGCGCTTGTTCCCGTCCCACTGCTTGTCCTTGCCCTTCTGGTACAGGGCGAGCAGACGGTCGCGGCCGTCGTCGTACTCCCAGCTGAACCGGGCCGCGCCGCTCGCGGGCACCTGCCAGGGGGAGTCTCCCGGGTCGTAGGCGTACAGGTCTTGGGTCGGCATACCTCGCAGGCTCACACGTAGACGCGGAGTCAACAAGTCGTGCGCAAGGGATTGACGGCCTTGCTGACAGGCAGTCTCATAAGAGGCAGGACGACTACCCCCGGGTAACGAGGTGAGGGAGCCATGACGACCCTGACGGAAGCCGACGCGCTGGACGGTCTGCGCGACGCGCTCGGCCTGCTCAAGGACCGGGAGCAGGTGGCCGAACGGCTGCTCGTCTCTTCCGCCAAGCACTCCTTCGACCCGGACAAGGAGCTGGACTGGGACGCGCCCTTCGAGGAGGGCAAGTGGTTCTGGCCGCCGGAGCTGGTGTCGCTGTACGACACCCCGATGTGGAAGCGGATGAGCGAGGAACAGCGCATCCTGCTCTCCCAGCACGAGGCCGCCGCGCTGGCCTCGCTCGGCATCTGGTTCGAGATCATCCTGATGCAGCTGCTCGTCCGGCACATCTACGACAAGGCGGCGACGAGCGCGCACGTGCGGTACGCGCTCACCGAGATCGAGGACGAGTGCCGACACTCGAAGATGTTCGCGCGGCTGATCTCTCACGGCGGCACGCCCTGGTACCCGGTGAGCCGCGTCCACCAGAACCTCGGCCGGCTGTTCAAGACCATCTCGACGACCCCCGGCTCCTTCACGGCCACCCTGCTCGGCGAGGAGGTCCTGGACTGGATGCAGCGGCTGACATTCCCCGACGAGCGGGTGCAGCCGCTGATCCGGGGCGTCACGCGCATCCACGTGGTCGAGGAGGCGCGCCACGTCCGGTACGCCCGTGAGGAGCTGCGACGCCAGATGGTGACCGCGCCGAAGTGGTCGCAGGAGTTCACCCGGGTCACCTCCGGGGAGTTCGCCCGGGTCTTCTCGGTGGCCTTCGTCAACCCCGACGTGTACACGAACGTCGGCCTCGACAAGCGGGAGGCCATGGCCCAGGTGAAGGCGAGTGCGCACCGGCGGGAGGTCATGCAGACGGGCGCGAAGCGGCTGACCGACTTCCTGGACGACATCGGGGTGCTGCGGGGAGTCGGGCGGCGGCTGTGGCGGTCGTCGGGGCTGCTGGCCTGACGCGGCCCGCGGGTGGTGGGCCGCCCGCGCTCCTGAGGTCGGGGGCGCCCCTGGCCGGAAGGGGTACGGGGATCTGCGCGACCAGCCACAACGGACCGGCGGACGACGACGGCTCGGGCCGGGCAGCGATTAGGCTGACGGCCATGACCCCGTCGGCCACCCCCGCCTACCGTCGGCTGAGCGTCGAGGAGCGCCGAAGTCAGCTCCTCGACGCCGCCCTGTCCCTCTTCGCGCACCGCGCCCCCGAGGACGTGTCGCTGGACGACGTGGCGGAGGCGGCCGGGGTCTCGCGCCCGCTGGTGTACCGGTACTTCCCCGGCGGCAAGCAGCAGCTGTACGAGGCCGCGCTCCGCTCCGCCGGCGAGGCACTCCAGCACTGCTTCGACGAACCCCGCGAGGGCCCGCTGCTGCCCCGGCTGTCCCGCGCCCTCGACCGGTATCTGACCTTCGTGGACGGGCACGACACCGGCTTCAGCGCGCTGCTGCAGGGCGGCAGCGTGGTGGAGACCTCCCGGACGACCGCCATCGTGGACGGGGTGCGCCGGGCCGCCGCCGAGCACATCTTCAGCCACCTGGGCGTCAGCGACCCCGGGCCCCGTCTGCGTATGACCGTCCGGATGTGGATCACGGCGGTGGAGGCGGCCTCGCTGATCTGGCTGGACGAGGACAAGCAGCCCCCGGTGGAGGAACTGCGCGACTGGCTGGTGGAGCAGTTCGTGGCCGTCCTCACGGTCACCGCGGGCCGTGACCCGCAGACCGCCGCTCTCGTCGGCGCGCTCGCCGAGGAAGGCTGAGACCGGAGCCGTGAAGAGCCAGGACACCCCCTTCGAAGGCGGCCCGCTGGACGGACGCGTGCTGCCCGTCCTGCTCGGCCCGACCGGGCACCCCCCGAAGACGTACCGCGTTCCAGTCCCGGACCCCGAAGGCGGCCCGCCCACGGTGCTGGTCTACCGCCGGGTGCCGCGCGGGCACAGCAGGCGGCTGGGGCTGATCCAGGGGTGGAAGTACGTGTACGACCCCGACGACACCTCCGGTGGCAGGCTCAGGTGGCCCTGGTCGAAGCCGCACATCGCGCCGTCCGGCAAGCCGGATGACGCGAACGGGTGAAAGCGTTGCGCCGAACCGCGCAGACTGGGCGCACAACCCGCACCGACACGTCTGATTATCACGTTGCGACGAGAGCCGGAGAGCCCGCTCTCCCCGCAACGGAGGTGATGACGTGTCAGGAAGGCTCCTGCGCCTGGCCTGTACGGCGGCTGTGGCGGCCCAGGCCGTCCTCGCGCCCGTGCCGGCGGTGGCCGCACCGGAACCGGAGCGGTCCGTCGCCCAGCTGCTGACGGACCTTCAGCAGCTGTACCGGCAGACCGAACAGGCCACCGAGACCTACAACGCCACCGCCGAGAAGCTGAAGCGGCAGCGCGCCGAGGTGTCCCGCCTCGACGGCGAACTGGCCCGCGCCCGCCTCGCCCTGCGCGGCAGCCGGACCGACGCCGGCCGCCTGGCCCGGCAGCAGTACCAGAACAGCACCGGACTCGGCCCCTACGTCCGCCTGCTCCTCGCCCGCGACCCGCAGCACGCGCTGGACGAGGGCCATGTCATCGGCGAGCTGACGCGCGAGCGGGCCCGGACGGTGGCACGGCTGACCGCCACGGAGAAGCGCAAGGACGCCCTGGCGCGCGCGGCCCGCAAGGCGCTCGACACCCAGCTCACCCTCGCCGACCAGCAGAAGAAGCAGCGCGACGGCGTCCACGCGAAACTCGCCGACGTGGAACGCCTGCTGGCCGCCCTCACACCCGGCCAGCTGGCCGCGATCGCCCGGCTGGAACAGCAGGGGGTCACCGAGGCCCAGCAAAGACTCACCACCGCGGGCGCCCTCCCCGCCGACCGTCCCGCCTCCACCGAGGGCGACCGCGCCGTCCACTACGCCATGGACCAGCTCGGCAAGCCGTACCGGTGGGGCGCGGAGGGCCCTTCGGCGTACGACTGCTCGGGCCTGACCTCACAGGCCTGGACCCACGCCGGCACCCCGATCCCGCGCACCAGCCAGGAGCAGTGGCGGCAACTCAGACGGGTCCGGCTGACGGAGCTGCGCCCGGGCGACCTGGTCGTCTATTTCCCCGAGGCCACGCACGTGGCGATGTACGTGGGCGGCGGCAGGGTCGTACAGGCACCGAGACCGGGCGAGCGGATCAAGGTCTCCCCGCTGGCGTCCTACCCGATCCTCGGCGCGGTCCGCCCTGACGCCGCCCCAGGGACCGGCCCCGAGGGGCGCGGAGTGGCGCACGACCGGCCAAAGCCGACCTGAAACCGCCGACGCGCCCGCGCCCCCGACGGCGATCAGGCCACGGAAGCCAAGTAGGCCGCCGTCTTCTCCGGGTCGTAGAAGAAGTTCTCGAAGTCCGACGGATCGTTGAACGCGTTGGCGAACCGATTCGCCACGGGCTGCAGCTGCCCGGCGGCGCCGATGAGGTTCAGCACGTGCTCCGGCGGGGGCGCCAGCATCGCGTTCGTCCACTTGGTGACGTGCTGGGCCGTGGCCCAGTACCGCTCGAAGGTCTGCCCCATCCACTCCTCGTCGAACGGCTTGTCCCCCCGCTCCAGGATGGACGCGAGGTAGGAGGCCGCGCACTTGGAGGCGGAGTTGGAGCCCTGCCCGGTGATCGGGTCGTTGGCGACGACCACGTCCGCCACGCCGAGGACCAGACCGCCGCCGGGCAGGCGGCCGACGGGGTTGCGGACGGTGGGGGCGTAGCGGCCGGCCAGCGTGCCACCGGCGTCGGTCAGTTCGACCTTCGTCGCCCGCGCGTACTCCCAGGGCGTGAACTTCTCCATGAGTTCCAGGGTCAGGGAGAGGTGCTCCGCGGGGTCCTTGACGCCGTTGAAGACGTCGAGCGGGCCGCCGGGTATGCCCTCCCAGAACAGGATGTCGGCGCGGCCGGACGTGGTCAGCGTCGGCATGACGAACAGCTCGCCGACCCCGGGGACCAGGTTGCAGCGGACCGCGTCGAACTCCGGGTGCTCCGGGCGCGGGCCGAGCCCGTGGACGTACGCCACCGCGAGGGCGCGCTGCGGCTCGGTGTACGGGGAGCGCTCCGGGTCGCGGGCGAACATCGACACCAGCTCGCCCTTGCCGGCCGCGACCAGGACGAGGTCGTAGGTGCGGGAGAAGTAGTCGAGGTCGCCGACCGCCGCGCCGTGGATGACCAGCTGGCCGCCGCGCTGCGCGAAGGTCTCCATCCAGCCGGCCATCTTCACCCGCTGGTCGACCGACTGCGCGTACCCGTCCAGCTTGCCCACCCAGTCGATCGCCCGCTGGGTGGGCCCCGGGTCGTGCGAGCCGGGGGCCGCGACCGAGACGCCGAGTCCTTCGATCTTCGGGGCCTGGGACTCCCAGAAGTTCAGCTGGAGATCGCGCTCGTGCTGCAGTGCCGTGTCGAACATGCACTGCGTCGACATGACCCGGCCGGAGCGGATCTCGTCCGCGGTCCGGTTCGACATGAGGGTGACCTCGTAGCCGTGCGACTGCAGGCCGAGGGCGAGCTGGAGTCCGGACTGGCCGGCTCCGACGACGAGTATCTTCCGCATGCGGGTGGTGCCTCCTACGGGTGAGGACTACTCGGGGGTTTCGTCCAGCGCGTGGGCCACCAGGGCCAGGAGGGTCTCGATGACCGAGATCCGCCGTCGCGCGTCCATGATCATGACAGGGATGTGCCCGGGTATCGTCAGCGCCTCCCGTACGTCCTCCGGTTCGAACCGCTCGCTGCCGTCGAAGTGGTTGACCGCGACGACGTACGGCAGTCCGCAGCTCTCGAAGTAGTCCAGCGCCGGGAAGCAGTCCTTCAGACGCCGGGTGTCGGCCATGACGACGGCGCCGATCGCGCCGCGCACCAGGTCGTCCCACATGAACCAGAACCGCTGCTGGCCCGGCGTGCCGAACAGGTAGAGCACCAGGTCGTCGTCGAGCGTGATGCGGCCGAAGTCCATGGCCACGGTGGTGGTGAGCTTGCCCGGCGTGGCGGACAGGTCGTCGGTGCCCTCGCTGGCCTCGGTCATCAGCGCCTCGGTCTGCAACGGCGTGATCTCCGAGACGGAGGTGACCAGCGTGGTCTTGCCGACGCCGAAGCCCCCGGCCACCACGATCTTCGTGGCGATGGGGGCCCGGGTGCGGTCCGTCTGCCAGGACTTCAGGTCCTCGTCGGGCTCGGCGTACCCGGCGGCGAGGGGGTTGCCTCCGGCGGCGGAGGCGGCGGCGTCAGAGACGGCGGAGTCCACTCAGCACCCTTTCCAGCAGAGCGCGGTCCGGGCGGCCGGTGCCGTGACCGGTTCCGGTGCCGTACACACGGATCTTTCCCTGGTCCGCGAGATCACTCAGGAGTACGCGGACCACGCCGAGCGGCATCTTCAGCAGCGCGGCGATCTCGGCCACCGTGCGCATACGGCGGCACAGTTCGACGATGGCCCGCATCTCCGGCATGACCCGGGTGGTGAGGGAACCATTCGTCAGTTCCTTGCGCTCCTCGGGGGCCTCCAGCGCGGCCACGAACGTCTCCACGAGGAGGACATGACCGAAGCGGGTACGGCCGCCGGTGAGCGAGTACGGGCGGACGCGCGCCGGTTTGCGCTCGCCGCCGCGGACGGGGAGCTTCGGTGTGCCGCTCATCGGGCGCTCCCCGCCGACTCGGACGACTGCGACTCCAGCGACTGCCGCAGTTCCGTACGGAGTTCGGGGGTGAGGACGTGACCGGCGCGGCCCACGAACAGGGCCATGTGGTACGCCACCACGCTCATGTCGCACTCGGCGGAACCGTGCACGCCGAGCAGCGAGCCGTCGCTGATCGACATCACGAACAGGCTGCCCTCCTCCATCGCGACCATCGTGTGCTTGACCCCGCCGAACTCCATCAGCTTCGCGGCGCCGACCGTGAGGCTGCCGATGCCGGAGACGATGGTGGCGAGGTCGGCGGAGGAGCCCCGGGGCCCGCTCTGCTTGACTCCGCGGGCCTGGCGGGCCTGCTCCGTGCGGCCCGGGTCGGACGAGAGCAGGAGCAGACCGTCGGAGGAGACCACGGCGACGGACTGGATGCCGGGTACTTCCTCGACCAGGTTGGTCAGCAGCCAGTGCAGGTTGCGGGCTTCACTGCTCAGTCCGTAGGTACTGGGCGCGGTCAACTGCTTGCCTCCTCGGCTGTGCCCCCCGTGGTTTCTTCGGCTTGTGCATAGGCGGTCGGCCGCTGGTGGCCGGCCGTCTGTTCGGCGATCTCCGTCTCTACGTCGCGGTAGCCGGCCTGCGCGCCTTGGCGGAAGCCGCCGAGCCTGCGGCGCAGGGCGTCGGCGTCGATGCTTGAGCTGCGCGGGCGGGGCGGGGCGGCGGGTGCGGTGATCTTGGGGGTGCGCTTGGGGAGGCCCTTGCTGGTGACCGGCTCCTCCTCGGTCGCCTCCGGCGCCTCGGCGGGCACGGCCCTGGCCTCGGCTTCGTCTTCGGCGCGGTCCTCGTCGCCCCCCGCGGCACCCGTGCGGCTTTCGTCGTCGCGCGCGGGCGACGTCTGGGGGGCGCCGGCCGCCGGGTCCGGGGACGGCGTCCGCGCTGCGTCGGTGGCGTGCCCGGTCGCGAGGTCCGGGAGCAGCAGCTCCATCGTGGTCTCGGCGTAGGTCTCGGCCGAGGCCTTCGGGCGGGTCTCCGTGTCCTCGCCGCCCTGCTCGGCCTGCTGGTGCACGTCGCTGTCCGGCGACCCGTCGGACGCGGACGCCGCCGTGTCCTCGGCCGCCCCGCCGAACGCGTCCCGCACGGCCTGATCGGCCCAGCCGGCGTCCGTGCCCCGCACGTCCTGCTCGGCCGAGTGGCCGGCGGCGTCCGGGGGCGTGGGCTCAGCGGAATCGTCCTGGGCGTCCTTCTCCGGCGGGGTGCCGGGGGCATCGCCCTCCGCCCGTTCGCCGGACGCAGCCCGGTGGTCGTCTTCCGCCGAACCGCCGGAGGCGTTCCGTACCGCCTGTTCCGCCAGGGCGACCAAGGGGTCACCCTCCTTGGTGCGGCCGTGGAGGACGTTGGAGTTGGCCTCGGCGTGGGCGCCGGGGAGGGAGAAGGTGCCTGTGCCGCCCGGGACCGTGCTCTGGGGCGGGAGAGTGGCCGACGGCGCCTCGGCGAGCAGCGGTGCGGGCAGGACCACGACCGCGGCGATGCCGCCCTGCTTCTGCTGGCGCAGCTGGACGCGGACGCCGTGCCGGTGGGCGAGGCGGGCGACGACGTAGAGGCCGAGCCCGAGGCCGTCCTCGCCCTCCTGGTCGTAGGGGGACTCGGGGTCGAAGTCGGTGAGGCGGGCGTTGAGGCGGTCCAGACGGTCCCCTGCCATGCCGATGCCCTCGTCCTGCACCGACAGCATGACCTCGCCGGACTCCAGCAGCCAGCCGGAGACCTCCACGGACAGGTCCGGCGGGGAGAACGAGGTGGCGTTCTCCATCAGTTCGGCCAGGAGGTGGGAGAGGTCGTCGGCGGCGAAGCCCGCGACATGGGCGTGCGGGGGCAGGGCGGCGATGCGGACGCGTTCGTAGCGTTCGATCTCGCTGACCGCCGCGCGGACCACGTCGACCAGCGGGACCGGGCCGTGGTGCTGCTGGACGTGCTCGGTGCCGGCGAGGACCAGGAGGTTCTCGCTGTGCCGGCGCATGACCGTGGCGAAGTGGTCGAGCTTGAAGAGGGTGGCGAGGCGGTCGGGGTCCTGCTCGCGCTCCTCCAGGCCCTCGATGACCGCGAGCTGGCGCTCGACCAGGCCGAGGGTGCGCAGGGCGAGGTTGACGAACGTGGAGCCGATGCTGGTGCGCAGGCGGTCCAGCTGGGCGGCGGAATCGGCGAGTTCGGCGCGGAGTTCCTCGCGGGCGTCGGCCATCTTCTGGCGCTGACCGACCAGGTGCTTGCGGTCCGTCTCCAGGGTCACCACCCGCTCGTGCAGCGCCGCGGCGTGCGCGTGCAGGGCGTTGACCGAGCGGACCACCTGGGCGAACTCGTCGTTGCGGCCGGTGAAGGTGATCGGTTCCTGGGCCGCCGGGTCCTCGGCCTCGGCGAGGCGGGCCGAGCCGCGGCGCAGGACCGACAGCGGGCGGGTGAGGGTGCGGGCCATGGCGGTGGCGATGCCGATCGCCACCAGCATCAGGGCGCCGAGGACGGCGATGCGGATCTCCAGGGCGGTGACGTCGTCGTCCCGGAGCTTCTCGAGATCCTTGGTGCGGTGGTCGTAGAGCGCGGACTCGGCGCCGCGCATCAGGTCGACGCGGGCGGACAGGGCCGCGTCCAGCTTCTTGGTGCTGGTGGTCAGCTCGCTGTCGGTCAGCGTCGGCTGGTCGGTGAGCGTGGCGAGGTACTTCTCGGCGGAGTTGACCTCGGGGCCGGTGACCGTGGAGTCGTAGGAGTTCACGGCCGCCTTGGGGGCGGTCCCGCGGAAGTCGCCGAGGGCCGCGTCGGCGCGCAGGCGGGCCTGCTGGGCAGCGGCCGTGAGGGCGTCGCGCTGCTTCTTGTCCGCCTCGGTCGTGGTGGCGGTCGTGGTGGGCAGGCCGGTGACGGGGCTGATCACCGTCTGGGTGCTCGACGGGACGTTCAGCGCGGCCAGCAGCAGACCGCGGGCGGCGGCGGACTGCTGGACGGCGGAGTCCAGCTCGGCGAGCGCGTAGGTGCCGGAGCCGGCCCTGGGGGGCATCTGCTCGGCCAGTTGCCCGGCGAGCCGGTGCAGCTCGGTGATCGTCGCCGAGTAGGCCTGGTGGGTCTGGAGGGCGGTGCTCTTGCCGGTGAGCGCGGACCGGCGGACGGCGGCGATCGCGTCGAGGTCGGTGCGCAGGCTCGCCGGGGTGTCGGTGTCCGCGCGCAGGTCCTCGACCTGCCGGTCCACGCGGGCGCTGCGGTCCTCGGCGGGCGCCTTGGACTTGGGGCGGCCGGCCGCGATGTAGGAGGTGACCTCGTCGCGCTCGTCGGCGAGCGCGTGGGCGAGGACGAGCGCGTCCTGGGTGCGGACGGCCAGCGTCACCAGGTCCTGGGATTCGCTGACGTCCTGGGACGCGGTGAGCAGGGCGGGCGCCCCGGCCCCCGCGACGGCGGCGGCGACCACGGCGACGGCGACGATCAGCCGGGTGCGCACATGGGTGGGGCGGCCGGTGCCCACGGGGGTCTGCGGGTCGGTCCCCGCGGGGGCCGTCTGCCTGCCTGTGCGCCGAGGCCGCTTCTTCTGCACCGGTGCTCGCAATCCTGAACTCGTATACCCAAGGGCCCGGGTGGCGCCCCGTCATTTCGGTGCCAAGCGGTGCGTACACCCGGTTCGTACGGTTCCCGACCCTCCCAGCGCTGGTGGGCAGTGGTCGCGCATCACCTGACCCGCCACCCGAAGGAGTGAACATCGGCAGGGAGTTGGCGAGCAAGTTCTCCCGGCGCGTGCGGGCCTCCTGCGCGGTGGGCCGGTTGGACGCGAGCGGCAGGCTTTGGCAATATTCGCCACCACGCTTTCCCGGAAAGGATCATTCCCTCCCAAATCAGGCCGCTGACCTGCGGGTCGTGCGTGTTCGACGGCACTTGCCAGCCTTTGGCGAAGCCTGTGAAGGCCTGGTGCAGACTGGCCGGATGCGAACTGATCTCGTCTCGGAACCCGGCAGCGCCGCCCGCCCCAACGAGGACTTCGCCGGTGTCGGACTCCCCGCATCGGGACAGGGAGGTTGCGCGATCGTCCTGGACGGAGTGACTCCGCCCAGCGGTGGAACGGGCTGTCTGCATTCCGTCCCCTGGTTCACCGCGCGGCTCGGCGGCGCACTGACCGAACTGACCCTTTCGGGCCGAGATCTGACGCTCCCGGAGGTCCTCGCGCGGGCGATCGGACGCACCGCCGAGGCCCATGCCGACACCTGTGAGCTTTCTCACCCGCGCACCCCGCAGGCAACCGTGGTCCTGACCCGCTGGTCCGCCGACACGGTCGAGTACCTGGTGCTGTCCGATTCGGCGTTGCTGCTGCGGGGCCCCGACGGCACGGTCACCCCGGTGCTGGACGACCGGCTCGACCGGCTCCCCCGTACCGCGCTCGCCACCGACGCCCGGGTGGACGCCACCCTGCGCAACAAGGAGGGCGGCTTCTTCACGGCCGCCGCCGACCCCTCGGTGGCCGCCCGCGCGGTCACCGGCACCCTGCCCCGGCGCGAGGTTTGCGCGCTGGCCGCGCTGACGGACGGCGCGGCCCGCTGGACGGAGAAGTTCCACGAGGGCGACTGGACGGCCCTGTTCGACGTGGTCGCGAAGGAGGGGGCCCGGTCGCTGGTCGAGCGGGTACGGGAGCTGGAGACGGCGGACCGGGAGGAGCGGGTGTTCCTGGGGCGGAGCAAGACGCACGACGACGCGACGGTGGTGTACGTGGAGCTGTGAGGCTCCTTCCGGGGGGTGCGGCCGGCCTATTTCTCCATGACGCCGTTCAGCTCGTGCAGCAGGCGCGCCAGTTCGGAGACCTCGTGGCGGTCCCAGTGGGCGAGCTGGCTGACGTAGCGGGCGCGGCGGGCCTCGCGGACCTTGCCGACCCGGCCGCGGCCCTCGTCGGTGAGGGTGACGAGCCAGGCGCGGCCGTCGGCGGGGTCGGGCTGGCGGGTGATCAGGCCCAGGTCCTCCAGGGCGCGCAGCTGGCGGGACATGGTGGCCTTGCCGACGCCGATGTAGGCGGCGAGTTCGGTGGCCCGCTGGCCGCCCAGCTCGTCCAGCCGGATGAGCAGTCCGTACGCGGAGGACTCCAGGTCGGGGTGGACCGCGCGGGCCATCTCGCCCTGGTTGGCCCGGGCGCGCCGGAGCAGCACGGTCAACTCGCGCTCCAGTGCCAGGAACTCCTGGTCCGCACCACTGGGCGCCACCTGTCCGGTGACGCGATGTGCGTCGCCGTTTCCGTCCTCGTGCACGTCAGCACCTCTGCTCGGTTTCGCGGTCCTGAAAGTTTCCGTCAATTGTCGTCATCGCCGCAGCTCCGTAAGTATTTCGCAGGCGTAGACCAACGGCGGTCTCCGGACCCCTTCCCACGCCCTCATCTACGTGCGTAGCTTCTTTGTCAGGCAATAAATGGCATGCCCACGCCAGTGGTGCGGCCCCCCGCCTCAACGGTCACTGCCACGGTCCCCCACCTCACTCCCGGAGGCACGTCATGCCCGTGCACAGACCCGGCCCCATCCGCCCACGCCCCCTCGCCGTCCTCGTCACGGCCCTGCTCGCGGCGCTCGCCCTCACGGTCCCCCTCACCTCCGCCCAGGCCGCGACCACGCCCAGCCGCGGCTCCGCCTACATGGGCATGGGCGTCGCCGCGCACGACGGCCAGAACGGCACGCCCAGCACGGGTGACGTCACCCAGACCGAGGGCGTGGACGTCTCCGGCCACCAGGGCAACGTCGCCTGGTCGACCCTGTGGAACAGCGGGGTGCGCTGGGCGTACACGAAGGCCACCGAAGGCACGTACTACACGAACCCGTACTTCGCGCAGCAGTACAACGGCTCCTACAACGTGGGCATGATCCGCGGCGCCTACCACTTCGCGACCCCGGACACCACCAGCGGCGCGACCCAGGCCAACTACTTCGTCGACCACGGCGGCGGCTGGTCCCGGGACGGCAAGACCCTGCCCGGCGTCCTCGACATCGAGTGGAACCCCTACGGCGCCGCCTGCTACGGCAAGACCGCCGGCCAGATGGTCAGCTGGATCGCCGACTTCCTCAACACCTACAAGGCGCGCACCGGCCGGTACGCCGTGATCTACACGGCCACCAGCTGGTGGACCCAGTGCACCGGCAACTACGGCGGCTTCGCCGCGAACAACCCGCTGTGGATCGCCCGGTACGCCACGGACCCGGGGACGCTGCCGGCCGGCTGGTCGTACTACACGATGTGGCAGTACACCTCCTCCGGCCCGACCGTCGGCGACCACGACAAGTTCAACGGAGCGCTGGACCGGGTGCAGGCCCTGGCCCTCGGTTAGTGCGACACCGTCCCGGCCGGGAGCCCGGGGTCGCCCCCCGGACCAGCACAGCAACGGAGCACCGAACCGAGCCCAGGCCCCGGCCCCCGGCCGCATCACCGTCCCGACCGGGGCCCCCAGGGTCGCCCCCCGGACCAGCACAGCAACGGAGCACCGGACCGGGTGCAAGCCCGGCCCTGCGTCGGTCGTCCGGTGCCGTGGCCCCTGTCGTGCGCGGCAGGGGCCACAGGGCTGCGGGGAGATGCCGTGACGGTCCCGGGTCTTCTCCGGTCGTGCCCCTCCGCAGCGCCCGCGATGCCCGTACCCGGCCGGCGTCATGCCGGGCCTGCCGAAGATCGGCGTACCGGCGCCGCTCCCGGTCGCCACGGGCGGCATCCGCTCTTCGTCCGTCCCTGCGTTGGTGCTCCGCGCCGGCCGGGATCATGCTGGTCAGGGAGAGCCTGCCGAGCAAGGGCGAGATGAGCGGCGATGGAGCGACAGTCGACGTACACGGCCACGGCCACCATCGATGAGCACGGCATCCTCACCAGCTGGAGCGAGGGCGCCCGGCGGCTGCTCGGCTACGACTCCTCGGCGGTCGTCGGACGGCCCGCCAGCGCGCTGCTCGCCGCCGAGAGCGCGGCGGCCCGGCGGGCGCCGGCCGGGCAGGAACGCTGGAACGGCACCGTCCCGCTCAGGCACCGGGACGGCCGGTCCCTGGAGCTGGGCGTGCTCGCGCACCGGCGGACCTCGGACACCGGGATCACCGAGTGGCTGGTGGTGAGCGCCGTGACGGCCCGTTCGCAGCCGCCCCGGGGCGAGCCCCTGGAGGAGTGGACCTTCCTGCAGTCGCCCTTCCCGCTGGCCATCTTCGACGCGGATCTGCGGCTGGTCCGCGCCAACCGCCGGATGGAGCACGCCCTCGCCCTGCCCGAGGCGGCGATGCGCGGGCTGTCTCTCGCCCACATCGTGCCCGGTGCGGCGAGCGAGGAGACCAACCACTCGATGCGGCTGGCGCTGGAGTCCGGACGGCCGCAGGAGGTGCGCCTGCGCCTCGGCCCGGGCCTGGGCCACGCCACCGTCCTCACCCCGCTGAAGGACGCCGACGGCAGCGTGCGGGCCGTCTGCCTGTCCACGCAGCAGCCCGCCCAGGACTCGGCCGCCCGGCAGCGCCCCTCGGGCGAGACCGCCTCCCGCGTCGGTACGGTGGCGGACCAGGCCCGCGCCGCGCAGGAACTCGGCGAGGTCACGGTCCCCCGGCTGGCCGACGTCATCGCGGTCGACCTGCTCGACTCGCTCCCCACCGACGCCGAGGAACCCGTCCCGCAGCCGGGCCCGGTCGTGCTGCGCCGCGCCGCCCTGCGGGCGTTCCCGGCCGGTGACGGGCCCGCGTACGGCACCGGCGTGGGCGAGGCGATCGTCTGCCCGGCGGACTCCCCTCCGGTGCACTGCCTGGCGGCGGGCCGCCCGCTCCTGTACGACACGACGGACCCGGCCGTCGTCGCGTGGGCGGCACTGGACCCGGGCGCCGCGTGGCTGCGGGCGTCCGGCGCCCATTCGCTGCTCGCGGTGCCGCTGCTCGCCCAGGGCGGCACCCTCGGCGTGGCCCTCTTCGGCCGCCACCGAGGCCGGGAGCCGTTCGGCCCGGAGGATCTGCGGCTCGCCGAGGAGTTCACGGCCAAGGCGGCCATCGGCATCCAGCAGGCCCGCGCCCACTCGCGGGCCCGCACCACCACCATGGCCCTGCAACGCAGCCTGCTGCCGCACAAGCTGCCCGACCAGGGGGCCCTGGAGATCGCCACCCGCTATCTGCCCGCCGCGACCCGGGCCGGGGTGGGCGGTGACTGGTTCGACGTCATCCCGCTGTCCGGGGCCCGGGTGGCGCTCGTCGTCGGCGACGTGGTGGGCCACGGCATGCGCGCCTCCGCCACCATGGGCCGGCTGCGCACGGCGGTGCGCACCCTCGCGGACGTCGATCTGCCGGCCGACGAACTCCTCACCCACCTCGACGATCTGGTCCTGCGGCTCGCCGCCGACGAGGGCAGCGCGGACCCGTCCGCCGAGACCGCCGGCGGCATCGGCACCACCTGCCTGTACGCGGTCTACGACCCGGTCTCGCGCCGCTGCACCCTGGCCCGGGCCGGCCATCCGCCGCCCGCCGTGGTCACCCCGGACGGCACCGTCCGCTTCCTCGACGTGCCCGCGGGACCGCCGCTCGGGCTCGGCGGCCTGCCCTTCGAGGTCTTCGAGACGAAACTTCCCGAGGGCAGCCTGCTCGCCCTCTACACCGACGGGCTGTTCGAGGCCCGCGACCACGACATCGACGAGGCGCTGGACAAGATGTTCCGCGCGCTGGGCCGCCCCGCGACGTCGCTGGACTCCGTCTGCGACCGGGTGCTCACCGAGCTGCTGACCCACCGCCCCGACGACGACATCGCCCTGCTGGTGGCCCGTACCCGGGCCCTGCACGAGGACCGGGTCGCCTCCTGGGAACTGGACAACGCACCCACCGTCGTCTCCCTCGCCCGCCACTACGCCGGCGACCAGCTGTCCGCGTGGGGGCTGGACGAGGCCGCGTTCACCACCGAGCTGATGGTCAGCGAGCTGGTCACCAACGCCATCCGCTACGGCCGCCCGCCCATCCAGCTCCGGCTGATCCACCACGACACCAAGCTGATCTGCGAGGTGTACGACTCCAGCGGCACCACCCCGCACATGCGGCGGGCCCGGATCTTCGACGAGGGCGGCCGGGGCCTGCTGCTGGTCGCCCAGCTCGCCGAGCGCTGGGGCACCCGGCACGACCGGGTCGGCAAGACGGTCTGGGCGGAGCAGTCGGTCGCGCCGGTCTGACAGGGGTCACGGCATGGCGAAGGCCCGGTCCTCCCTCACGGGGGCCGGGCCTCCACTCATCCCATGACGTCCGTCACGCCGCCACGGGAACCTCCGGCGCCGCGCCGTTCGCGGCCGGCGCGAGCGCCAGCTCCAGGACCTGGCGGACGTCGGTCACGGCGTGGACGTCGAGCTTGTCCAGCACCTCGGCCGGGACGTCGTCCAGGTCGGGCTCGTTGCGCTTGGGGATGATCACGGTGGTCACCCCGGCGCGGTGGGCGGCGAGCAGCTTCTGCTTCACGCCGCCGATGGGCAGCACCCGGCCGGTCAGCGAGACCTCGCCGGTCATGGCCACGTCCGTGCGGACCAGGCGGCCGGAGAGGAGGGACGCGAGGGCCGTCGTCATCGTGACGCCGGCGCTCGGACCGTCCTTCGGGACCGCGCCCGCCGGGAAGTGGATGTGCACGCCCCGGTCCTTCAGGTCGGCCACGGGCAGCTCCAGTTCGGCGCCGTGACTGCGCAGGAAGCTCAGCGCGATCTGCGCCGACTCCTTCATCACGTCACCCAGCTGACCGGTCAGGGTCAGGCCGGCCGCCCCGGTCTCCGGGTCGGCGAGGGACGCCTCGACGAAGAGCACGTCGCCACCGGCGCCGGTGACCGCGAGACCGGTGGCCACACCGGGGACGGCCGTACGGCGCTCGGCCGGGTCCTGGGCGGACTCGGGCACGTGGTGCGGGCGCCCGATCAGGCCGCGCAGATCCTCGTCCCGGACGGTGAAAGGCAGCTTCCGCTCGCCCAGTTCGTGCTGGGCGGCGACCTTGCGCAGCAGTCGCGCGATGGACCGCTCCAGGGTCCGCACGCCCGCCTCGCGGGTGTACTCGCCGGCGAGCTTGCGCAGCGCACTCTCGTCGAGGGTGACCTCGTCCTTGTCCAGGCCGGCCCGCTCCAGCTGGCGCGGGAGCAGGTGGTCACGGGCGATGACGACCTTCTCGTCCTCGGTGTAGCCGTCCAGGCGGACGATCTCCATGCGGTCCGCGAGCGCCTCCGGGATGGCCTCCAGGACGTTGGCCGTGGCGAGGAAGACCACGTCCGACAGGTCGAGTTCGACCTCCAGGTAATGGTCCCGGAAGGTGTGGTTCTGGGCCGGGTCCAGGACCTCCAGCAGAGCCGCGGCCGGGTCGCCGCGGAAGTCCGAGCCCACCTTGTCGATCTCGTCCAGCAGGACCACCGGGTTCATGGACCCGGCCTCCTTGATGGCGCGCACGATCCGGCCGGGCAGCGCGCCGACGTACGTACGCCGGTGGCCGCGGACCTCGGCCTCGTCCCGGACGCCGCCGAGGGCGACCCGGACGAACTTGCGCCCCATCGCGTGCGCGACGGACTCACCGAGGCTGGTCTTGCCGACGCCGGGCGGGCCGACGAGGGCCAGCACGGCACCGCCGCGCCGCCCGCCGATGACGCCCAGGCCCCGCTCGCTGCGCCGCTTGCGCACCGCCAGGTACTCGGTGATGCGCTCCTTCACGTCCTCGAGCCCGGCGTGCTCGGCGTCGAGGACGGCCTTGGCGCCCTGGATGTCGTAGGCGTCCTCGGTCCGCTCGTTCCAGGGCATCTCCAGGACGGTGTCCAGCCAGGTGCGGATCCACGAGCCCTCGGGCGACTGGTCGGAGGCCCGCTCGAGCTTGTCGACCTCCTTCAGGGCGGCCTCGCGGACCTTCTCCGGCAGGTCGGCGGCCTCCACGCGGGCCCGGTAGTCGTCGGACTCCTCGCCCTCCTTCTCGCCGTTCAGCTCGCGCAGTTCCTTGCGGACGGCCTCGAGCTGACGGCGCAGCAGGAACTCGCGCTGCTGCTTGTCGACGCCCTCCTGGACGTCCTTGGCGATGGTCTCGGCCACGTCCTGCTCGGCGAGGTGGTCGCGCAGCTGCTGCGTGGCGAGCTTGAGGCGGGCCACCGGGTCGGCGGTCTCGAGCAGTTCGACCTTCTGCTCGGTGGTGAGGAACGGCGAGTAGCCGGAGTTGTCGGCGAGCGCGGAGACGTCGTCGATGGCCTGGACGCGGTCCACGACCTGCCAGGCGCCGCGCTTCTTCAGCCAGGTGGTGGCGAGCGCCTTGTACTCCTTGACGAGTTCAGCAGCCTGGCCCGGCAGCGGGTCGGGCACGCTCTCGTCGATCCGGGCGCCCTCGACCCAGAGCGCGGCACCGGGGCCGGTGGTGCCGGCGCCGATCCGCACCCGGCTCCGGCCGCGGATCAGAGCCCCCGGGTCACCGTCGGCCAGCCGGCCGACCTGCTCGACCGTGCCCAGCACACCGGTCTTGGCGTACGTCCCGTCGATGCGCGGCACCAGCAGCACCCTGGGCTTCCCAGGCTCCGACCGGGCGGCGGCCTGTGCGGCCTCCACCGCGGCCCGCACCTCGGAGTCGCTCAGGTCCAGCGGAACCACCATCCCGGGCAGCACGACCTCGTCGTCGAGCGGCAGCACGGGCAGTACGAGCGTGAACGCCGTGGACTCAGCAGCCATGATCTCCCCTTAGGCAGTCAACTTGAGCTATGCCGACTCAATGCTTGGCGCTCCGCTGATGTTCCCGAAGTCCTGTTCGCTGTGGGCGATCAGCGGACGACGTGACTGTTCCTGCAGGTCACTGGCGTTGTCGCGCCCCAGGGGTTGGTTCTCTGCCTCAGGAAGTACTGCGGCCCAGCGGCGCCGTGGCGGTCCGCTGCCGACGCCGGACCAGGGGCCAACCGGCGACACCGAGCGAAAGGGCGATGAGGTGGCCCCAGTTGGTCATCGGGTCCCGGAAGGCGATCAGGTCGTTCAGGAGCGCGCCGCCCGCGAGGAGGAGCAGGAGTCCGCGCGACCACGGTCGGAGCAGGCCGGCCAGGGCGCCGACGCTGGCGGCGACACCGAAACTGATGCCGTAGTCGAGGCGGTGCAGCGAGGTCTGAGGAAGGTGTCCGACCAGGACGGCCAGGCCGACGGGAACCTCGGTGGCGAGCGTGGCCACGACGTGTCCGGCGAGGAACACGCAGGCCGCGCGAGCCCCGCCGATCCGCCGCTCCAGCGCGCCGAGCACCAGCACGAAGGCCGGCGCGTACGGCGAGACGATCCCGCCCGCGATCCACACCGCGCTCGCCAGCAGCACCAGTACGGGCGTGCGCAGCAGGTGGGCCACGTCGGTACTGGAGTTCTCGTAGAGAGTGTGCACGAGTCCGGGGTCGGCCAGGTCCGCGACCGTGGAGGTGACGACCAGGACGGCCGCGTAACCGAAGGTGAACGGCGTGCCGACCGGAGTGGGCAGCAGACGCCACCAGCGCGGCGCGGGGACGGGCGGACACGCCTCGGCCGCTGCCGGGGCGGGCGGACACGCCTCGACCGGTGCCGGAGCCGCCGGACGCCCCTCGACCGGCGCCGGGACGACCGAACACGCCTCGACCGGTGCCGGAGCCGCCGGACGCCCCTCGACCGGCGCCGGGACGACCGAACACGGCTCAACCGGTGCCGGAGCCGCCGGACGCCCCTCGACCGGCGCCGGGACGACCGAACACGGCTCAACCGGTGCCGATGCGGCCGGACGCCCCTCGACCGGCGCCGATGCGGGTGGCGCCGTGCCGCGCTGGCGTGGCATGCCGTCCAGCAGCCCGCCCGCCCCGGGGACCGGGAGGCCGTCGGTGCCGGCGGGAAGGGGCGTGCCCCGCGGGGGCGGTGACGCGGCCGTCGCAGGGCCCGTCGCGATGCGGTCCACGGTGAGGCGCTCCTTCCGTCGCGCCCCACCCTTCGCGTTCACCGGGCCGCTGTCTATGACGGACGCCACGCGAGAGCGGATGCACAGCAACCTCTCAGGTGCCGCCCGCGCCCGCCGGCCCGTCATCCGTAATTCCCGTGAACGTCAAGCCACGTTCGAGCAGGATGGACGCATGACTGCCGCGTACGACTCACCCGTGGTCCTGGACCGGCGCGACGGCCCGTACGGCGAGGTGGTGCTGCGCAGACACGGTGCGCTGCTGCAGATCATCGCCAACGGCTGTTTCCTGATGGACACCTCCGACGGACGCTCGGAGCGACTGCTCGTCGACGCCGCGTGCGCCGCCCTGGACGGGCGCCCGGCGCCGGACGTGCTGATCGGGGGGCTGGGCGTGGGGTTCTCGCTCGCGCACGCGGCCGCCGACCCGCGCTGGGGGCGGATCGTCGTCGTGGAGCGGGAGCCCGCCGTCATCGACTGGCATCGCCACGGGCCCCTGTCAGAACTGTCCGCCGCCGCGCTCGCCGATCCCCGCACCGACATCGTGGAAGCCGATCTCGTGTCGTACGTCAATGAGACATCGGACACGTTCGACGCGCTGTGTCTCGACATCGACAACGGGCCGGGCTGGACCGTCACGGAGGACAACGACGGTCTCTACGAAACCGCTGGACTCGCCGTCTGCGCAAGGGTGTTGAGGCCGGGCGGGGTACTCGCGGTGTGGTCGGCGAAACCGTCTCCGGAATTTGAAGGAACCTTGTGGAATGCCGGGTTCCGGCAGGTGCGTACCGAAGAGGTGCCCGTTGCCCGGGGCGTTCCGGACGCCGTGCACCTCGGCGTCCGACCTGGATAGCGACAGCGCCGTGAGTCCCCGTAATGTGCTGCCCTGACGCGGATCATTCAAGCGTCAATCGCAGTCATGGGATCACCCCACGGATTCCGGAAAGCAACAGGGGCGGGCGATGGAGCAGACACACACCTCCCAGAGCGGCGCGGCGACGACCACCCCGGGCGCACAGCGCCGGGTGCTGGTCGTCGAGGACGACCCGACGATCGTCGACGCCATCGCGGCCCGGCTGCGCGCCGAGGGATTTCTCGTGCAAACGGCGTCCGACGGTCCGGCCGCTGTCGACACGGCCGAGGCCTGGCAGCCCGACCTGCTGATCCTGGACATCATGCTGCCCGGCTTCGACGGGCTCGAGGTCTGCCGGCGGGTGCAGGCGCAGCGGCCCGTGCCGGTGCTGATGCTCACCGCGCGGGACGACGAGACCGACATGCTGGTCGGGCTCGGGGTCGGCGCCGACGACTACATGACCAAGCCGTTCTCGATGCGGGAGCTGGCGGCACGCGTGCACGTGCTGCTGCGGCGCGTGGAGCGGGCCGCGCTCGCCGCCGCGACGCCGCGCAGCGGGATCCTGCGGCTCGGTGAGCTGGAGATCGACCACGCGCAGCGCCGGGTGCGGGTGAAGTCGGAGGACGTCCATCTGACGCCCACCGAGTTCGACCTGCTGGTGTGCCTGGCGAACACCCCGCGCGCGGTGCTCTCCCGCGAGCAGCTGCTGGCCGAGGTGTGGGACTGGGCGGACGCCTCCGGCACCCGCACGGTCGACAGCCACATCAAGGCGCTGCGGCGGAAGATCGGCGCCGAGCGGATCCGCACGGTGCACGGCGTGGGCTACGCCCTGGAGACGCCGACCCCATGAGCGCTGCCGGGCGCCAGGCCGCACGGAGGAGCCCCGGGGGGGAACCCTGGGGCGGCGTACGCCCGTTCTCGATCAAGACCAAGCTGGGCGCGCTGGTCGTCATCTCGGTGCTGATCACCACCGGTCTGTCGATGATCGCGGTGCACACCAAGACGGAGCTGCGCTTCATCACGGTCTTCTCGATGATCGCCACGCTGCTGATCACGCAGTTCGTGGCGCACTCGCTCACCATGCCGCTGGACGAGATGAACACGGTCGCCCGGTCGATCTCCCAGGGCGACTACACGCGCCGGGTGAAGGAGAACCGCCGGGACGAACTCGGCCATCTGGCCGGGACGATCAACGTCATGGCCGATGAGCTGGAGGCCCAGGACCGGCAGCGCAAGGAATTGGTGGCGAACGTCTCGCACGAGCTGCGCACCCCGATCGCCGGGCTGCGCGCGGTGCTGGAGAACATCGTCGACGGGGTCACCGAGGCCGACCCGGAGACCATGCGCACGGCCCTGAAGCAGACCGAGCGGCTCGGCCGGCTGGTGGAGACACTGCTGGACCTGTCCCGACTCGACAACGGCGTCGTACCGCTGAAGATGCGGCGGTTCGAGGTGTGGCCGTACCTGTCGGGCGTGCTGAAGGAGGCCAACATGGTCGCCTCCGCGCGCGCGGGCATCGCCTCCGGCTCCGGCAGCCACACGCGTACGGACGTCCATCTGCACCTCGACGTCTCGCCGCCGGAGCTGACCGCGCACGCGGACCCCGAGCGCATCCACCAGGTCGTCGCCAACCTGATCGACAACGCGGTCAAGCACAGCCCGCCGCACGGCCGCGTGACGGTGAAGGCGCGGCGCGGTCCGCAGCCGGAGTCGCTGGAGCTGGAGGTCCTGGACGAGGGCCCCGGGATCCCCCGGTCGGAGTGGCACCGGGTGTTCGAGCGGTTCAACCGGGGCGCGGTGACCCGGCCGCACGGACCGGGCAGCGACGGCGGTACGGGACTCGGGCTCGCGATCGCCCGGTGGGCGGTGGATCTGCACGGCGGCCGGATCGGTGTGGCCGAATCGGAACGGGGCTGCCGGATCATCGTCACCCTCCCGGGACTGTCTTCCGTCCCGAGTTGACGTAGGGTTCCAACCGGAAGCACAAGATCCACGACGGCCGCTGCCGTTCCCGCGCAGCTGGACACGTGTGATCGGAGGCAGGCCCGCGCCACCCGTCGAACGAAGGCGCGCCGGGCCGGTGCCGGTGCACCCTCTCACCTGCGGAACTACGCTTGTTTCCCGCCATATCAAGCCCTGAAACAAGATTTTCGGTGTGACTTACGCGACGATGAACGGGCCCGACCTGACCTTCGCGGTCTTGGAGGCGTAGCCTTTATTCCCGCTGTCCATCACCTTGTGAAGCGGAAGAGGGCGGTTGCCGCCGTGTCGCCACAGTCCCCCAGTAACTCGAGCTCCCCCAGCCTTCGGCCGGGCGGTGCCCCCACGACCGACGACCGAGCCGGGAAGAACCCCGCTGCCGCGTTCGGTCCGAACGAGTGGCTCGTAGACGAGATCTATCAGCAGTACCTCCAGGACCCGAATTCTGTAGACCGCGCCTGGTGGGACTTCTTCGCCGATTACAAGCCGGGCGCTCCTGCCACCCCGGCTCCGGCGGGTACTGCGGCCGCGGGGGCCGCAGGGACCACCACCACGGCCCCACAGGCCCAGCCCGCGGCCCCGGCCCCCCAGGCCGCCGCCCCGGCGCCCGCGGCCCCGAAGCCCGCAGCGGCTCCGGCCCCCGCTCCCGCGGCGAAGGCCGCGGCCCCCGCCCCGGCCAAGCCGGCGCAGCCCGCACAGGCGCCCGCTCAGCCGAAGGCGAAGGCCGCTCCCGCCGCCGAGGCCCCCGAGGGCCCGGAGCTGATCACGCTGCGCGGCCCCGCCGCCGCCGTCGCGAAGAACATGAACGCCTCGCTGGAGCTGCCGACCGCCACCTCGGTCCGCGCGGTCCCGGTGAAGCTGCTGTTCGACAACCGCATCGTCATCAACAACCACCTCAAGCGCGCCCGCGGCGGGAAGATCTCCTTCACGCACGTCATCGGGTACGCGATGGTGCAGGCCATCAAGGCCATGCCGTCGATGAACTGGTCGTTCGGCGAGAAGGACGGCAAGCCGACCCTCGTCAAGCCGCCGCACGTCAACCTCGGCCTGGCCATCGACCTGGTGAAGCCCAACGGTGACCGCCAGCTCGTCGTGGCCGCCATCAAGAAGGCCGAGACGCTGAACTTCTTCGAGTTCTGGCAGGCCTACGAGGACATCGTCCGTCGCGCCCGCGACAACAAGCTGACGATGGACGACTTCACCGGTGTCACGGTCTCCCTGACCAACCCCGGCGGCCTCGGCACCGTCCACTCCGTGCCGCGTCTGATGCCCGGCCAGTCAGTGATCATGGGCGTCGGCTCCATGGACTACCCGGCGGAGTTCCAGGGCACCAGCCAGGACACCCTGAACAAGCTCGGCATCTCGAAGGTCATGACGCTCACGTCGACCTACGACCACCGGGTGATCCAGGGCGCCGCCTCCGGCGAGTTCCTGCGCCAGGTCGCGAACCTGCTGCTGGGCGAGAACGGCTTCTACGACGACATCTTCGAGGCGCTGCGGATCCCGTACGAGCCGGTCCGCTGGCTCAAGGACATCGACGCCAGCCACGACGACGACGTCACCAAGGCCGCCCGTGTCTTCGAGCTGATCCACTCCTACCGGGTCCGCGGTCATGTCATGGCCGACACCGACCCGCTGGAGTACAAGCAGCGCAAGCACCCCGACCTGGACATCACCGAGCACGGGCTCACGCTGTGGGACCTGGAGCGCGACTTCGCGGTCGGCGGCTTCGCCGGCAAGTCGATGATGAAGCTGCGCGACATCCTCGGTGTCCTGCGCGACTCGTACTGCCGCACCACCGGCATCGAGTTCATGCACATCCAGGACCCCAAGCAGCGCAAGTGGATCCAGGACCGCGTCGAGCGCCCGCACGCCAAGATGGAGCGTGAGGAGCAGCTGCGGATCCTGCGCCGGCTGAACGCCGCGGAGGCCTTCGAGACGTTCCTGCAGACGAAGTACGTCGGCCAGAAGCGCTTCTCGCTGGAGGGCGGCGAGTCCGTCATCCCGCTGCTCGACGCGGTGATCGACTCCGCCGCCGAGTCCCGCCTGGACGAGGTCGTCATCGGCATGGCCCACCGTGGCCGCCTCAACGTCCTCGCCAACATCGTCGGCAAGTCCTACGCGCAGATCTTCCGCGAGTTCGAGGGCAACCTCGACCCGAAGTCGATGCACGGCTCCGGTGACGTCAAGTACCACCTGGGCGCCGAGGGCACCTTCACCGGCCTGGACGGCGAGCAGATCAAGGTCTCGCTGGCCGCCAACCCGTCCCACCTGGAGACGGTCGACCCGGTCATCGAGGGCATCGCCCGCGCCAAGCAGGACATCATCAACAAGGGCGGGACGGACTTCACCGTGCTGCCCGTCGCGCTGCACGGCGACGCGGCCTTCGCGGGCCAGGGCGTGGTGGCCGAGACCCTGAACATGTCGCAGCTGCGCGGCTACCGCACCGGCGGCACGGTCCACATCGTCATCAACAACCAGGTCGGCTTCACCGCGGCCCCCGAGTCCTCGCGCTCCTCCATGTACGCCACCGACGTGGCCCGCATGATCGAGGCCCCGATCTTCCACGTGAACGGCGACGACCCCGAGGCCGTCGTCCGCGTCGCGCGGCTGGCCTTCGAGTTCCGCCAGGCGTTCAACAAGGACGTGGTGATCGACCTCATCTGCTACCGCCGCCGCGGTCACAACGAGTCGGACAACCCGGCCTTCACCCAGCCGCTGATGTACGACCTGATCGACAAGAAGCGCTCGGTGCGCAAGCTGTACACCGAGTCCCTGATCGGTCGCGGCGACATCACCCTGGAAGAGGCCGAGCAGGCCCTCCAGGACTACCAGGGTCAGCTGGAGAAGGTCTTCACGGAGGTCCGCGAGGCCGTCACGACCCAGCAGGCCCCCGGCCCCGTGTCGGACCCGCAGGCGGAGTTCCCGGTCGCCGTGAACACCGCGATCTCCTCGGAGGTCGTCAAGCGCATCGCCGAGTCCCAGGTCAACATCCCGGACTCCTTCCACGTGCACCCGCGCCTGCTGCCCCAGTTGCAGCGCCGTGCGGCGATGGTCGAGGACGGCACGATCGACTGGGGCATGGGCGAGACCCTCGCGGTCGGCTCCCTGCTGCTGGAGGGCACCCCGGTCCGGCTGTCCGGCCAGGACTCCCAGCGCGGCACCTTCGGCCAGCGCCACGCGGTCCTCATCGACCGCGCGACGGGCGAGGAGTACACCCCGCTCCAGTACCTCGCCGAAGACCAGGCGCGCTACAACGTCTACAACTCCCTGCTGTCCGAGTACGCGGTCATGGGCTTCGAGTACGGCTACTCGCTGGCCCGCCCCGACGCGCTCGTGATGTGGGAGGCGCAGTTCGGTGACTTCGTCAACGGCGCCCAGACGGTGGTCGACGAGTACATCTCGGCGGCGGAGCAGAAGTGGGGCCAGACGTCCGGCGTCACCCTGCTCCTGCCGCACGGCTACGAGGGCCAGGGCCCGGACCACTCCTCGGCCCGGGTCGAGCGGTTCCTCCAGCTCTGCGCCCAGAACAACATGACGGTCGCCATGCCGACCCTGCCGTCGAACTACTTCCACCTCCTGCGGTGGCAGGTGCACAACCCGCACCACAAGCCGCTGGTGGTCTTCACCCCGAAGTCGATGCTCCGCCTGAAGGCCGCCGCGTCGAAGACGGAGGAGTTCACGTCGGGTCAGTTCCGTCCCGTCATCGGGGACACGACGGCGGACCCGGCCGCGGTCCGCAAGGTCGTGTTCGTGGCCGGCAAGCTGTACTACGACCTTGAGGCCGAGCGGCAGAAGCGGGGCGTGACGGACACCGCGATCATCCGCATCGAGCGGCTGTACCCGCTGCCGGGTGCCGAGATCCAGGCGGAGGTCAACAAGTACCCGAACGCCGAGAAGTACCTGTGGGCGCAGGAGGAGCCGGCCAACCAGGGTGCCTGGCCGTTCATCGCGCTCAACCTGATCGACCACCTGGACCTGGCGGTCGGCGCGGACGTCCCGCACGGCGAGCGCCTGCGGCGCATCTCGCGTCCGCACTCCTCGTCCCCGGCGGTCGGCTCCGCGAAGCGGCACCAGGTGGAGCAGGAGCAGCTGGTCCGTGAGGTGTTCGAGGCGTAGGGCCTCCGGCACGCACGCAGCAAGGGCCCGGCCCCGAGTCCCCACGGACTCGGGGCCGGGCCCTTGCTGCGCATACGCTGGAGCCGTAGAACCCTTGGCCCATGGCCGACCCACAGGAGAGCATCTGTGTACTTCACCGACCGAGGCATTGAAGAACTGGAGAAGCGGCGCGGTGAGGAGGAGATCACCTTCGAGTGGCTCGCCGAGCAACTGCGGACGTTCGTCGACCTGAACCCGGACTTCGAGGTACCGGTGGAGCGTCTGGCGACCTGGCTCGCCCGGTTGGACGACGAGGACGAGGAGTAGGTCCGTCCGCGATCTGTGCGGGGCGCCGGTACGGCGCCCCGCTTTTGCATGCCGGGACTCACCCGAAAGAGTGCCTTGACTTCCCCCATCCGCGATATATCGTGTTTCTCAGTGGACACGATATGGCGCGTCGCGCCTGGTCCCGTCGAGGAGGTCCCCCCATGTCCGAGTGGTCCGTCGCCGAGCCCCAGAAGCTGACCTTCGACACCACCGTGAGCGACCTGCACGTGCGCATCGTCAACGGAACGGTGAACGTGGTGGGCACGGACGAAGGTTCCGCCCGCCTGGAGGTCTCGGAGATAGAGGGACCGCCCCTGGTGGTCACCGAAAAGCGCGGCACCCTCACGGTGGCCTACGACGACCTGCCCTGGAAGGGCTTCCTGAAATGGCTCGACCGCAAGGGCTGGCGCCGCAGCGCCGTCGTCTCCCTGGCGGTCCCGGCCGGCACGCGCGTGGAGGTGGGCGTGGTCGGCGCCGGCGCGGTCGTCTCCGGCATCCGCGGCCCGGCGGTGATCAAGGGCGTGACCGGCGACACCACCCTGGTCGGCGTCGCGGGCCCGGTCCGGGCGGACACCGTCTCGGGGAACCTGGAGGCCCAGGCGGTCACCGGCGACCTGCGCTTCCACTCCGTCTCGGGAGACCTGACCGTGGTCGACGGTTCCGGACCCTCCGTCCGCGCGGACTCCGTCAGCGGCTCCATGATCGTCGACCTGGACCCGGACGGCCCGACGGAGGTCAGTCTCACCAGCGTCTCCGGCGAGATCGCCATCCGCCTGCCGCACCCGGCGGACGCCGAGGTGGAGGCCAACACGGCGAGCGGCACGATCTCCAACGCCTTCGACGGACTGCGGGTGCACGGCCAGTGGGGCGCCCACAAGATCACCGGCCGGCTCGGCGCGGGCACCGGCAGGCTCCGGGCCACCACGGTCTCCGGTTCGATCGCCCTCCTGCGCCGCCCGCCCCGCGACGACGAGGAGGAGAGCGCCTTCTGGGAGGCCGAGCCCCCACGGAACTCCGGCACCGGCGCCACACCCGACCCGGTCGACGACGCGTCGGCCGCTCCGGGGGACAATTCCGTCTCCGGCCGGGGCACCGGCGCCACCGACGCCCCGGCCGACGGCACGACCGACAAGAAGGTGCTCTGACATGCCCCCCGTCTTCGCCCACGGCCGCCTCCGCCTGTACCTGCTCAAGCTGCTCGACGAGGCCCCGCGCCACGGGTACGAGGTCATCAGGCTGCTGGAGGAGCGCTTCCAGGGGCTGTACGCCCCCTCGGCGGGCACCGTCTACCCCCGCCTGGCCAAGCTGGAGGCCGAGGGCCTGGTCCGGCACACCACCGAGGGCGGCCGCAAGGTGTACTCCATCACGGACGCCGGCCGCGCCGAACTGGCCGACCGCAGCGGTGAGCTGGCCGACCTCGAACTGGAGATCCGCGAGTCGGTCGCGGAACTGGCCGCCGAGATACGGGCCGATGTGCGCGGCGCGGCGGGCGACCTACGCCGTGAGATGCGGGCGGCGGCCTCCGAGGCGCGCCGGGGCGGCACGGCGGCAGGGGCCGCGGCGGGCCCCTTCGGGGAGCGCGCCGACCTGGACGACAAGGAGGCCTGGCGCGCCGCCAAGGAGGAGATGCGCCGGGTCAAGCAGGAGTGGAAGGAGCAGGCCCGCCGCGCCAAGGACGAGAGCCGCCGGGCCCGCGAGGAGGCCCAGCAGGCCCGCCGGCAGGCGCAGGAGGCCCAGGCGCGGGCCCGGGCGCAGGCACAGGAGGAGATGCAGCGGATCGCCCGGCGGGTCCAGGACCGGGTCCAGGACCATTTCGCGCGCGGCGACTGGCCGACCGGCGTCCGTGAGGGCCTGACCGAGCTGGCGAAGGAGTTCGGCGAGTTCGGAAAGGACTTCGGCAAGGAGTTCGGCAAGGAGTTCGGCAAGGACTGGTCCTTCGGCCGCGCCCCCGAGGGCACGACCAGGTCCACGCCCGCGACCGAACCCCACTACTCCGCCACCCCGGAGGACTTCCCGGCCGCGTACGAGCCTTCCTGGGCCCACGAGGACGTCACCGGCGACCCGGCCCGCGATCTGGACCGCCTCCTGGACCGCTTCCGTGACGACATCCGCGACACGGCCCGCGACCACGGCATCACCGCCGACCAGTTGCGCGACGCCCGCCGCCACCTGTCGACGGCCGCGGCGCACATCGGGGCGATACTGCGGGCGCCGAAGGCCTGACCGACGGGAGCGGGACTGCGACCGGCCGGCGCTCAGCCGGCCTTCGCCTCCCCCTCGCCGTACAGCACCCGGGTCACCGACGCGTACGTCACCCCCTGATCGGCCAGCACCTCGGCCGCCACACCCGGCAGGACCGTGAGCGCCAGCAGCAGGTGCTCGTCGCCGATGTGCCGGTCGCGGTGGGCGAGGGCGATGCGCAGGGACCTCTCCAGGACGTCCTTCGCGCCCCGGCTGAAGCTCGGCCGGCGCCCCGACCACCGGTGAGCGTCCTTCCGGTCGCCGGACATCGCCCCGACCCCGTGCGCCTCCTCCACCCGGGCCACGATCTGCGAGACGTCGATGCCCAGTTCCGCCAGCGCGTCCGCGTCGGCCCGGGTCAGTCCGGCACGTCGCCGCGCCTCCGCCAGGGCCTGCCGCACCGGCTCGCGCCGCTCGGCGAGCCCGAGGGCGGCAAGCGCGAAGGATGCCCGGCTGCCGTCGCGGTCGAGGAGCGCGAGCAGCAGGTGCTCGGGCTCGACGGTCTGCGCCCGGCCCCCCTCCGCATGGGCGAACGCCTCCTTGACGACCGTCCTGGCGTCCTTCGTGAACCGCTCGAACATCAACGCCTCCCGTACTTCTTGTGCACGGCCTGCCTGCTGACACCCAGCTCCGCGGCGATCTCCTGCCACGACCAGCCCTGATTGCGCGCATTGCGCACCTGCACCGCCTCCAGCTGCTCCAGCAGCCTGCGCAGCGCGGCCACGGCCCGCAGTCCCACCCGCGGGTCACGGTCACCGGCTCGCTCGGCGAGATCGGTTGCCTCCGTCATGATGTCAACCTACGTTGACACGCCTGCCGTTGTCAACCACAGTTGACACCCGGGCCGTGGAAAAGGCGGGCCCGGCATCCCGGGCCCGCCTGTCGGCTCTGTCCGCCTGCAGGGATCTCACAGGCGCGGCGGACTTCAGGGGGTGGTGAGCACGATCTTCCCGAACTGCCCCCCGGAGGCCAGCCGCTCGAAGCCCTCACGGGCCCGGTCCAGCGGCAGCTCCTCGTCGATGACGGGCCGTACACCGGTGGCGGCGCAGAAGGAGAGCAGGTCCTCGAGCTCGTCCTTGGTGCCCATGGTGGAGCCGACCACCTTCAGCTCCAGGAAGAAGATCCGGGTCAGCTCGGCGTGCGAGGGCCGGTCGCCGCTGGTGGCGCCGGAGATGACGATCGTGCCGCCGGGCCGCAGCGACTTCACCGAGTGGGACCAGGTCGCGGCGCCCACGGTCTCGATGACGGCGTCGACCCGCTGCGGCAGCCGCGCTCCTGGCTCCACCGCCTCCACGGCCCCGAGTTCCAGGGCCCGCTTCCGCTTCGCCTCGTCCCGGCTGGTGGCGAAGACCCTGAGGCCCGCCGCCTTGCCGAGCACGATCGCGGCCGTGGCGACACCGCCGCCCGCGCCCTGCACGAGGACCGAGTCGCCCGGTCGTACCCCGGCGTTGGTGAAGAGCATCCGGTAGGCCGTCAGCCACGCGGTCGGCAGACAGGCGGCCTCGGCGAAGGACAGTTCCTTGGGCTTGGGCAGGACGTTCCAGGTCGGTACGGCGACCTGTTCGGCGAAGGTGCCCTGGTAGCGCTCGGTGAGGATGGAGCGCGGCTCGTTCGGGCCGACCCCGTGGCCGGTCTGGCCGATGACGGAGTGCAGGACGACCTCGTTGCCGTCCTCGTCGATGCCGGCGGCGTCACAGCCGAGGATCATCGGGAGCCGGTCCTCCGGGAGGCCGACGCCGCGCAGGGACCAGAGGTCGTGGTGGTTGAGGGAAGCGGCCCGCACCGTGATGGTGCTCCAGCCGGGACGGGCCTCGGGAGCCGGACGCTCCCCCAACTCGAGGCCGGTGAGCGGCTGGTCGCGGTCGATTCGGGCGGCGTAGACAGCGAACATGGGCTCGACGATAGGTGGAGCGCCCAGCCGACGGAACCGCGGGGCCCTGTGACACATGCCCTCTTGCGCACGGGCACCCGTACAGCGCAGCGCGGCAGCGACGAGCTTTGAGAAGCACCCTCGTCACCGCCTGACGGCACGGGCGGGTGGGCAGAAAAATGGTCCCGCCCACCCGGACGGGACCATTTCGGCCGACGTCAGCGCCGGGCGACTCCTTCAGCCCGAGCGGCCGCGGCCACCGCGGCGGTCACCGCGGGAGCGACGCGCTCATCGAACGGCGACGGAATCACGTAGTCGGCGGCGAGGTCGTCCCCGACCACCGAGGCCAGCGCCTCCGCCGCGGCGATCTTCATGCCCTCCGTGATCCGCGTGGCCCGCACCTGCAGCGCGCCCGCGAAGATCCCGGGGAAGGCCAGCACGTTGTTGATCTGGTTCGGGAAGTCCGAGCGCCCGGTCGCGACGACCGCCGCGTACTTGTGCGCCACCTCCGGGTGGATCTCCGGGTTCGGGTTGGCCATCGCGAAGACGAAGGCGCCTTCGGCCATGGAGGCGACGGCCGCCTCCGCGACCGTACCGCCGGAGACGCCGATGAAGACGTCCGCGCCCGCGAGGGCGTCCTCCAGCGTGCCGGTGAGGCCGGCCTTGTTGGTGAAGGAGGCCAGCTCGCGCTTGACCGGCGTCAGGTCCGCCCGGTCCGCCGACACGACACCCTTGCGGTCCGCCACGGCCACGTCCCCGATGCCGGCCTCGACCAGCATCTTGGCGATGGCGACACCGGCCGCGCCGGCGCCCGAGATGACGGCCCGCAACTGCCCGATCTCACGTCCGCTCAGCCGCGCCGCGTTCCGCAGCGCCGCGAGCGTCACGACGGCCGTGCCGTGCTGGTCGTCGTGGAAGACCGGGATGTCCAGGCGCTCCTGGAGCCGGCGCTCGATCTCGAAGCACCGGGGCGCCGAGATGTCCTCCAGGTTCACTCCGCCGAAGGAGGGAGCGAGCCGGACGACGGTCTCGACGATGTCGTCCACGTCGGTGCAGTCGAGCGCGATCGGCACCGCGTCGACGCCGCCGAACTGCTTGAAGAGGATCGCCTTGCCCTCCATCACGGGGAGGGAGGCCTGGGGACCGATGTCCCCGAGTCCGAGCACGGCGGTGCCGTCGGTCACGACGGCGACCACCGAGGACTTCCATGTGTAGTCGTTGACCAGCTCCGGCTGTTCCGCGATCGCGGTGCACACGCGAGCGACGCCGGGCGTGTACGCGAGGGAAAGGTCGTCCTTGTCCCGGATCGGCACGGTGGCCTGCACGGCCATCTTGCCGCCGCGGTGCAGCGCGAACGCCGGATCGAAGGAATCGAGGGGCTCGGCCCCGCCGTCCTGATCCGTACTGCCGTCGCTGCGAGGATTGACGATCTCCGCTGCCACTTTGTTGTACCCCTTAGCTATGCATGGTTTGAGGGTCGACCACTCCTGGTGAGGGGTGGGCGGGCACCGCGTACGGCTCGATTGCGGATACGTACGAGCACATACGCGACGGGCGCGCCGCACACGCGCCCTGAGCCCCGGATGAGGGGTGTAAAGACCTTTCTTACCGGACGGACGGCACTCACGACGAGTCCATTAGGTGCAAGGTCACATCGCGGAAGCGGAAAGGCACGCCGAGGTGACGCGCGGCCGGCGGCACCGCGACCCGGCGTCCAGGCCATGCCAAGGTGGCGCGGAGTGGTGACGAGGGGCCCGAACGGTGCGAAAGGGACAGCGTCCCGGATGATCACATCGTGAGACGCACTGAAGATTTTCCGGCCGGAAGGCTGGATTCCCGCAGATGGTTCGGTGGCGATGGACCGAGGATGTACCGACCTGATGCGGTTCGGGGGTCACCCGTTATCCGATTTTGACATAGCGACTCCCCTGAATGGCGTAGTCCGAATGGCAAGATGCGGTAAACCCACGAGGTCGCGACACCCGAAGGTGTGTGTTTCCGTCGACCCATCGGCAACTCTTCCCATCCGCCGGAGGAACCACGATGACCGCAAGCTCCACCCGTCGTACCACCGCCGCGCACTCCCGTTTGGCAGCGGTCGGTGCGATCGCGGTCGCAGGCGCCCTGCTGCTCACCGGCTGCGGTGACCAGACCAAGGACAAGAACAAGGACTCCGGCAGCGCGTCCGCCACCAGCGCCCCGCTCGCCGACAAGCTCCCGCAGGACATCCGGAGCGCGGGTGTCATCAAGGTCGGATCGGACATCGCCTACGCGCCGGTGGAGTACAAGGACTCCTCCGGCAACGTCGTCGGCCTGGACCCCGACCTGGCGGCTGCCATGGGCAAGCAGCTCGGCGTGAAGTTCCAGTTCGAGAACGGCACCTTCGACGGCCTGCTCACCGGTCTGCGCTCGGACCGCTACGACATCGCGATGTCGGCCATGACGGACAACAAGAACCGTCAGGAGGGCGTCGACCCGGACACCGGCAAGAAGGTCGGCGAGGGCGTCGACTTCGTCGACTACCTGACCGCCGGCGTCTCGATCTACACGCGCAAGGGCGACACCCAGGGCATCACGAACTGGACGGACCTCTGCGGCAAGAAGCTCGCCGTCCAGCGCGGCACCACCTCGGAGGACCTGGCCAAGCAGCAGGCCAAGAAGTGTCCGGGCGGCAAGAAGCTCAGCATCGAGGCCTTCGACGACAACCAGCAGGCCCAGACCCGTCTGCGCTCGGGCGGTGCGGACGCCGTGTCCGCCGACTTCCCGGTCGCCGCGTACGCCGTGAAGACCTCCGGCGGCGGCAAGGACTTCGAGATCGTCGGCGAGCAGGTCGAGGCGGCCCCGTACGGCATCGCGGTCTCCAAGAAGGACACCCAGCTGCGGGACGCCCTGCAGGCGGCGGTGGGCGCGATCATCAAGAACGGCGAGTACCAGCACATCCTCGAGAAGTGGGGCGCCCAGGACGGCGCCGTCAAGGAGTCCGTGATCAACGGCGGCAAGTGACCCGCGGAATCACGAGCGGCCACTGAGAGGCAACACCCGTGACTGACATCAAGAAGACGGCAGGGGAGCCGGGCACTCCCCCGGCCGGCCCGGAGGCCATCAAGGCCATCCCGGTCCGGCACTACGGACGATACGTTTCCGCCGTCATCGCGATCGCGATCCTCGTCGCGATCATCTACGCGTTCGGCCAGGGCCGGATCAACTGGCACGCGGTACCGGACTACTTTTTCGACGACCGGATCCTGACCGGTGTCGGCAAGACCCTCCTGCTGACGGTCCTGTCCATGCTGATCGGCATCGTCGGCGGCGTCCTCCTGGCGGTGATGCGGCTGTCGAAGAACCCGGTGACCTCCTCGATCGCCTGGTTCTACATCTGGTTCTTCCGCGGCACGCCGGTCCTGGTCCAGCTGTTCCTCTGGTTCAACCTGGGCCTGGTCTTCGAGTACATCAACCTGATGCCGTTCTACAAGGACTACTGGTCGAACTTCATGACGCCGCTGCTGACGGCGCTGCTCGGCCTGGGTCTGAACGAGGCGGCGTACATGGCCGAGATCTGCCGGGCCGGTCTGCTCGCGGTGGACGAGGGCCAGACCGAGGCGGCCCACGCCCTGGGCATGAGCCACAGCAAGACCCTGCGCCGGGTGATCATCCCGCAGGCGATGCGCGTGATCGTCCCGCCCACGGGCAACGAAGTGATCAACATGCTGAAGACGACCTCGCTCGTGGCGGCCGTCCAGTATCCCGAGCTGTTCCGTTACGCCCAGGACATCGGCCAGAACTCCGGCGCCCCGGTGGAGATGTACTTCCTCGCCGCGGCCTGGTACCTGATCATGACCTCGGTGCTGAGCGTCGGCCAGTACTACATCGAGCGTTACTACGCCCGCGGCTCCAGCCGCCAGTTGCCGCCCACTCCGTGGCAGAAGGTGAAGACCAACATGCTCTCCCTGGGCCGGCCGAAGGGAGGCATGGCATGACCGACAAGCTGAGCAAGAGCGACACCGCCCCCGAGGGGACGGCCCCCATGGTCAAGGCGGAGGGCGTCCACAAGTCCTTCGGTCACGTCGAGGTGCTCAAGGGCATCGACCTGGAGGTGAAGCCGGGCGAGGTGTTCTGCCTCATCGGCCCCTCCGGCTCCGGCAAGTCGACCTTCCTGCGGTGCATCAACCACCTGGAGAAGATCAACGCCGGGCGGCTGTACGTCGACGGCGAGCTGGTCGGCTACCGCCAGCAGGGCGAGAAGCTGTACGAGCTGCGTGACCGCGAGGTCGCCATGAAGCGCCGGGACATCGGCATGGTCTTCCAGCGCTTCAACCTGTTCCCGCACATGACGGCCGTGGACAACGTCATGGAGGCGCCGGTCCAGGTGCGGGGCACGAGCAGGGCGCAGGCTCGGGAGCGGGCCATGCAGTTGCTGGAGCGCGTGGGTCTGGCCGACCGGGCCGGGCACTACCCCTCGCAGCTCTCCGGCGGTCAGCAGCAGCGCGTGGCGATCGCCCGGGCCCTGGCGATGGACCCGAAGCTGATGCTGTTCGACGAGCCGACCTCGGCGCTGGACCCGGAGCTGGTCGGTGACGTCCTGGACGTCATGCGCGACCTCGCCGAGTCCGGTATGACGATGGTCGTCGTCACCCACGAGATGGGCTTCGCCCGCGAGGTGGGCGACAGCCTGGTGTTCATGGACGACGGTGTGGTGGTCGAATCCGGCCACCCGCGGGACGTCCTGACCGACCCGCAGCACGAGCGGACGCAGTCGTTCCTGTCCAAGGTGCTCTGACGCTTCGCCGGGGAAGGGCGGTACGGGTTCTCCGTACCGCCCTTCCCCATGCCGCCGGGGCAGCAGGCCGGGCTTCCCGGGTACCCCCACCGGAACAGCGCCGCGGGTCTGCCCCCTGCGAAGGGGCCTACTTCAGTGCCAGCAGCAAGGTGTCCGACGGCGAGCACCACACCGGCCGGGCCTCGCCGAAGCCCTTCTCGCGCAGTACGCGCGCGTGCCAGGCCGCCGAGGGCGTGTCCCCGTCGGCGTGCTCGCCGTAGATCTCGAAGCGCCGGGCGGTCGGCTCGGCGAGGACGGGGTCCTCCGCCGCGAGCTGCCACCACTCGGCCCAGTCCAGGGCCCCGTCCCGCTTGGCCTGATCCATGCGCGCGTGGCGCTGGGCGCGCTCGGCCGCGTTGATCCGGGGCGTCGTCTCGTCGATCATGTGGTCCGCGTTCATGAAGACACCGCCGTCGCGGACGAGTTCCGCGACCTGACCGTAGAGGGCCGCGAGGGGTTCGCTGTGCAGCCAGTGCAGGGCCGTGGCGGTCAGGACGGCGTCGTAGGAGTCGTACGGCAGCTTCGCCCGCCAGTCGGGGTCCTTGAGGTCGGCGGTGACGAAGGAGACCCGGTCGTCGCCCTCGAAGGTGCCGCGCGCGATGGCGAGCAGGGCCGGGTCGAGGTCGACGCCGGTGCTGGTGGCCTCGGGGAAGCGGGCGAGCAGCCGGGCGGTGATGCTGCCGGTGCCGCACGCCAGGTCGAGCACGCGCGGGGCGGTGCCCACGAGCGCCTCCACCATGTCGAGCATGGTCCGGAAGCGTTCCTCGCGGTCCGGCATGTACCACTCCTGCTGCCGGTCCCAGCTCTCCTGCCAGGCCGCCCAGTCGGTTCCGGTGCTCGTGGTCATGGAAACCCCTCTCCCCTCGCTGCGCGTAATACCCTGGATACACGACCGGCTGTTACCCGACCGCAGACAAGACCATAAAGCGCCACCGTAAGGACTACAAGTGGAACTGGCCTATTACTCGGATTACGCCGTACGTCTGGTCAACAGCGAGGAACCGGCACGGGGCAAGGACGCCCTGACCTCGGTCGGGGCCGTCCGCGACCTGTTCGGCGCGAATTCGTCGGCGGCCCGCCGCGCCACCGACGCCGACGTCACACGCTTCCGCTCGGTCCGGGCCCGGCTGCGCGCGGTCTTCGAAGCGGCCGACAAGGGCGACGAGACCCTCGCCGTGGACCTGCTGAACTCGCTGCTGCTGGAGTTCCCGGTGAGCCCGCAGATCTCCGGGCACGACTACCGCGACGAGGACGGCCGCCCGCTGTGGCACATGCACCTGGCCGACCACCCGTCCAACGCCACCGCCGGCTACGCGGCGATCGCGGCGATGGGCCTGGCCTTCCACCTGACCGAGTACGGCGTGGACCGCCTCGGCCTGTGCGAGGCGCCCCCGTGCCGCAACGCCTACCTCGACACCTCCACCAACCGCTCCCGGCGCTACTGCTCCGACCGCTGCGCGACCCGCGCCAACGTGGCCGCCTACCGGGCCCGCAAGCGCCTGGAGGCCGACCGTTCGGAGAAGAGCGGCCTCGCGGCCGAGAGCGCCCAGCGCACCAGCGTCAGCGGCGAGCGCTGACCCGCGGGCACGGGCCGGTACCTGAAGCGCGCCTTGCCCAGAATGAGTTCGTCCGGCACGACCCCGTAGTCGGTGCTGTCCCCGCCCGCGTACGGATTGTCCCCGAGCACCCACCAGCCGCCCTCGCGCCGCTCCACGGCACGCTTGACGACCAGCAGGTCCTGCTGGAACGGATGACGCAGGACCACGATGTCCCCCGGACGGATCACGGCCCCGTACTGCAGCAGCAGCCGGTCACCGTGCTGGAGCGTGGGCACCATGGACGGGCCCGTCACCTCGGCCAGCCCCAAGGGCGCCACGGCCCTCCCCCGCTCGGTCTCCTGCGACAGCTCCGGCATCCCCGGCACCTCCCCGGTCCGTTCCTCCACCAGTCTCAGTCTCACCCTGGACTTTTGTCCTAAGCCCTAGGGGGCACCCGAGAAATCGCCTTCCTCAGGGAGTAATGTCGCACCTGAGAAGACGATCACGAGGAAGGAATGCTCCATGCTTTCCCGCCTGTTTGCCCCCAAGGTCAAGGTCAGCGCCCACTGCGACCTGCCCTGCGGCGTGTACGACCCGGCCCAGGCCCGCATCGAGGCGGAGTCGGTGAAGGCCGTCCAGGAAAAGATGGCCGGCAACGACGACCCCCACTTCCAGGCGCGCGCCACCGTCATCAAGGAGCAGCGCGCGGAGCTGGCCAAGCACCACGTCTCCGTGCTCTGGAGCGACTACTTCAAGGCCCCGCACTTCGAGAAGTACCCGGAGCTGCACCAGCTGGTCAACGACACCCTGAAGGCCCTCTCGGCCGCCAAGGCGTCCACCGACCCGGCGACGGGCCAGAAGGCGCTGGACTACATCGCCCAGATCGACAAGATCTTCTGGGAGACCAAGAAGGCCTGATCCTGGATCATGCCGCTCGACCTGCGACGCCTTTGGTCGCATGGTCTTCCTGCCCGCACCCGGTCCGCCCGGCCGCCGAGAACGGCGTCCAGGGCAGACCGGGTGCGGTCTTTTGCCGGCGGTTCTGCGTGGTGCGGTCCTGTGCCAAGCTGAGGGGGTGACCGCCCTGGAGGACCTCAGACGGCTGCGCCGCGTGCGCGACCGCATGGACCGCGAGTACGCCGAGCGGCTCGACATGACGGAGCTGGCCCGCGACGCCCTGATGTCCCCCGGTCACTTCCAGCGCAGCTTCCGCAAGGCCTTCGGCGAGACCCCGTACAGCTACCTCATGACCCGCCGGATCGAGCGGGCCAAAGCGCTGCTGCGCCGGGGCGACCTCACCGTGACCGAGGTGTGCCTCGCCGTCGGCTGTACCTCGCTCGGCTCCTTCAGCTCCCGCTTCACCGAGCTGGTCGGCGAGACGCCGAGCGCCTACCGGGCCCGCGACCACGAGGCGAGCGCGGTGATCCCGTCCTGCGTGGCCCGTACGTTCACCCGCCCGCGCCGCCGGGCCTGGTGAGCTCCCGCGTGTCACGGACCGAAGAGGCCCGACGGGGGGAAGAGGCCTAGCGTGGCCCCATGGACGTGAAACTCAAGCAGTGTTTCATCGCGGTGGACGACCACGACAAGGCCCTGGCCTTCTACCGTGACGTGCTCGGCCTGGAGGTCCGCAACGACGTGGGCTTCGAGAACATGCGGTGGGTGACCCTGGGCTCACCGCTCCAGCCGGACGTGGAGATCGTGCTGGAGCCGCCCGGCGCGAACCCGGACGCCTCCCCCGCCGACCGGCAGGCGATGGCCGAACTGCTCGCCAAGGGCATGCTGCGCGGCGTCATCTTCACCACCGAGGACTGCGACGCGCTGTTCGAGCGGGTACGTGAGTCCGGAGCGGATGTGCTGCAGGAGCCGACGGACCAGCCGTACGGGGTGCGCGACTGCGCCTTCCGTGACCCGGCCGGGAACCAGCTGCGCTTCCTCCAGCGGCCCGCGCAGTGACTTCCCCCCGGGTTCCGGGGGCTTCACGCCTACACTCCCGAATGATCATTCGCTGGACGTACGCCTTCGTCGACCGGCCCGCCGCGCGCCTGCACCAGGCACGCGCCTTCTGGACGGCCGTCACCGGCACCCGGCTGTCCGAACCCCGTGGCGACCAGGGCGAGTTCGTGATGCTGCTGCCCGACGAGGCCGACGGGGCGGACGCGTGCGTCAAGCTCCAGGGCGTCGCCGAGGAAGACGGCGGCGCCCATGTCGACCTCTGCACCGAGGACGTAAGGGAGTTGACCGCGGCCGCCCGCGAACTCGGCGCGGGCCTCGTGGCGGACCACGGCGACTGGGCCGTACTGCGGTGACCCGGAGGCCAGTTGTTCTGCGCCGTGCCCTGGCACGGGGAGACGGTACGGCCGCCGGTGGTGGCGGGCAGCCGCCTGGACCAGGTGTGCCTCGACATCCCGCCGTCCGCGTACGGCGCCGAGGCCGCCTTCTGGTCCCGGCTCACCGGCTGGGAGCGGCAGGCGGGCTCGCGGCCGGAGTTCACGGTACTGAGACCGCCGGCGGGCCTGCCCGTGCGGCTGCTGCTCCAGCGGCTCGACGACGAGCGGCCGGCCTCCGCCCATCCGGACCTGGCCTGCGCGGACATCGCCGCGGTCCGCGCGCGACACGAAGAGCTGGGGGCCGTCCTCGTGCGCCGGGGCGCCCACTGGACGGTGCTGCGCGATCCGGCCGGCGGTACGTACTGCCTGACCGGCCGGGACCCGGAGACGGGCGGACTGCCGGGTGCCGGTCAGCGGACCGTCGACACGTAGACGCACGGGGACGCGGATGTCGACGGGATCCTCCCGGGGCCTGCCGAGGGCCCGGCGAGCAGCCGGCGACGTACGGCGGCTGCGGCCGCCCCTCACGTCGGGCCGGGCCGACGAACCGTCCGCGTTCTCCGGGTGCGCGCCCTTCGGCCGGGCGTCCTGCCGGAGCACGAGCGCGAGTGCTCCCCGACGGCCACGGCCCACGCCGTCACCGGCGTCGCGCGCCCCCCGGCCGGCTCATCCCCAGGGCTCCACGTCCACCACGGCGTCGGCCGGCACCGGCCCGTACACGTGCGGGAACTCCTCCCCGCCCGGCCGCGCGGCCTCGTACTTCACCGGGACTCCGACCCGGGCCGGGTCGACGACCAGCACGACCAGCTCGTCCGGGCCGTCGTAGTCGCCATAGAGGAGAGCGGCTGTGCGCGGCAGCTGCTCACGGGTGGAGAAGTGGATGAAGCCCTCCTCCTGGAGAGTGCGGCCACGCGTCGACACCTCGTAGGCGCCGTGCTCACGCGCCGCCTCCCACAAGGAGCGCTCGGTGACATGGAAGATGCGGGGCAGTTTCGGCATGCGCCCACGCTACGGCCCGGCCCGGCGGAGCGTCCGCGGACGGCGCTCTCCCGTCCTGGGCCGGGATCACTTCCCGGCGGGCTCCTCGGGCTGCCGCCGTGCGGCCGGGGCGGCGGGTTCGGCGGATGGAGTGGCCGGTTCGGTGGGTGGGGCGGCGGCTTCGCCGTGGGCCGGGCAGTCGGGGTTGCGGCACGGGCCGCGACCCCAGACCGGCACCCAGGCGCCCAGCGTCTTGTGCCGCCCGACAATGGTTTCGACGGGCTGTCCGCAGAGGGGACAGACGGATCGCTCCCTGTCCATGTCCTCAGGGTAGAGCGGCTGCGGGCTCAGTGCTTCCCGGCGTGCGCCGGGACGCTCAGCGCTTCCTCGCGTACGTCCGCACGACGACGCCGTTCGTGAAGGTGCGCACCCCGTCGAGGGTGAACTCCTTGATGTCGAGTCCCGTGCCGAACATCGGCATGCCCGTGCCGTAGACGATCGGGTAGGACTTGATGACCAGTTCGTCGATCTCGTCGAGCAGTTCTCCGGCGACGCATGAGCCGCCGCACAGGTAGATGTCCAGCCCGCCGTCCTCCGCCTTGAGCGCCCGGACCCGGCCGGCCAGGTCCTCGGCGATGATCTCGACGTTCGGGTCGGGCGACGCGCCCAGGCTGCGGGAGGCGACGTATTCGCGCAGGTGGCCGTAAGGGCTGGTGATGCCCTCCTTGAGGGCCAGGTCGTAGCTGGCCCGGCCCTGGATCACGGTGTCGAACCGCTTGTTCTCCACACCGTCGAGGCCGAACTGTGCGCGGCCTTGGGTGGGCAGGGTCTCGGGGAACTCCGTCTTGAGGAAGTCGAGGTACTCCTCGTCCAGGAAGCGGAGCATCGCCGAGGCGTCGCCGTGCTCGTCGCCGATGAAGCCGTCGAGCGAGCAGGCGATGAAGTACGTGAGCTTTCGCAAGCTGATCCTTAGGGGTAGAGGTTCGGTGCGACCAGTTGACCACTCCGCTTGTAGTGCTTCATTTGTAGTACTCCAACTGGGGTGAGCGCAAGGCGTTTTCGGCGCACAGCGGCGGGCCCCGCACACCACAGGGGTGTGCGGGGCCCTCCTGGCCGGAGTCCCCGGTGACCGCGCGGGGTCAGGAGCCGCGCGGGCCCGGGGCTCCGGGGTTCTTCCCGGCTGCCGGTGCCGCAGCGCTCAGCCGCTGCGCCGGGTCACGAACTCGGCGAGCGCCAGCAACCCGCCCGCCGCCTCGGGGTCGGGCACCGCGCGGGCCAGTTCCTGCACGGCGCGGGCCATCCGGTCGGCCGCCTCCGCCTGGGCCCAGTCCCGTCCACCGGCCCACTCCACGAACTGTGCCGTGCGGGCGATCTCCCCGGCCGCCTCCGACTCCTCCTTGACGTACGGCATCCGGTACAGCGCGGCGAGTTCGGCCGCCGCCGGCGTGCCGGAGGTGAGCGCCGCCACCACCGGCAGGGACTTCTTGCGGGCGGCGAGATCCGCGCCGACCGGTTTGCCGGTGTGCCGCGAGTCTCCCCATATGCCGATGACGTCATCGATCAACTGGAAGGCGAGCCCCGCCTGCCGGCCGAAGCCGTCCAGCGCGTCCGCCTGTTCCTCCCCGGCACCCGCGTACAGCGCGCCGATGGCGCAGGCGCAGCCCAGCAGCGCGCCGGTCTTCGCCTCGGCCATGGCGAGCACTTCCTCGAGGGTGACCTCGTCCGGCGCACGACGCTCCAGGTCGGTGTCGGTGTGCTGGCCGGCGCACAGCTCCACCACGCACGCCGCGAGCCGGGCCGCGGCCGGGACCGAGGCCGGGTGCGGGTCCTCGGCGAGCAGCCGCAGGGCGAGTGCCTGCAAGGCGTCCCCGGCGAGGATCGCGTCGGCGTCGCCGAACACGGTCCAGGCCGTGGGCCGGTGCCGCCGGGAGGTGTCCCGGTCCATCACGTCGTCGTGCAACAGCGTGAAGTTGTGCACGAGCTCGACCGCCGCTGCCGCGCGGACGGCCGCCGCCCGGGCCGCGGAGCCGCCGGCCGCAGCGGCCGCGGCGAGGACGAGCGCGGGCCGTATCGCCTTGCCGGCGTTGCCCGCCGACGGGGTGCCGTCCGCGTGCTGCCAGCCGAAGTGGTACAGCGCGATCCGGCGCATGGAGCCGGGCAGCGACTCGACGGCCGCGCGCAGCTCCGGGTCGACCAGGGCGCGGGTGCCCTCCAGCAGCGCCACCGCCTCCTGCCCGTCGGGCGGACCCGCAGGGCCGTCGCCGGCCGTCCCCCGCCGCGCCCCCGCCGTGCCGGGGCGCGGTACGCCGGGGGCACGCTGTCCTGTCTCCGTCATGAACTCGGCCATGCCTCCCCCTCACCAGATCCGCGGAGGCCTGCGTCGCCGACCCGGCCGGACACGTACCCCGAGGGTGTACCCGCCCCGGTGGGCGGGGACACCGCCGCGACGTGCGGAAACGTCACCTCCATCGGCCGATCTCGACGTTCTCCAGCACGCCGAGCGCGTCGGGCACCAGGACGGCGGCCGAGTAGTAGGCCGTCACCAGGTACTTGATGATGGCCTGCTCGTTGATGCCCATGAACCGGACGGACAGGCTCGGCTCGATCTCGTCCGGGATGCCGGACTGCCTCAGGCCGATGACGCCCTGCTCCGACTCGCCGGTGCGCATGGCGATGATGGAGGTCGTACGGGCCTCGCTGATCGGGATCTTGTTGCACGGGTAGATCGGCACACCGCGCCAGGTGGGGATGCGGTTGCCGGCGATGTCGATCGTCTCCGGGACCAGGCCCCGCTTGTTCAGCTCGCGCCCGATCGCGGCGATGGCGCGCGGGTGGGCCAGGAGCAGCTTCGTGCCCCGGCGGCGACTGAGCAGCTCGTCCAGGTCGTCCGGGCCGGGCACGCCGTCGTGCGGCTGGATCCGCTGGTCGTACTCGCAGTTGTGGAGGAGACCGAACTCCCGGTTGTTGACCAGCTCGTGCTCCTGGCGCTCCTTGAGCGCCTCGACCGTGAGCCGCAGCTGCTGCTCGGTCTGGTTCATCGGCTGGTTGTAGAGGTCGGCCACGCGTGAGTGGATGCGCAGCACGGTCTGGGCGATGCTGAGTTCGTACTCGCGGGGCCGGGACTCGTAGTCCACGAACGTGTGCGGGATGTCGGGCTCGCCGGAATGACCGGCCGCCAGCTCGACCGCCTTCTCGCCGTACTTGTTGGTCCGCTGCTCGGGGATCGCGCGCACCCGCTCGAGGTGCTCCCGCAGCGAGTCGGAGCGCTCCGCCACCTGCTCGAAGTCCTGCCGGCTGAGGGTCAGCACCGTGGTCGCGGTGTCCGCGCGGACGGTGTACTCCCAGATGGCGTCCGGGTCGAGCAGCGCCTGGTCGCCGAAGTGGGCGCCGTCGGCGAGCACTCCGAGGACGGCGTCGCCGCCGTACGGGCCGGTGCCGACCTTCTCCACCCTTCCGTGGGCGAGCAGGTACACCTCGTCGGTCCGGTTGCCGAAGTCGGCGATCACCTCGCCGGGCGCGAATTCGCGCTGGTGGCAGCGCCGGGCCAGCTCCGACAGCACCTCCTCGTCCTCGTACGACCGCAGGACCGGCAGCTCGCCGAGTTCGGCCGGGATGACCTCCACCTGGTCCCCGGTCTTCACGAAGGTGATGCGGCCGTCGCCGACGGCGTAGGTCAGGCGCCTGTTCACCCGGTACGTGCCGCCCTGGACGTCCACCCAGGGGAGCGTGCGCAGCAGCCAGCGGGAGCTGATCTCCTGCATCTGCGGAACGGACTTGGTGGTGGTGGCCAGGTTCCGCGCAGCCGCCGTCCCGAGGGACTGCTGCGGCTTGCCCTGATCCGTGCGGACCTCTTCGCCTACCGACATAAGGAAATGCCCTCTCATGTATGCCCGGCGCCGAATCGCACACCGGTCTCGCGTTCAAGGCTTCCATTACGCAGCGCACACGCACCATTACCCGAAAGAGCGGGAATGGATCATCGCACTACTGGGCAGAAAGAGGGATCTTGCCCAACACCGCCCTCGATGCCCGACCTGTCCGGATCGGCTCGCACACTGTGCGAACGATGTGGTCCGACAGGTCCCGTTTCGGTAGAAGCACCGGTACGCGAGGGCCGCGACCGGCGGCCGTCGGGCACGGCACGAAGGAGTCGGTCATGGCCCCACCCATGTCCGCGGGTGAATTCCTCGACGCGCTGCGGGCGGAGGGCGTCACGGTCGTCGAGGTCGGCGACTGGCGGCACCACAACCGCAACCACAAGGGTCCCTGGGGGCCCGTCCACGGCGTGATGATCCACCACACGGTGACCCGGGGCAGCGCGCGCACGGTGGAGATCTGCCGCGACGGCCACGCGTCGCTGCCCGGACCGCTGTGCCACGGTGTGATCACCAAGGACGGCACGGTCCACCTGGTCGGCTACGGCCGCGCCAACCACGCCGGCCTCGGTGACGACGAGGTCCTGCGCGCGGTCATCGCCGAGAAGAGGCTGCCGCCGGACAACGAGGCGAACACCGACGGCAACCGGCACTTCTACGGCTTCGAGTGCGAGAACCTGGGCGACGGCGAGGACCCCTGGCCCGAGGCGCAACTGAACGCGATCGAACGGGCGGCGGCCGCGGTGTGCCGGCGGCACGGCTGGACGGAACGGTCGGTCATCGGGCACCTGGAGTGGCAGCCGGGGAAGGTGGACCCGCGCGGATTCACGATGGCGTCGTTGCGGGAGCGGATCGCCGAGCGCCTGAAGGGGTAGCGCCGCGGGCAGGGGCGGGCCGTCGCCGGTCGCCCTTCCGTCGCGGCTGGTCCCGCAGGTCCCCGCGCCCCTTCGGGGCGTCTGCGGCACCGGGCGACAATGGCGGGGTGACCAGCACCGCCCCGCTCCTGCCCCGCCTCCCCTCCCCGCTCCAGGAGGTGCGCGACGACCGTTTCGACCGTCGCGGTCTGCGCCTGCTCCTCAAACGGGACGATCTGATCCACCCGGAGCTGGTCGGCAACAAGTGGCGCAAGCTGGTGCCGAACATCGAGGCGGCCGGCGGCCGGGCGCTCGTCACCTTCGGCGGGGCCTACTCCAACCACCTGCGCGCCACCGCCGCCGCCGGCCGCCTCCTCGGCTTCCCCACGGTCGGCGTGGTCCGCGGCCAGGAGCTGGCCGACCGCCCCCTCAACCCCTCCCTGGCCCGGTGTGCGGCCGACGGCATGCGGTTGCACTTCGTGGACCGGGCGACGTACCGGCGCAAGACCGAGCCGGAGACGCTGGCCGGCATCCTGCGGGCGGCCGACGCCGGGGACGCGTACGTCGTGCCGGAGGGCGGCAGCAACAAGGCGGCCGTACGCGGCTGTCGTGCCCTCGGCGAGGAGCTGCGGGGCCGGGCCGACGTGGTCGCGATCGCCTGCGGCACGGGAGGCACGCTGGCCGGGCTGGCGGCGGGTCTGGGGGCCGGGCAGCGGGCGTTGGGGGTGCCCGTGCTCAAGGGAGGTTTCCTGGAGGCCGGGATACGGGGGCTGCAGGAGGAGGCCTTCGGCAGCCGGCGGGGCGCATGGTCGCTCGACGAACGGTTCCACTTCGGGGGGTACGCGCGGACGACCCCCGAGCTCGAGGCCTTCGCCGAGGACTTCGAGGAACGGCACGGGCTGGTGGTGGAACGGCTGTATGTCGCCAAGTTGCTGTACGCACTCGTCCGTCTCGCGGGGGAAGGGGCGTTCGCGCGGGGGACGACCGTGGCGGCTGTGACGACCGCGTGACGTGGTCGTCGCCGGATGCGTCGCTGGTGGGGCAGAGTGCCTTCGCTGCGCGTGCATCGTGACGGCAAGCCGCCGCGGACCTGAGGTGTCGGGGTGGTCGTCGCCCAGGACGCGGCGATGATCGTCCCCGAGAGTGCGGCGGAGGCGGCTGAGGGAGTCCTCGATCAGACGCCGGGCCTCGGCGTAGTGCCGGGGCTCAGGGAGCAGACGCGCCATACGAGGTCGCAGCCGACCGGAGCGTGCCCGGATCCCCGCCCCCGAGAGTCCGCCGCCGACGGAGACGTCTCTTCGCTGATGGGCCGCACCCCTTTGAGGTCACCGGACCACCGTGGGTCCGGCCTGTTCCAGGTGCCGGCCGCCCCGCTCGGCCACGGGCGGTCGACGCCCGCACAGCTGAGGAAGAACCGCCGTGCGGTGTCGGTCATCGACCCTCCCTCCCCCGAGTCTCCCTGTCCCGACCGCGCGCCCCTCCCATGATCCGCCGTCAGCGGTGCCACGGGAGCCGATTCCCGCTCACGCCGACTCCCGGTAGGCCGCGGCCTCCTCCAGGTCCAGCCGGCGCAGCAGCGCCCGCAGCATCTCGTCGTCGATGTAGCGGTGGTCGCGGAGCCTGACGAAGACCTCGCGTTCGGCGCTGATCATCTCGCGGGACAGCCGGCGGTAGGTGTCGTCGACGGACTCGCCGCTGACCGGGTTGGTCTGCCCGAGGCGCTCCCAGACGGAGTTGCGGCGGCGCTCCAGGACCTGGCGCAGCCGGTCGGCCAGCGGTGGGGGCAGGGCGTTGCGCTCGTCGGAGAGCAGTTCGTCCAGGCGGCTCTCGGCGGCCCGGGAGGCCTGCGCCTGCGCGTTGGCCTCGGCGAGCGTCTCGGCCTGCCGGTCGCGGCCGGGGAACCTCATCAGGCGGATCAGCGGCGCGAGTGTCAGGCCCTGCGCGACCAGCGTGCCGATGACGGTGGTGAAGGTCAGGAAGAGGATCAGGTTCCGCTGCGGGAAGGGGCTGCCGTCGCCCGTCGTGAGGGGGATCGAGAAGGCGATGGCCAGCGACACCACACCCCGCATCGCGGCCCAGGAGGTCACCATCGGGGCCCGCCAGGTGGGGTTGTCCTCGCGCTCCCGGATGCGGCGGGACAGCAGGCGCGGAAGGAAGGCCGTCGGGTACACCCATACGAACCGGGCGACGACGACCACGGCGAAGACCGCGACCGCGTACCAGAGGGCGTCGATGCCCTGGTACGCCTGAATGCCCCGGATCACCAACGGCAGCTGGAGGCCGATCAGCGCGAAGACCGCCGACTCCAGCAGGAAGGCGACCATGCGCCAGACCGCCTCCTCCTGGAGCCGGGTGGCGAAGTCGACCTCCCACGCGCGGTGCCCGAGGTAGACCGCGACCACCACGACCGCGAGGACGCCGGAGCCGTGGAACTGCTCGGCCACGGCGTAGGCGACGAACGGGATCAGCAGGGAGAGGGTGTTCTGCAGCAGCGCCTCCTTGAGATGCGTGCGCAGCCAGTGGATCGGCACCATGAGCACCAGTCCGACGACGACACCGCCGACCGCGGCCCGCAGGAACTCGCCGATCCCGCCGGCCCAGGTGGCGCCCTCGCCGACGGCGGCGGCGAGCGCCACCTTGTATGCGGTGATCGCGGTGGCGTCGTTGAGCAGGGACTCGCCCTGGAGGATGGTGGTGATCCGGGACGGCAGACCCACCCGGCGCGCGATCGCGGCGGCCGCGACCGCGTCCGTCGGGGCCACCACCGCACCCAGCACCAGAGCGGCGGGCAGCGGCAGCCCCGGCACGACGAGGTAGGCGACCCAGCCGACGACGAAGGTCGCGAAGAGCACGTACCCGATCGACAGCAGTCCCACGGGCCGCTTCTGCGCCCGCAGGTCGAGGTACGAACTCTCGGTGCCCTCCTTGTACAGCAGCGGGGGCAGCACCAGGGGCAGGACGATCTCGGGGTCCAGCTCGTAGTGGGGGACTCCGGGAAGGTAGGAGACCGCCAGGCCTACGGCCACCAGCAACAGTGGCGCGGGCACCGGCGTGCGGCGCGCGGCTCCCGCGACCGCCGCGCTCCCCGCCACCAGCAACAGCAGCGGCATCACGTGCATGTCCTCGCCCGCCCTCTTTCCGCGCGGTCACCCGCACACCCGTCGTAATCTGGCAACCATGAAACAGTGCACGCACGCCGACGCGCTGCCGCACCCGGAACCGGAGGCGTTGGACCAGACCTGCCCGGAGTGTCTGCGGGACGGCACCCACCCGGTGCAGCTGCGGCTCTGTCTGACCTGCGGCCACATCGGCTGCTGCGATTCCTCGGCGGGGCGGCACGCGACGGAGCACCACGAGAAGTCCGGACATCCGGTGATGCGGACCTTCGAGCCGGGCGAGGACTGGCGGTGGTGCTTCGTCGACCACGTCCTCGTCTGAGCACACTCTCGTCCCGCGTTCGAGTGTGCTCTTGTCCCGCGTTCCCGCCCGGCCGGGTTTTCGTGTGACACTGCTTGGGGCCGCGGCCGCACGACGATTCGAGCGTCTGACGTCTGGGTACGTCAACCCGGCGCGTGCTCTTCCCATTTGGGCCCGCAGACCCCCTAGACACGGAGCGTATCCACAGCTTTACTGTGAGTGACGCCAGGGGGTCGGGGTCCCGGGGACAGGAACGTTCGGAGCGCGATAGCGTCACCGCGGAACCACGTACGCGTTACCCCGGGGGGCGACTCTCGGCCCCGTAGAGCTTGCACCACATGGAGGTGAGGGTGTCCCAGATCGCAGGCGAGCCCGCGGCGAACCAGGACTTCGTGGAAGTCCGGCTTCCGGCTGCGGGTGCCTACCTGTCGGTGCTGCGGACGGCCACGGCCGGTCTGGCGGCCCGCTTGGACTTCACCCTGGACGAGATCGAAGACCTGCGCATCGCCGTGGACGAGGCCTGCGCGATCCTGCTCCAGCAGGCCGTGCCCGGCTCCGTGCTCAGCTGCGTCTTCCGGCTCGTCGACGACTCGCTGGAGGTCACGGTCTCGGCGCCGACCACGGACGGCCACGCCCCCTCGCGGGACACCTTCGCCTGGACCGTGCTCTCGGCCCTCGCGGGCAAGGTCTCGTCCGCCGTCGACGAGGACAAGACCGTGTCGATCAGCCTCTACAAACAGCGCGGCGCGGGCCCCGGGCCGGCGTGAGGAACGGGGACGATCCGGTGCGGGACGAAGAGCGCGGCACACGCGAGCTGCCGACCGAGGACGGGGGAGTCCCCTGGACGGCAGGAGCCGAGACGTCCGAGGAGGCCCCTCGGGACGGTTCCCGGCGCATGGCGGACGGCATCGACGGCATCCCCGAGCAGGCCAGGCCGCACCCGGAGGACGACTCCGCACGGGGCGGCGGCGACGGTGCCGTGCAGGGCGCGCCGTCGCGGGGACGCGGTGGGGTCACTCCCGCCGGCCGCGCGAAGGCGGGGCCTCGGGGAAGGGCTACGGGCGGGACGATGAGCGAGCACGAGCGGTACGCCGAGGACGACGCGCCGGGCAAGGAGGCCGTGAAGGCCGCGGCGCACGACCCGCAGGACCGCAGCGGGGCGCGGACGATGTTCGTCGAGCTGCGCAAGCTGGACGCGGGCAGCGCGGAGTACGCGGAGTTGCGCAACCAGCTGGTCCGTATGCACCTGCCGCTCGTGGAGCACCTGGCGCGCCGGTTCCGCAACCGCGGCGAGCCGCTGGACGACCTCACCCAGGTCGCCACGATCGGCCTGATCAAGTCCGTCGACCGGTTCGACCCGGAGCGCGGCGTGGAGTTCTCCACGTACGCCACCCCGACCGTCGTCGGCGAGATCAAGCGGCACTTCCGCGACAAGGGCTGGGCGGTCCGCGTGCCGCGCCGGCTGCAGGAGCTGCGGCTGGCGCTGACCACGGCGACGGCCGAGCTGTCCCAGCTGCACGGCCGCTCCCCCACGGTCCACGAGCTGGCCGAGAAGCTCGCCATCTCCGAGGAGGAGGTCCTGGAGGGCCTGGAGTCCGCGAACGCGTACTCCACGCTGTCCCTGGACGTCCCCGACACCGACGACGAGTCCCCGGCGGTCGCCGACACCCTCGGCGCGGAGGACGAGGCGCTGGAGGGCGTGGAGTACCGCGAGTCCCTCAAGCCGCTGCTGGAGGATCTGCCGCCGCGTGAGAAGCGGATCCTGCTGCTGCGCTTCTTCGGGAACATGACCCAGTCGCAGATCGCTCAGGAGGTCGGCATCTCCCAGATGCACGTCTCCCGGCTGCTGGCCCGCACGCTGGCCCAGCTGCGGGAGAGGCTGCTGGTGGAGGAGTAGGCCGCCTGCCTACTCGGCGCGGCCCGGTCCCTTGATGCCGAGGGCCCGGGTCGTCTCGCCGTTGACCAGGAGCACCAGCGCCGCCACGGCGACCACCGCCAGGGCGATACCGGCCGGGATGGCCACACTGTCGGCCTGGAGCAGGTTGTAGGCCACCGGAAGGGCCATGATCTGCGTGATCACCGCAGGCCCACGGCTCCAGCCGCGGCGGAGCAGCAGCCCGCGCGCGGCGAGCAGCGGCAGCAGCGCGAGCACGACCAGCGTGATCCCGAGGGTCACGGCCTGCTGCCGGTCGTCCGGGTCACCGGTGAGTCCGAGGACGAGCACCCACAGGCCGCCGGCCACCAGGGCGATCCCCTCGATCGCGACCAGCACGGCCGCGTACGTCAGCCGCCGCGGACGCGGCCCGTCGGCGACGGTGTCGGCGGTGTCCGGGACGTGGTTCTGCTCGCTGCTCACCCCAGCAGGGTAGCCCGCCCGGCGCGGCGCCCTCCCGTGCCCCGCACCCGGTGAGTGTCCAGGCTCACGCGTGCTTCTCTTACCCGATCCCTACCTCGGTCTGGGCCGGGTACCACCCAGTAGGTACGCTGCCATGCATGCGTGCACTTCTCGTGGTCAATCCGGCGGCAACCACCACAAGCGCACGCAGGCGTGATGTCCTGATCCACGCGCTGGCGAGCGAGATGAAGCTGGAGGCGGTCACCACCGAGTACCGCGGCCACGCGCGCGATCTCGGCCGGCAGGCGGCGGAGAGCGACGACATCGACATGGTGGTGGCTCTCGGCGGCGACGGCACCGTCAACGAGGTGGTCAACGGCCTCCTGCACGCCGGCCCCGACCCGGAGCGGCTGCCCGGTCTGGCCGTCGTCCCCGGCGGCTCCACGAACGTCTTCGCCCGCGCCCTGGGCCTGCCCAACGACAACGTCGAGGCCACCGGCGCCCTGCTGGACGCCCTGCGCGAGGGACGGGAGCGGGTCGTCGGTCTCGGGCTGACCTCCGGCACGCCCGGCACCGAGGACGAGGCGGTCCCGGACCGCTGGTTCACCTTCAACGCCGGGCTCGGCTTCGACGCGGGTGTGGTCGGCCGGGTCGAGCAGCAGCGCGAGCGCGGCAAGAAGTCGACCCACGCGTTGTACGTACGTCAGGTGGTCCGGCAGTTCCTCGGCGAGCCGAACCGCCGGCACGGCACGATCAGCCTCGAACGGCCCGGCGAGGACCCGGTCGAGGATCTTGTCGTCGCCATAGTCTCGAACACGTCCCCTTGGACGTATCTCGGCAATCGCCCCATGTACACGTCGCCTAAAGCCTCGTTCGATACCGGCATCGACGTACTGGGTCTCAGCCGTCTGTCGACCGCCGCGGTTGCCCGGTATGGCACCCAGTTGCTCACTTCGTCCCCCGAGCGGGGACCCCATGGCAAGCACGCCGTCTCGTTGCACGACTTGGACCAGTTCACCTTGCATTCGAAGGTGCCTCTGCCCCTGCAGATGGACGGTGACCACCTAGGGCTGCGTACGAGCGTGACGTTCACAGGCGTACGCCGTGCACTGCGTGTGATTGTGTGAGCGGAAGGGGCGAAAGTCCTTTCACTCGAACGTTTAGGCCAGGATCCACCCCATGGAAGTACGGCTGTGACCTAGTCGACACCGAGGAATCAAAAAAAACTTTCCGGAAGGGGTTGTATCCGCCGCTGAGGTTTGCGAGTCTCTACGTGGCGATCGGGACGGCCCGCAACACCGGCCTCCACTGATCACCAGAACCCCTCTTCACACACAGGACCACGCCGGGGAAGACTCGGCGGTCGGCCCTTCACTTGTTGAGGGATTCGTGAAAGCGTTCACATTCACAAGCAACTTGCACGTAATACCAAGGAGAGGTAGCAGCCATGGACTGGCGTCACAACGCCGTTTGCCGCGAGGAAGACCCCGAGCTCTTCTTCCCCATCGGCAACACCGGTCCTGCGCTGCTGCAGATCGAGGAAGCCAAGGCCGTCTGCCGTCGCTGCCCGGTGATCGAGCAGTGTCTGCAGTGGGCGCTCGAGTCCGGTCAGGACTCCGGCGTCTGGGGTGGTCTCAGCGAGGACGAGCGTCGCGCGATGAAGCGCCGTGCCGCCCGCAACCGGGCTCGTCAGGCCTCCGCCTGACACTCCCACCCCTGCTGACAGCCTGAGCTTGGCGGCGCGTACAGCGAGTACGCATCTCCCGCCCCCGAGCCGCAGCGCGCAGTACCCCCGATGCGCATAGCTTCGAGCTTAAGCCCCGGATCACCAAGTGGTCCGGGGCTCAATGCTGTTCGGCAGACGTCGTCACTTCTGCGCCCGCACCGGAATGTCCAGGATGACCCGTGTCCCTCGTTCCGGCGCCGGGACCATGTCGAAGGTGCCGCCCAACTCGCCCTCCACCAGCGTCCGTACGATCTGCAGGCCGAGGTTGCCCGAGCGGTGCGGGTCGAAGCCCTCGGGCAGGCCGACGCCGTCGTCCTGGACGGTGACCAGGAGGCGGGCCTCCTTCGCGGTGCCGCCGCGGACCGCGGAGACCTCGACCGTGCCGGTGTCGCCCTGCCGGAAACCGTGTTCCAGCGCGTTCTGCAGGACCTCGGTGAGGACCATCGACAGCGGGGTGGCGACCTCGGCGTCGAGTATCCCGAACCGTCCGCTGCGCCGGCCGGTCACCTTGCCCGGCGAGATCTCGGCGACCATCGCCAGCACCCGGTCGGCGATGTCGTCGAACTCCACGCGCTCGTCCAGGTTCTGAGACAGCGTCTCATGCACGATGGCGATGGAGCCGACCCGTCGTACGGCCTCCTCCAGGGCCTCCCGGCCGCGCTCGGAGTCGATGCGCCGGGCCTGGAGGCGCAGCAGGGCGGCGACCGTCTGGAGGTTGTTCTTCACCCGGTGGTGGATCTCCCGGATGGTCGCGTCCTTGGTGATCAACTCGCGTTCGCGGCGCCGGAGTTCGGTGACGTCCCGGCACAGCACCAGGGAACCGATGCGGGTGCCCTTGGGCTTGAGCGGGATGGCCCGGAACTGGATCACCCCGTCGTTGGCCTCGATCTCGAACTCGCGCGGTGCCCAGCCGCTGGCCACCTTGGCGAGCGCCTCGTCCACCGGGCCCCTGGTCGGGGCGAGTTCGGCGGTGGTCTGCCCGAGGTGGTGGCCGACCAGGTCGGCGGCGAGGCCGAGGCGGTGGTAGGCGGACAGGGCGTTCGGGGAGGCGTACTGGACGATGCCGTCCGCGTCCAGCCGGATCAGGCCGTCACCGACGCGCGGCGAGGCGTCCATGTCGACCTGCTGGTCGGGGAAGGGGAAGGATCCGGCCGCGATCATCTGGGCGAGGTCCGAGGCGCTCTGGAGGTACGTCAGCTCCAGGCGGCTCGGGGTGCGGACGGTGAGCAGGTTGGTGTTGCGGGCGATCACGCCGAGGACGCGGCCCTCACGCCGTACGGGGATGGACTCGACCCGCACGGGGACCTCTTCACGCCACTCCGGGTCGCCCTCGCGCACGATCCGGCCCTCGTCGAGCGCCGCGTCCAGCATGGGTCGGCGGCCGCGCGGGACGAGGTGGCCGACCATGTCGTCCTGGTAGGAGGTCGGGCCGGTGTTGGGGCGCATCTGGGCGACCGAGACGTACCGGGTGCCGTCGCGGGTGGGGACCCACAGGACCAGGTCGGCGAAGGAGAGGTCGGAGAGCAGCTGCCACTCCGAGACCAGCAGGTGGAGCCACTCGAGGTCGGAGTCGCCGAGGGCCGTGTGCTGGCGTACGAGTTCGTTCATGGAGGGCACGGTGCGAGCGTACCGGGGCCTCGCGGGTGGCCGAAAAACACCCGCGGGCCGCGGCGCCTGGAAGGGACCCTCAACCCTCCCGGCACCGCAGCCCGGAGCATCATCGGCCGCGGGGTGTGCGGTCCCGGCCGGCCGAAGGTCGAGGAGCCGGAGCAGTCAGGGCAGAGAGCACCGGTTCCTCGATCCGCCTTCCTGTGCGGGGAAGACGGACGCTTGTTCACTTGGATTGTGGACTAGACCACGAAGGCGTGTCCATGGGGCGACGGCGCGCACCGAAGAATGGCACGCGATGCCACGCAGCCTAGCCCGCCCCGGTCAGCCGTGGGGCCAGATGGCCATGGCAATTTCCGCAACTGCTTCCAGTTCCTCCCGGCTCGCGCCGTCGCGCGCCTGCTGGGACATGCCCTGGAAGACGGCACCGACATGGCGGGCGAGCGCCGCGGCGTCGGTACCGTGGGGAAGCTCACCGGTGGCGATGTCCGCCGCGATGCGGCTCTCGATGGCGGCGATGTTGCTGTTGCGCTGCTCGCGGAGTGCGGCCTCGACCTCGGGGGTCGTGCAGTTGGTGGCCGCGTGGATCACCAGGCAGCCGTGGGGATGGTCGGGGTCGGTGAACTCCGCGGCGGCCTCGCGCAGCAGCCGGCCTACGGCGGCGCGGGCGGTGGGCTCCTGTTCCAGGGCGCGCCGGGCGAAGGAGCCGTGGCCGGCGCCGTAGACGCGGACGACCTCGTCGAAGAGGGAGCGCTTGTCGCCGAACGCCGCGTACAGGCTCGGGGCGCCGATGCCCATGATCCGGGTCAGGTCGGAGACCGAGGTCGCCTCGTAGCCGTGCTCCCAGAAGGCGCGGACGGCCTTCTCCAGGGCGGTCTCACGGTCGAAGGAGCGGGGGCGGCCGCGGGTCCTGGGCGGCTTCACCGCAGGTTCGGCCGCCTGCCTGACCTGGGATGCCGTGTCCTCGATACGCACCATGGGGGGCATTTTATAGCGGACCCTAGAAAAATGTCGGCGGCTTGGGGTACGGTCTTTTTGTAGCGACCGCTAGACAATGCGAAGGGGGTATCGGCATGGGTGTGCTGAGCGACAGGACCGCGCTGGTCACGGGGGCGAGCAGGGGGATCGGGCGAGGCATCGCCGAGCGGCTGGGGCGCGACGGGGCACGGGTCGCGGTGCACTACGCGAGCAATGAGGCGGCAGCCGAGGAGACGGTCGCGGCGATCGAGGCCGCCGGCGGCTCGGCGTTCCCGCTCCGAGCGGAACTGGGCACGCCCGGGGACGCCGAGAGGCTGTGGGAGGAGTTCGACCGGCACGCGGACGGGCTGGACATCCTCGTGAACAACGCGGGCATCGGCACGAGCCGCCCCTTCGAGGAGCTGGACGAGCGGGAGTACGACCGGCTGTTCGCGGTGAACGCGAAGGCGCCGTTCTTCGTCACCCGGTTCGGGGCGCGGCGGATGAGGGACGGCGGGCGGGTGGTGAACATATCGTCCGGACTCGCCCGGACCGCGGCCATGCCCGAGCTCATGGCCTATGCGATGACGAAGGGAGCGCTGGACGTCTTCACCCGCGACCTGTCCAAGGTGCTGGGCCCCCGCGGGATCACGGTGAACTCCGTAGCCCCCGGCATCGTGGACACCGACGTCAACGCCGACTGGCTGCGCGCGAGCGACGAGTCGTGGCAGGGCGCGGCCGCGTACTCGGCGCTGGGCCGGGTGGGCACCCCGGCCGACATCGCCGACGTGGTGGCCTTCCTCGTCTCACCGGACGGGCGGTGGGTGACCGGGCACTGGCTGGACGCGACGGGAGGTTCGCTCACCTAGGAACGGCGGCCCGGGAAGGGCTTCCTGGGGCGCGCCGCCGGGACCGGATTCTGTTAGATTGGTCTAAACCACATGGCGTTAGTCCCAGACCTCTCCCAGATCCCAGCCCTCTTCAGAACGGCAGGCCCAGCGTGGAAGTTGTCATCGTTCCGGACGCCGCGGCGGGCGGCGAGCTGATCGCAGAGGCCATGGCCCGGCTGCTGCGGCGCAAGCCCGACGCCCTGCTCGGCGTGGCCACCGGCTCCACCCCGCTGCCCGTCTACCAGGCGCTGACCGCCAAGGTGCGCTCCGGCGCCGTGGACGCCTCGCGGGCGCGGATCGCGCAGCTCGACGAGTACGTGGGACTGCCCGCCGACCACCCCGAGTCCTACCGCTCGGTGCTGCGCCGGGAGGTGCTCGAGCCGCTCGGGACAGACATGGACGCGTTCATGGGCCCGGACGGCACGGCCGAGGACGTCCAGGCGGCGTGCGAGGCGTACGACCGGGCGCTGGTGGAGGCCGGCGGGGTCGACCTGCAGTTGCTCGGCATCGGGACCGACGGGCACATCGGGTTCAACGAGCCCTGCTCCTCGCTCGCCTCGCGCACCCGGATCAAGACCCTGACCGAGCAGACCCGGGTCGACAACGCCCGCTTCTTCGACGGCGACATCGAGCAGGTCCCGCACCACGTCATCACCCAGGGCATCGGCACGATCCTGGAGGCCCGGCACCTGGTGCTGCTGGCGACCGGCGAGGGCAAGGCGGACGCGGTCGCCGCGACCGTCGAGGGCCCGGTCGCGGCGGTCTGCCCGGCCTCCGCGCTCCAGCTCCACCCGCACGCCACGGTGGTCGCCGACGAAGCGGCGGCGTCCAAGCTGAAGCTGGCGGACTACTTCCGCCACACGTACGCCAACAAGCCGGACTGGCAGGGGATCTAGCCGGCGGGGCGGCCGCGCCGGCACCGGCGGTGGGCGGGTGGCGGGGCCCGGGTGCCGCCCCCACGCGGTCCGCGACCCGATGGACTAGACCAACAGCGGGTGCACGGGTATACAGAGGAGATCACGGAGCGTGCGGGTGGACTCCTGACCACGAAGCCGTGCCACGATGTGAGCCGTGGCCGATGCCAGGTCGGTCGCTTTCGGCATCCGGAGCCGGGAAGGCAGAGCATGAGCACCGACGTCAGCAGTGCGGAGAACGAGGCCGGCACGACCGTCCGTACCGCGCGCGTGCCCAAGTACTACCGCTTGAAGAAGCACCTGCTCGACATGACGGAGACGCAGGCGCCGGGCACGCCGGTCCCACCCGAGCGCACGCTGGCCGCAGAGTTCGACACCTCCCGCACCACCGTCCGCCAGGCCCTGCAGGAGCTGGTCGTGGAGGGCCGGCTCGAACGCATCCAGGGCAAGGGCACCTTCGTCGCCAAGCCGAAGGTCTCCCAGGCGCTGCAGCTCACCTCGTACACCGAGGACATGCGCGCCCAGGGCCTGGAGCCGACCTCGCAGCTGCTGGACATCGGCTACATCACCGCCGACGAGCGGCTCGCCGAGTTGCTGGACATCACCGCAGGCGGGCGCGTGCTGCGCATCGAGCGGCTGCGCATGGCCAACGGCGAGCCCATGGCGATCGAGACCACCCACCTGAGCGCCAAGCGGTTCCCGGCGCTGCGCCGGTCCCTCGTGAAGTACACGTCCCTGTACACCGCGCTCGCCGAGGTCTACGACGTCCACCTCGCCGAGGCCGAGGAGACCATCGAGACCTCCCTGGCCACCCCCCGCGAGGCGGGTCTGCTCGGCACCGACGTGGGCCTGCCGATGCTGATGCTCTCCCGGCACTCGCTGGACCGCGAGGGCCAGCCGGTGGAGTGGGTGCGGTCGGTGTACCGGGGTGACCGGTACAAGTTCGTGGCACGGCTGAAGCGGCCCGCGGAGTAGGCAGGGCCCACGGTCACCGAATTCGGGATACCGATATACGGACGAGGTCTTCCGCTGGCCTGATCCTGTCACCTAGATTGCCTGCGCATTACACAGGTGACCAGCAAGGGGACGGAGCCGCAGCATGTCGGAAACGCCTGAAGTGAGACCACCGGTGGTAACACCGGTCCGAGTGATCATCGGTCTGTGTCTCGTCGCGCCCTTCGTGGCGATGCTGTGGGTCGGCTCGTACGCCAAGACGGACCCCCAGTTCATCGGGATCCCGTTCTTCTACTGGTACCAGATGCTCTGGGTGCTGGTGTCCACGGCGCTCACGATGATCGCGTACAAGCTGTGGCAGCGTGACCAGCGCTCCCGCGAGCACGCGCAGGGGGGTGCCGCGAAGTGAAGGACGGCGTCAACGGCGTCGCACTCGGCGTCTTCATCTTCTTCTTCCTGGCCGTCACGGTCATGGGCTTCCTGGCCGCGCGCTGGCGCAGGGCCGAGAACGAGCACTCCCTGGACGAATGGGGTCTGGGCGGTCGGTCGTTCGGCACCTGGATCACCTGGTTCCTGCTCGGTGGCGACCTGTACACGGCCTACACCTTCGTCGCCGTACCGGCGGCGATCTACGCGGCGGGCGCGTCCGGCTTCTTCGCGGTGCCGTACACGATCCTGGTCTATCCGCTGATCTTCACGTTCCTGCCCCGCCTGTGGTCGGTGTCGCACAAGCACGGCTATGTGACGACCTCGGACTTCGTGCGCGGCCGGTTCGGCTCCAAGGGCCTGTCGCTGGCCGTGGCGATCACCGGCATCCTCGCGACGATGCCGTACATCGCGCTCCAGCTCGTCGGCATCCAGGCCGTCCTGGACGTGATGGGCGTCGGCGGCGGCGAGAACACGAACTGGTTCGTGAAGGACCTCCCGCTGCTCATCGCCTTCGGTGTGCTGGCGGCCTACACCTACTCCTCCGGCCTGCGCGCGCCTGCGCTGATCGCGTTCGTCAAGGACACGCTGATCTACATCGTCATCACGGTGGCGATCATCTACATACCGATCAAGCTGGGCGGGTTCGACGACATCTTCGCCAAGGCGGGCGAGAAGTTCTCGACCACGGGCGTGGGCGGTGTCGTACCGGCGCCGGCGGGCCAGTGGACGTACGCCACACTGGCACTCGGCTCCGCGCTGGCGCTGTTCATGTACCCGCACTCGATCACCGCGACCCTGTCGTCCAGGAGCCGTGAGGTGATCCGCCGCAACACCACGATCCTGCCGCTGTACTCGCTCATGCTGGGTCTGCTGGCGCTGCTGGGCTTCATGGCGATCGCGGCCGGGGTGAAGGTCACCAACGGGCAGTTGGCGATCCCGCAGCTGTTCGAGGACATGTTCCCGGACTGGTTCGCGGGCGTGGCCTTCGCGGCGATCGGCATCGGCGCCCTGGTGCCGGCGGCGATCATGTCCATCGCGGCGGCGAACCTCTTCACCCGCAACATCTACAAGGACTTCATCAAGCCGGACGCCACGGCCGCGCAGGAGACCCGCGTCTCCAAGATCGTGTCGCTGCTGGTGAAGGTGGGCGCGCTGATCTTCGTCCTCACCATGGACAAGACGGTCGCCATCAACTTCCAGCTGCTGGGCGGCATCTGGATCCTGCAGACCTTCCCGGCCCTGGTCGGCGGCCTGTTCACCCGCTGGTTCCACCGCTGGGCGCTGCTGGCCGGCTGGGCGGTCGGCATGGTGTACGGCACGGTCGCCGCGTACGGGATCGCCTCCCCGACGCAGAAGCACTTCGGCGGCAACGCCAAGGAGATCCCCGGCATCGGCGAGATCGGCTACATCGGCCTCACGGCCTTCGTGCTGAACGTCCTCGTCACCGTGGTCCTCACGGTGGTCCTGAAGGCCCTGAAGGCCCCCGAGGGCATCGACGAGACCAAGCCGGAGGACTACTCGGCCGACGCGGGCGACCCGGGTGTCCAGGTGGAGCTTCCGCCGGCCACGGCAGGCGCCGGTCACTGAGACGCGCCCCGCAGGGACGCGGTGAACCGCGCGACCAGCCATCCCCGACCCCGGAGCGGGCCGCAGTCGTCGACCGACGACCGCGGCCCGCTCTTCGTCACTCTCCTCACCTACGAGTTGACCCTCTGAAGCCGCGGCGACACAACATCTGGGGGTGACACGGCGGACCGGCACTAGATGTATGCTCATGCTCGCTGTCGCCGCAGGGGAATCCGGTGCGAATCCGGAACTGTCCCGCAACGGTGTACTTGCGTGCATCCGCACGCCTGTCCAGTCCGAGGACCTGCCGTCAGCGCGCCCGGCCGTCCGGTCCGGGTGCCTTGAGACGTCCGGGCCTCGTGGAGTGGGCCGGTGGACGCGACGCCGTGTGCGCTCGTGGCTGCCCCCTGCCCTCCGCCAGGCCCCGTGCCGAGCGAGGGAGAGCCCCACGTGACCATCGCGCCAGCCGATCCGGCTTCAGTCAGCGAGCCGGAGACGGACGGTCCCGGTGCCGCGCTGCTGCGGACCCTGACCGAGCTGACCGCCGACCTCCCCGACGCCGACCCCGGCCGGGTCGCCGCCGCCGCGCTGCGGGGCCGGTCCGCACGGGCTGCCTCCGAGATCACCGCGGAGTTGCGCGAGCTGGCCACGGAGGCGGCCGCAGGCCTGATCTCCGAGGACCCCGCCTACTCGAGGCTGGCCGCCCGCCTGCTGACCCGGGCCATCCGGGACGAGGCCGCCTCGCAGGGCGTGACGTCCTTCACCGAGTCCGTCGGCGTGGGACACCGGGAGGGGCTCATCGCGGACCGGACCGCCGCGTTCGTGCGGCTGCACGCCGAGCGGCTCGACGCGCTGATCGACACGCACGCCGACGACCGCTTCGGCTACTTCGGCCTGCGCACCCTGTACAGCCGCTACCTGCTGCGGCACCCGATCACCCGCAAGGTGATCGAGACGCCCCAGCACTTCCTGCTGCGGGTGGCCGCCGGCCTCGCCGAGGACGACACCGTTCGCTCCGTGGACGAGGTCGCCGCGCTCTACGCCCTCATGAGCCGGCTCGACTACCTGCCCTCCTCCCCCACGCTCTTCAACTCCGGTACGCGGCACCCGCAGATGTCGTCCTGCTACCTGCTCGACTCCCCGCTGGACGAGCTGGACTCCATCTACGACCGCTACCACCAGGTCGCCCGCCTCTCCAAGCACGCCGGCGGCATCGGTCTGTCGTACTCCCGGATCCGTTCGCGCGGTTCGCTGATCCGCGGCACCAACGGGCACTCCAACGGCATCGTCCCGTTCCTGAAGACCCTGGACGCCTCGGTGGCCGCCGTGAACCAGGGCGGCCGGCGCAAGGGCGCGGCCGCGGTGTACCTGGAGACCTGGCACTCCGACATCGAGGAGTTCCTGGAGCTGCGCGACAACACCGGTGAGGACGCCCGCCGCACGCACAACCTGAACCTGGCCCACTGGATCCCGGACGAGTTCATGCGCCGGGTCAACGCCGACGAGCAGTGGTCGCTGTTCTCCCCGGCGGACGTGCCGGAGCTGGTGGACCTGTGGGGCGAGGAGTTCGACGCCGCCTACCGCAGGGCCGAGGCCGACGGCCTCGCGAAGAAGACGATCCCGGCCCGCGACCTGTACGGCCGCATGATGCGCACGCTCGCACAGACCGGCAACGGCTGGATGACCTTCAAGGACGCCGCCAACCGCACGGCGAACCAGACGGCGACCGCGGGCCATGTGGTCCACTCCTCCAACCTCTGCACGGAGATCCTGGAGGTCACGGACGACGGCGAGACGGCGGTCTGCAACCTGGGGTCGGTCAACCTCGGCGCCTTCGTGACCGCCGGGGACATCGACTGGGAGCGGCTGGACGAGACGGTCCGCACGGCCGTCACCTTCCTCGACCGGGTCGTGGACATCAACTTCTACCCGACCGAGCAGGCGGGCCGTTCCAACGCCAAGTGGCGCCCCGTCGGCCTGGGCGCGATGGGTCTGCAGGACGTCTTCTTCAAGCTGCGCCTGCCCTTCGACTCCCCCGAGGCGAAGGCCCTGTCCACCCGGATCGCCGAGCGCATCATGCTCGCCGCGTACGAGGCCTCGGCCGACCTCGCCGAGCGCAACGGCCCGCTGCCGGCCTGGGAGAAGACCCGTACGGCCCACGGCGTGCTGCACCCCGACCACTACGGCGTCGAGTTCACCTGGCCGGAGCGCTGGGCGGCGCTGCGGGCGCGGATCGCGGCCGTCGGGATGCGCAACTCGCTGCTCCTCGCCATCGCCCCGACGGCCACCATCGCGTCCATCGCGGGCGTGTACGAGTGCATCGAGCCGCAGGTGTCCAACCTGTTCAAGCGCGAGACGCTGTCGGGCGAGTTCCTCCAGGTCAACTCGTACCTGGTGCAGGACCTGAAGCACCTCGGCGTGTGGGACGCGCGCACCCGGGAGGCACTGCGTGAGTCCAACGGCTCGGTGCAGGGCTTCGCCTGGATCCCCGAGGAGGTGCGGGCGCTCTACCGCACGGCGTGGGAGATCCCGCAGCGCGGCCTGATCGACATGGCCGCGGCCCGCACCCCGTTCCTGGACCAGGCGCAGTCCCTGAACCTGTTCCTGGAGACGCCGACCATCGGCAAGCTGTCCTCGATGTACGCGTACGCCTGGAAGTCGGGTCTGAAGACGACGTACTACCTGCGCTCCCGACCGGCCACGCGCATCGCCCGCGCCGCCCAGGCGCAGGCCCCCAGGACGATCCCCGTCCAGCAGGCCGCCGACCCCGACGCGGTCGCCTGCTCCCTGGAGAACCCCGAGTCCTGCGAAGCCTGCCAGTGATTCCCGCCCGCCACCCGACCACCACCCCTGGAGGACGGCGCTCCGCGCCGACTGCGATGACGAACCAGAACCTTCTCGACCCCGGCTTCGAGCTGACTCTCCGCCCGATGCGCTACCCCGACTTCTACGAGCGCTACCGGGACGCCATCAAGAACACCTGGACCGTCGAGGAGGTCGACCTCCACTCGGACGTCGCCGACCTCGCGAAACTGACGCCGGCCGAGCAGCACCTGATCGGCCGTCTGGTGGCGTTCTTCGCGACGGGTGACTCGATCGTCGCGAACAACCTGGTGCTCACGCTGTACAAGCACATCAACTCCCCGGAGGCGCGCCTGTACCTGTCGCGCCAGCTGTTCGAGGAGGCCGTGCACGTCCAGTTCTATCTGACGCTGCTCGACACCTACCTGCCCGACCCGGACGACCGCGCCGCCGCCTTCGCGGCCGTGGAGAACATCCCGTCCATCCGCGAGAAGGCCGAGTTCTGCTTCCGTTGGATGGACTCGGTGGAGAAGCTGGACCGGCTGGAGTCCAAGGCCGACCGCCGGCGCTTCCTGCTCAACCTCATCTGCTTCGCCGCGTGCATCGAGGGGCTGTTCTTCTACGGCGCCTTCGCGTACGTCTACTGGTTCCGCAGCCGGGGTCTGCTGCACGGCCTGGCCACCGGCACCAACTGGGTGTTCCGCGACGAGACGATGCACATGTCCTTCGCCTTCGACGTGGTCGACACCGTCCGCAAGGAGGAGCCGGACCTCTTCGACGACGAGCTGCAGCAGCAGGTCACCGACATGCTGCAGGAGGCCGTCGAGGCCGAGCTGCAGTTCGCGCGCGACCTGTGCGGTGACGGCCTCCCGGGCATGAACACCGACTCCATGCGGCAGTACCTCGAGTGCGTCGCCGATCAGCGCCTGACGCGTCTCGGCTTCGCCCCGGTCCACGGCTCGGAGAACCCCTTCTCCTTCATGGAGCTGCAGGGCGTTCAGGAGCTGACGAACTTCTTCGAGCGCCGCCCGTCGGCGTACCAGGTCGCGGTGGAGGGCACGGTCGACCTGGACGAGGACTTCTGACCCCTCCTTCCTCCCCGGGCCTCCTGGGCCTCCCTGAGCTGCCGGTCGACGCGCCGGTCGTGCACGATGCCGAGCACGGACGGGAGGACCAGGAGGACCAGGATCCCGAGGGTGACGAGCATTCCGATCAGGCCTTCGATCTGGTTTCCGTTCATGACACCACTGTCCCGCCGGATACTCCTTACCGGGAGTGGCAGGACTGCCGCACATCTTCAAATTCCTGCCACTGTGGAGGCACACTGGCAGCATGCTGAAGAACGTGGTGGCCGTGCTCCTGGACGGAGTGAACCCCTTCGAGCTGGCTGTGGTCTGCGAGGTGTTCGGCACCGACCGCAGCGATGAGGGCCTGCCGGTGTACGACTTCGCGGTCGCCTCGGCCGAGGGCCCCACGCTGCGCTCGCACGCGGGCTTCTCCCTCCAGGTCGAGCACGGCCTGGAGCGCCTGGAGTCGGCCGACCTGATCGCCGTACCGGCCTGCGCCCGCTACGACACCCGTACCTTCCCGCCCGAGCTGCTCCAGGCCCTGCACCGCGGGGTGGACCGCGGCGCCCGGGTGCTGAGTGTCTGCTCGGGCGTCTTCGTGCTCGCCGCGGCCGGGCTGCTGGACGGCCGGCGCTGCGCCGTGCACTGGCACCACGCGGACGAGCTGGCCCGCCAGTACCCGAGGGTGACCGTCGAGCCGGACGTCCTGTACGTGGACGAGGACCCGGTGATCACCTCCGCCGGCACCGCCGCGGGGATCGACGCCTGTCTGCACCTGGTGCGCAAGGAGCAGGGCCCGGAGGTCGCCAACAAGATCGCCCGCCGGATGGTGGTACCGCCGCACCGGGACGGCGGGCAGGCGCAGTACATCGAGCGGCCCCTGCCCAAGACCTCCTGCGACACCGTCGGGGAGGTCCTGGCGTGGATGGAGGCCCACCTCGACCAGGAGGTGACCGTCGAGCAGCTCGCCGCCCGCGCCCACATGGCGCCGCGCACGTTCGCCCGCCGCTTCCAGCAGGAGACGGGGACCACGCCCTACCGGTGGATCCTGCGTCAACGGGTGCTGCTGGCGCAGGAGTTGCTGGAAGGCACGGACGAGACGATGGACGCCATCGCCTGGCGCACCGGGTTCGGTACGGCGGCCGCGCTGCGGCACCAGTTCGTCCGGGCGCTCGGGACGACTCCGAACGCCTACCGGCGCGCGTTCCGGGGCCCGCAGGCCGCCTGAGCGCGCGCCGGTACCAGGTGGCCTACCAGGGCAGCGGCCGCAGCAGCAGGTTGTGCGGACGGAGCGTGATGCCCACCCGGGTGCTGTCGTTCGACCCGCTGACCTGCTCGAAGCGGTACTTCGCCGAGATCGCCGCGGTGATCAGGGTCAGCTGGGTCATGGAGAAGTGGTCGCTGGGGCACTTGCGGTTGCCCACGCTGAACGGGCTCATGGCGTACTTCGGTACCTCCTTGGCCCGCTCGGGCAGCCAGCGGTCGGGGTCGAAGTCGAGGTGCCGGGCGTAGGAGCGCGCGTCGCGCTGGACCGCGTACGGGCTGTAGACGATGTCCGCCCCGGCCGGAATGCGATAGCCGCCGAGCGCGGTATCGGTCACCGCGCGCCGTGTCAATATCCATACGGCCGGCCTCAGCCGCATGGCCTCGACGACGACATTGTTGGTGTGCGTGAGGGCGCGAACGTGCTCGAATCCGACCGGTCGGCCGTGGGTCACGGATTCGACCTCGGTCCGTACCTTCTCGGCGTGTTCCGGATGTTCCGCGAGGACCTGCAGCAGCCACATGATCGTGGACGCGACAGTTTCGCTGCCGGGGGTGAGTATCGCGACGACCTGGTCGTGGATCTCCTGTTCCCCTATGGGGTCACCATTGTCGTCCTTCGCCTCCAGCAATGCCGTCAGCAAATCGTCCGGCTTTTGACCAGATGCCCTCCGCTCGGCGACGATCTCGTCCACCAGCAGATGCAGATCGGCCAGGGCCCGGTTGAATTCGCGGTTGGCCGGAAACGGCAGCCGGTACAGCGGTCCGAGCGGGACCACCATCCTGCGGTACATCCCCCGGAAGACGGTGGCGAGGTCGATGCTCAGCCGCTCGGCGCGCTCGTCCATGTACTCGCCGCGCAGCAGGCAGCGGGCGGCGATGCGGACGGCGACCCGGAAGGACTCGGAGGTGCAGTCGACGGTCTCGCCGGGCCGCCAGCGCTCGGTCAGGGCGTGCGCCTCCTCCTCCATGACCGGCCCGTAGTTCGGTATCGCGTCCAGCCGGAACGCGGGTTGTATGGTGCGCCGTTGCCGCCGGTGCCGGGGTCCGTTGGCGGTGGCCACGCCCTCCTTGCCGAGCAGGCCTTCGAGGGACTCCCACAGCGGGCCGGCGATCTTGAAGTCGGGGCTCAGGGCCAGCGCGCCGGTGAGCGCCGGCGTGGTGACGGCGTACACCGTCTTGGGGCCGAGCCTGAGGCGTACGACGTCACCGTGCTCGCGCAGCCGTGACATGAAGGAGAGCGGGTCGCGGACCAGTTTCAGGCCGTGTCCTAGGCCTGGTAGGGCGCCCCCGGCCAGGGGCGGTTCGCGCAGTTCGGTGGCCTCGTCGGTCGCGGGCTTCACAGACTCGACGGTCATTTCTCACCTGCCGCTTCGTTGGTGACGTACGGGGGCGTGGACCGGTCGTCCCAGCTGTCGACCATGTACCGGCCGGACTCGTGGTGGAACCAGTAGACGGAGCTGAACCAGTTGCGCATGTTGCCGACACAGGTGTGGACCGCGGCGCTCAATTCCTTGCCCTCGACCGTGCCGTCGGCGATCTCGTCAGCGAATCGCAGGGCTTCCTGCTCGACTTCGAGGAATTCACTGACGCATTCCTCGACGCGTTGCCTGACTTCGTCCACGGCTTCTTCGAGAGTCAGCCCCTCATGAGTGATGAGACTGATTCCGAGATTGTGGACCTCGTCGCCCGCTATTTCCTTCGGCAGCGAGCACAGATCGTTGTACCAGGCGGCGAATTCCTGGCTCAGCAGCGCGGCCCGGCGATAGGCCGGGTTCTTCCGCACGTGGTCCGGGAGTTCACACCCGGCACTCGGTTCCAGCAGATCCGTCCATATCCAGTGCGCGAAGGTGTGCCGGCGCAGGGCGAGGTATTCCTCCACGCCGGGCACGTATCCCTGGATGCGGTTGCGGAACTCGCGGTCGTAGGCCTCGATCACCGCGTGGAAGTGCCGGGCGAACCGCTGGTTCCAGGTGTGCGGCAGGAAGCCGTACAGCCGCAGCACGCTGTCGGCGAAGGCAGCGACCAGTGGGTCGGGGTGGTGCAGATGGTGCTTGGGTGCGTCGAGCGCCGCGTGCAGGCGGTACCTCAGCCGCCGCCAGTCACCCGTCCGGCCGTGCACGACGTAGCGGTCGTGGCGGTCGTCCCAGACGAAGAACCACGCACTGTAGTCGGCTATGGCCTGCAGGACCTCGTCCGGGGCGCCCGTGTAGAAGCCCGCCATGAGGTCGGTGTAGCACAGTCCATCGGCATGTTCCTGCACCTTGTCCGCCGGCATGAGCCGCTTTTCGAGCAGCCAGCTCCGCGTCTTCTCCTGGAGCCGCGGCCAATACGGATGCAGTTGCCGGGGAAAGGCGGACTCGATCACCGGGAGTACCAGTGAGGGTGGGACTACGACCGCCGTCGGTGTCGCTGTGGTGCTGTGTGGGAAAGCTTGCACAGAACAAACCCCTCTCAGCCGCCAGGAGCGCACGCCCTCCCGTTGTGCCGGGCGTGCGCCGTTGCGTATCCCGCACTTCCATTCAGCACCACAACTGACCGTCGTGGGAACGGATTTGCTCCACTCACTACCCCATGGTGCCGAGAATCTCCCCTCGCGTGACCGATTAAGGATCACCAGGAGCGCGGAAGGGATCCGGTGTACGACGCACGGACGAGCGAACCGGGACGTACGAAGGGCGCCCGACCGGGAGTGATCCCGGCCGGGCGCCCCAACGGTCCGGCGTCGTCTAGTCGTTGGCGACCACGGGATAACGTGGCTCGTTCTCGGCCATCTGCCGCAGGGCGTCCTTGCGGTCCCGCTTGGACAGGCGGTCGATGTAGAGGTAGCCGTACAAGTGGTCGGTCTCGTGCTGCAAACAGCGTGCGAAGTAGCCAGTGCCGCGGACCTTGATCGGGTTGCCCTTCTCGTCCTGGCCGGTCACCTCGGCGTAGTCGGGGCGCGCGAGCGGCGCGTACGCGGTCGGCACGGACAGGCAGCCCTCGTTGCTGTCGTCCAGCCGGCGCTTGTCGGCGGGCAGGTCGACGAGCTTCGGATTGCACACCACGCCGACGTGCCGGACACCCTCGTCGTCGGGGCAGTCGTAGACGAAGACCTTCAGGTCGACACCGATCTGGTTGGCGGCCAGGCCCACGCCCTCGGCGGTGCGCTGGCTGGCGAACATGTCCGCGACCAGCTGCTGCAGCTCCTCGCCGAACTCGGTGACGTCCTTGCACTCCTTGTGCAGCACCGGGTTGCCGACGACGGTGATCGGGCGCGAGGTCCCTCGCTCCCGCCAGGCCGTCTCGCGCTCCTCGCAGTCCTCCGTGTCGACGACATAGCCCTCGTCATCGACGGGGAGCACGCCCGCGTGCTGCTGATCGGTGTCCTGCTGCGCCATGACCGACGTACGCCTTCCTGCACAAAAACTGGGAGTAGATGCTGATACAGGGTACGGGGAGGTGCCCCGGAGGGGGCGGCGACCAGCCACCGCGAAGCCGCGACCGGACGCGGTCCTCAGCACACCTCTTCGAGATCCCGCCAGTCCCGGGAGTCCGGACTGTCGGCGACCCACCCGTCCAACAGCCCCCGCACGAGGGAAGCCGGCGCCGCGAGCCCGCACTCCCGCTCCGGCACCCACAGCTGTCCGTCCGTGCGATGACCGAGCGGCCCGGGATGACCTGGCTCACTGTGGTCATGCGGGTCGAGGTGCACCCCCTCACCCTCGTCGGAGGGCATACGGGACTCGCTGCACATCCGGCACAGCAGCCGCACCGACGACGACCAGTCCTCCGCGGCGAACCCCGCGTCGGCGGCCAGCTGCTCCAGCGCGTCCCGATCCGCCTCCGTGGCCGCCTCCAGCAGGACCACCCAGGTGGGGACGGGGGACGGCGCCCACAGCTCGATCTCGTCGAAGACCGGGTAGGAGTGGCCGGTGGACGTCGTGCGCTCGCCGTGCGGGACGCCGTCGTGCAGGACCACCTCGCCCCAGCGCCGCCCGGACGAGGGAAGCGGGATGGACAGCACCTCGATCCGCGCCGGGTCCAGCCTGCGGCCCCACACCACCTCGGCCTCGCCCTCCGGGGAGAGCCGTACGGCCGCGCTGCCCAGCTCCATGCCGACGGGTTCGCCGGAGACGCCGGCGCCTCCCTGGGCCTTCGACCGGGAGGTGCCGGGCACCTTCAGTCCGTACGCCTGCCAGGCGCGGCGGGCCAGCGGCCAGTCCTGCAGGGCGGTCGCGGCGATGCCGACGTTCCACCAGTCGGGGGCGCCGGTCTCCCGGTCCAGGAGGGCCACGGCGCGCAGTCCGGCCGCGCGGGCCTGCTCCCAGTCGTGCCGGAACTTGTGCAGCAGCGCGAGGTTGAACCAGGACTCCGAAAGCCAGGGCTCCAGGTCGGCGGCGCGTGTCAGCAGTTCGCCCGCGTCCTCGTACCGGCCGTCACCGATCAGCGTGAACGCGCGGTCGGTGGCCTGCCGCCAGGAGGCGGAGGGCCGGTGCCGTCCCTTGCCGAAGATCCTCACGATTCCCGCCTGCCAGTTCCATTTCCGCACAGTGGGCTGGCTTGTGCCCCCGGACACCCTCTCCCTCGCATCCAACCACGTGCGGCGGGAAAGGCGCTCATTACCCATGGGTTACCCAGCCATGGGCGGGGTCAGACAGTGCCGTGCGTCTCCCGCCGCCCTCGGCCGGCCCGCTCTCGCGCCAGCCCCGGGGCTGGGCGAGGACCCGGGCGAGCGACTCCACGACCTCGGGAGCGTAGTCCCCGGCGGTGCGTAGGCGCAGTTCCTCCAGCGCCCGCAGCGGCCCCTCGGGCCCGGCGTCCCGGGTCTTCTCCTCGTAGGCGTTCACGACGCGGACGATCCGTGCGGCGACCGGCTGCTCGGCGCAGGGGTCGGCCTGCCGCTCCACGACGACGGCGACGGCCGCGTCCACGCCGGTCTGCCGGACCACGGCCCCGCCGAGCAGGGCGATGCGCCGTTGCTCCTCGACCGGCAGGCCGGCGGTGGCGCCGGCCGGGACCGGGTCGACGAGGCTGAGCTGTCCGATGTCGTGCATGAGGGCCGCGTACTCCAGCACGGTCAGCTCGGCTCCGGTCAGGCCCAGGTCCCTGCCGACGGCGAGGCTGAGCGCGGCGACGCGGCGGGCGTGCCCGGTGGGCGTGCATCCGGCGATCTCGGTGGCACGGGCCAGGGAGGCGATGGTCTGCCGGTAGGTGGCATGGACGGCGGCGTAGCGGCGGACGGAGAGCTGGGTGAGCAGCAGGGGCAGGCAGAACAAGGGCAGCGCCCACAGTCCGGCGGCGGCGACCGCGAGCGCCATCACCGCGCCGGTCGCGCACACGGCGGAGCCGATGCCGAGCAGCCCGCGCAGTTCCTCGCGCAGCAGCGGGCCGAACGGCCAGCGGGTGCGGCAGTGGGCGAGGGCGGCGGCGAGGACGGCGTCGCACAGGGCGGTGAGGGCGAGCAGGGCGATGAGGAGCAGAGCGTAGGCGGGCCCCTCCCAGGAGGCGAACACGCCCCGGTTGTAGAGGGGTTGGAAGCAGAGGGCGGCGAAGCCGACGGTGAGGACGCGGCGGGCCAGGTGGTCGAGGGTGGGGGTGCGGCCGGACCAGATGTGCGGGACGGCGCCGAGCAGGGCGGCGATGAGGACGACGGTGACGACCTGGGCGGCGTCGTGCTCGGTGGGCCGTCCGGCGTCGGCGCCCAGCAGGGCGTACGACAGTGCTCCGGCGGCGCCGAGGGGCGCGGCCTGCCGTACCGTGGCGCCGCTCCAGCGGGTGAGTTCGCCGACGGCTATGAGCACCCCGAAGGCGAGCGCGACGCCCCGGTCCTCGAGGCCGGTCCACAGGGTGACGGCGAGGGAGCCTGCGGCGGTCAGGGCGGCGGCGCCGTGGATGAGCCGCAGGGCGGTCATCGGGGCGTCCCGGTGCTGGGGATCCGCTCCTCCGACGCCGTGTCGTGCGACGGCTCGTCGGCGGTGACCGTGGGGTGCCAGCCGTAGGCGCGCAGGGCGCGGACGAGCGCGGTGACCATGCGGGGGTCGAACTGGGCCCCGGCGCAGCGCTCCAGCTCGGTGACGGCCGCCTCGACCGGGCGGGCCCTGCGGTAGGAGCGGGTGGAGGTCATCGCGTCGAAGGCGTCCGCGACGGCGACGATGCGGGCGCACTCGGGGATCTGCGTGCCGGACAGGCCGTACGGGTAGCCGCTGCCGTCGAGGCGTTCGTGGTGGTGCAGGATCGCCGCGCGGGCCTCGCCGAGGAAGGAGATCCCGCGGACGATCTCGTGGCCGTACTCGGGGTGCAGTTCGATGATCCGCCGCTCCTTCGGGGTGAGCGGTCCGTCCTTGCGCAGCAGCCGGGTGGGGACGCCCAGCTTGCCGACGTCGTGCAGGATGCCGGCGAAGCGCAGCACTTCGACCCGTTCGTCGTCCATGCCGAGTTCGCGGGCGATCATCACGGAGGCCTGTCCGACGCGTTCGCTGTGGCCGCGCGTGTAGCCGTCCTTGATGTCGACGGCCTGGACGAGGGCGCGGATGGTGGCCTGGTGGGCGGCGCGTTCGCGGTGGTACTGGGCGAACACCCACGAGGAGACGTACATCGGCAGCAGCACCAGCAGCGCGGCGACCGGGCCGTACGGGCTGCGCCACAGCACGGCCATCATCAGCCCGGCGAGTCCGTGCACCGCCACCGGGGCGAGCGAGCGGGACAGCAGGCCGCGCCAGGCCCGGCGCAGCGGCACGCGCTCGGCGACGGCGAGGATGCCGCCGTCGAGGACGGTGAGGATCACGCAGAAGGCGAGCACGGCGGCACCCGCCGGCAGCAGCGCGTAGGGGAAGTCGCAGGCGACGACGGCGTCCCGGCCGCCGAGCGCCCGGTGCACCGCACCGGCGCCCCACACGGCGAGCGAGGGCTGCGCGGCCCGCCAGACGCGGCGTGGCAGCGCGGGCCGGTGCTCGACGGGGCAGAGCAGGGCTGCGGGCAGCGGGAGGAGCGCGGCGGCCGACGGGGGCAGCAGGAACGCTCCGGCCAGCAGCACCGGATAGAAGGTGCCACCGAAGCGACGCCGTACCGCGTGCTCGCAGGCCGCGTAGACCGCCGCGAGCAGGGCGACCACCCACCAGGGGGCGTGCGTCTGCGGCAGGGGCAGAACGCAGAGCACGGCCAGCAGGGCGACACAGGCGACGTAACCGCGTGCCCTCGCCGGTAGTGCGTCCATCGCGTCCCTCCCCCGACCAGGCCTTCCAGGCTCGGAGCCTAGGACGGGATGTCGGGGGTGCGGGGCCTATGACCTGAGGATTAGCACGTTCGGGTGATGACCCGGCGTTCAGCTCTCCGGAGCGGTGGCGCTCACGTCGTGCTCGGGCACGGTCTGCCCGGAGCGGATCAGCTGGATCCGCCCCATGACCTTGGCCCGTAGGTCGGCGGGTACGTCGTCATGACCGCAGCACCGCTTGACCAGCTTCTTCACGGCCTGCTCCAGGCCGTACTTCTCCAGGCACGGCGAGCATTCCTCGAAGTGGTGCTGGAACTTGTCGCGATCGACGTCCGGCATCTCACTGTCGAGGAACTCGTACAGGTGGTCGAGGACCTCACTGCAGTCCGTCTCGTGCGGCTCTCCGCAGCTCATGAGCCCGAGCCTTTCGCTTCGTTCGACTCTCCGGCGCCGGCCGGGACCAGTCCGCGCTCACGGGCGTAGTCCTCCAGCATGCCGCGCAGTTGACGGCGGCCCCGGTGCAGCCGGGACATCACCGTACCGATGGGTGTCCCCATGATGTCCGCGATCTCCTTGTACGCAAAGCCCTCTACGTCCGCGAGATAGACGGCGATGCGGAACTCCTCGGGGATCGCCTGCAGCGCTTCCTTCACGTCGGAGTCGGGCAGGTGGTCGAGCGCCTGCGACTCGGCGGAGCGCAGACCCGTCGACATGTGCGACTCGGCGCGCGCGAGCTGCCAGTCCTCGATCTCCTCGGCCGCGCTGCGCTGGGGCTCGCGCTGCTTCTTGCGGTACGAGTTGATGAAGGTGTTGGTGAGGATCCGGTACAGCCACGCCTTGAGGTTGGTGCCCTCGCGGAACTGGTGGAAGGACGCGTACGCCTTGGCGTACGTCTCCTGCACCAGGTCCTCGGCGTCGGCCGGGTTGCGCGTCATGCGCAGCGCGGCCGAGTACATCTGGTCGAGGAATTCGAGCGCGTCCCGCTCGAAGCGCGCACTGCGCTCCACGGTGGACTCGGAGGAAGCCTCCGCGCTCACGCCCTGGCCCTCGGGCAGCTCCGCCTGACCGTTGTCGGTCCCTGCGTCGGTCCCAGTGACCGGACCCACCTCCTCAAGATCCCGGGCGGGACCGAAACCGATCCCACTCGATTCGGAGGATAGAACACGACCCGTGCCTCCCGCCGCTCGAATAGGAGCGATCTTGGCCGCGTGCAGCACCGTCCAGTCCAGGTCGGAGCTGCGCTGGCGGCTCGGGCATACGGTCGAACCCATGCGGCGGACTTCCTCTCCTACGACGGCGGTGCCGAACCCTCAGCACTTCTGTCCGCCTCAACAGCGGGCCGCCGCACGGCATTCCCGGCAGTCACCCGAGTGACGCGATCCACTCCGCGACACCGCCGGTGATGATCTCCAGGGCCTGCTCCTGCGTGGCGTTCGCGCGCTTGGGGACGGCGAAGCCGTGATCGCCGTGGGGCACCTCGATGAGACCGAAGTCGCCCTCCGGGAACTCCTCGGGCTTCCCGAAGGGGTCGTTCCCGCCCTGCACGACCAGTGTGGGCACCCCCGCGCCCAGCAGTTCCTCGGCACGGGACTTCTCCGGCTTGCCCGGCGGGTGCAGCGGGAAGCTCAGCGCGAGCACGGCGTGCGCGCCCAGTTCGGTGGCGGTACGGCAGGCGACCCGGGCGCCGGCGCTGCGCCCGCCGGAGATCACCGGCAGGCCGGGCTTCGCGAGCGCGGGCCACACCCCGCGCCACCCGGTGTCCAGGGTCTTCGGCGCGGGCGCGACCTTCTTGCCCGCGACCCGCCACGGCTGCTCGACGAGGGCGACGGTCACCCCGTGGGCGGGAAGTGCCCGCGCGAGGGCCTGGAGGTCGCGCGCCTCGATGCCACCGCCCGCCCCGTGACTCGCGGCCAGCACCAGCCGTGCCGTCCGCGCCCGGTGCCAGGTGACGCGTGCGGTCCCGGCTTCGGTCTCGATCGTCTCGATCGTGTGGGAGATCACGCTAGAAGAGTGTGCCCTCTTCCGGTGCCTCCAACTCCTTCAGCAGCTCCGGACCGTTGTTGCGGACGTTGCTGACGGCCGTGGAGACCGGGTAGGCGCGCATCAGGCCGGCCGGGGGCGGGGCCAGCAGCTCGCGCAGGTCGTCCGGGTCGGTGCGGGAGGGGTCCAGCCACGCGTCCCAGCGGTCCGGGGTGAGCATCAGCGGCATCCGGGGGTGGATCTCGGCGAGGGAGTGCGGGCCCTCGGCGGGGGCGACGGCCAGGGGCGTCTGCTCCGCCTCCGTGGTGATCACCGAGCAGGTGACCCACCAGGCCTGCGGATGGTCGTCGGGCAGGGTCCGGTCGCGCCAGAACTCGTAGAGCCCGGCCATGGCGAACACCGAGCCGTCGGCGGGCAGCACGAAGTACGGCTGCTTGCGCGGCCGCTTCTTCTTGCCCTCGACCTCCAGGTCCCGCTCCTGCTGGCCGGTGACCCACTCGAAGTAGCCGTCGGCGGGCAGGATGCAGCGGCGGGCGGCGAAGGCGCGGCGGTAGGCGGGCTTCTCGTGGACGGTCTCCGCACGGGCGTTGATCATCCGGGCGCCGCCCTCGGGCGTCTTGGCCCAGGAGGGCACGAGGCCCCATCTGAGCCGGCGCAGCTGGCGAACCGGACCCGGTGAGTCCGCGTCTTTCAGGGGACGGTCGAGGACGGCGTAGACCTCCTTGGTCGGAGCCACGTTGTAGTCCGGCTCCAGGGTCTCCTCGGGCTCCCACTTGTCGACCTCGAAGATTCCCGCGAGATCCTCGGGCCTACGACTCGATGCATACCGTCCGCACATACGTGCCACACTGCCAGATTCCGTACGACGACAGGGAGCCACCAGCAGATATGGACAGCCTCGCCGCCCTCGCGCTGCCCGACCTCTGGGACCGGCTCACCGGCACCCAGCCCGATCCCGATCTGTGGGTGGTGCTGGCCACACTGTCCGCCGCACTCGCCGTGGTGGTCCCGCACCCGCTGTGGCGGATAGCCCGCAACGCGATCACCATCGCGCACGAGGGCGGCCACGGTCTGGTCGCCCTGCTCACCGGCCGGCAGCTCACCGGCATCCGCCTGCACTCCGACACCAGCGGGCTCACGGTCAGCCGGGGCAAGCCGTACGGCCTCGGCATGATCCTCACGGCCGCCGCGGGGTACACGGCACCCTCGCTGCTGGGCCTGGGCGGGGCCGCCCTGCTGGCCGCCGGGCGCATCACGCTGCTGCTGTGGGCGGCGACCGCCCTGCTGGTGGTGATGCTGGTGATGATCCGCAACGCGTACGGCGTGCTGACGGTCGTCCTCACGGGCGGCGCTTTCCTGCTGGTGTCCTGGCTGGCGGGACCGCAGGTGCAGGCGGCGTTCGCGTACGCGGTGGTGTGGTTCCTGCTGTCCGGCGGGGTACGGCCGCCGTTCGAGCTCCAGGCCAAGCGGTCGCGGGGAGGGGCCGGGGACTCGGACGCGGACCAGTTGTCCCGGCTGACGCACGTGCCGGCGGGCCTGTGGCTTTTCCTGTTCCACGCGGTGTCGCTGTGCTCGCTGATCGGCGGCGGGCGCTGGCTGCTGGAAGGTTGATACCGGGCCCTCCTTATACAGTGGCCCCATGGCCCCGAACACCACCCCTACCGCCCTCTGGCCCGCCCCGCACGCGAGCGGAGCCGTCGACGCGACGGTCCACGTGCCGGGGTCCAAGTCGGTCACCAACCGCGCTCTCGTCCTGGCCGCTCTGGCCTCCGAGCCCGGCTGGCTGCGCCGCCCGCTGCGCTCCCGCGACACGCTGCTGATGGCCGGTGCGCTCAGGGCCATGGGCGTGGAGATCGAGGAAGGGGTCGGCCCCGACGGCACCGGCGAGGCCTGGCGGGTGCTGCCCACGGGTCTGCGCGGTCCGGCCACGGTCGACGTCGGCAACGCCGGCACCGTCATGCGCTTCCTGCCCCCGGTGGCCGCGCTGGCCGACGGCCCGATCCGCTTCGACGGGGACCCGCGGTCGTACGAGCGCCCCCTGAACGGGGTGATCGACGCGCTGCGCGTGCTCGGCGCCCGGATCGACGACGACGGGCGGGGCGCGCTGCCGCTGACCGTGCACGGCGGCGGGGCCCTGGACGGCGGTCCGGTCTCGGTCGACGCCTCCTCGTCCTCCCAGTTCGTCTCGGCGCTGCTGCTGTCGGGGCCCCGCTTCAACCAGGGCGTCGAGGTCCGGCACACCGGCGCGACCCTGCCCTCCATGCCGCACATCCGGATGACGGTGGACATGCTGCGCGCGGTCGGCGCCCAGGTGGACACCCCGGAGTCGGGCGGCGAACCGAACGTGTGGCGGGTGACGCCGGGCGCGCTGCTCGGCCGGGACCTGACGATCGAGCCGGACCTGTCGAACGCGCAGCCGTTCCTGGCCGCGGCCCTGGTCACGGGCGGCAAGGTGCTGATCCCGGACTGGCCGGCCCGTACCACCCAGCCGGGTGACCGGCTGCGGGAGATCTTCACCGAGATGGGCGGTTCCTGCGAACTCACCGACCTGGGGCTGGTCTTCACCGGTTCGGGCGCCATCCACGGCATCGACGTCGACCTGGGCGACGTCGGCGAGCTGACCCCGGGCATCGCGGCGGTCGCCGCACTCGCCGACTCCCCCTCGACCCTGCGGGGCGTGGCCCATCTGCGGCTGCACGAGACGGACCGGCTGGCCGCGCTCACCAAGGAGATCAACGAACTCGGCGGTGACGTGACCGAGACGGCCGACGGCCTGCACATCCGCCCGCGCCCGCTGCACGGCGGCACCTTCCACACCTACGAGGACCACCGCATGGCGACCGCCGGCGCGATCATCGGCCTGGCGGTCGAGGGCGTGCGGATCGAGAACGTGGCGACGACGGCGAAGACCCTGCCGGACTTCCCCGAGCTGTGGACCGGGATGCTCGGGCAGTAGGGACGTCACACCATGCGCCGCTACGGCAAGCACACCGACGAGGACGACATCCGCAGCCGCCCCAACCGCAAGGGCAACCGGCCGCGGACAAACATCCGGCCCAAGCACGAGGACGCGGCCGAGGGCATGGTCCTCACCGTCGACCGGGGGCGGCTGACCTGCCTGGTCGAGGACCGGGTCGTCATGGCGATGAAGGCACGTGAGCTGGGCCGCAAGGCGGCCGTCGTCGGCGACCGGGTGGCCCTGGTCGGCGATCTGTCGGGCCAGAAGGACACGCTCGCGCGGATCGTGCGCATCGCGGAGCGCACGTCGGCGCTGCGGCGCACGGCCGACGACGACGATCCGTTCGAGCGGGTGGTCGTCGCCAACGCCGACCAGCTGGCGATCGTCACGGCCCTGGCCGACCCCGAGCCGCGCCCGCGGCTGATCGACCGCTGTCTCGTCGCGGCCTTCGACGGCGGCCTGGAGCCGCTGCTGGTGCTGACCAAGTCGGACCTGGCCCCGCCGGACGAACTGCTGGAGCTGTACGGCGCCCTCGACATCCCGTACGTCGTCACCAGCCGGGAGGAGCTGGAGAACGGCACCGCGGTGGCCCGGGTGCGGGAGCAGCTGGACGGCAGGGTCACGGCGTTCGTCGGGCATTCCGGCGTGGGCAAGACGACCCTGGTGAACGCACTGGTGCCGCAGGACCAGCGCCGTTCGACGGGCCATGTCAACGCCGTGACGGGACGCGGCCGGCACACCACCACCTCGGCGCTCGCGCTGCCGCTGCCGGGCGGTGCCGGCTGGGTCGTCGACACCCCGGGCGTACGGTCCTTCGGCCTGAACCACGTGGATCCGTCCCGGGTGATCCACGCCTTCCCCGACCTGGAGCCGGGTACCGAGGGCTGCCCGCGCGCGTGCAGTCACGACGAGCCGGACTGCGCGCTGGACGCGTGGGTCGAGGAAGGTCACGCGGACCCGGCGCGGCTGTACTCCCTGCGCCGGCTGCTGGCCACGCGGGAGCGCAAGGAAGGCGACTGAGCACCGCGTTGTTTGCCCGGGCGGGACTCCGGCAAGTGCATAATCGCACCGAGCCGGAGATCCGGACCAACGGGAGGACAGCACATGGCGTGGCTGCTGGTCATAGTGGCCGGATTTCTGGAGACCGGTTTCGCCGTGTGCCTGAAGCTGTCGCACGGGTTCACCCGTCTGTGGCCGACGATCGCCTTCGCCTCGTTCGCGCTCGGCAGTTTCGGCCTGCTGACCCTCTCGTTGAAGAAGCTCGACGTCGGCCCCGCCTACGCCGTGTGGACCGGGATCGGCGCGGCCGGCACCGCGATCTACGGCATGGTCTTCCTCGGTGACCTGGTGTCCACCCTGAAGATCGTCTCCATCAGCTTGGTCATCATCGGCGTGATCGGCCTGCAGTTGTCGGGCTCCGCCCACTAGGGCCGACAACCGAGTTCGCCGGCCGCCCGCTGGTGGCCTGCCCCGCCGCGGCGCCGCGCGCGGATCGCTCACCGGCTCGGGCTCCCCGCGCCCACGTACTTCGTGAGCCGCTGTTCTGCCCTTCCGGCGCGGCCCGTACGAACCCTGACCGTGCCGCCCGTCGACGGACGGGTCAGACCCCCTGCCGTGGGAGCACCGCTCGCACCAGTTCGGCCATGCCGCCCTCCCCCGGCGGCGCCGCCACGCAGGACAGGGCGAGGCGTACGACCAGTTCGCAGGAGAGGGCCAGCTCGACGGTGTCCGCCCGGGCGGCGGTGCCGGCAGGCGCGGCGGTGTCCGCCTGAGCGGCGCCCTGCCCGGCCGGCATGGCGCCGGGCCCCGTCAGTGCGCTCACCGCGCGGTCCCGCACGGCCCGCAGGAAGTCGCGGGGCGTCGGCAGCGGTCCGTCGGCCCGGCGCTGCGCGGGGACCGCGGAGGAGCACGGCACACCGGCGAGCGGCGGCTTCGGCAACCGCTCGCTCCAGGAGCCGGTGAGCAGAGCCCGTACCAGCGCGTTGTCCCGGGCGGCGGCGGCCGTCCACTCGGCGGTGGCGGTGAGCCGCTCCCCGGGTTCGGCGGAACTGGCGAGCGCCCGCTCCACGCCGGCGAGGTAGCCGTCGGCCTCTCGCCGGACCAGGGCCCGGGCCAGCCCGTCCTTGCCGCCGAACTCGTTGTACAGGGTCTGCCGGGACACCCCGGCCGCCGCGGCCACGTCGACCATCCGCACCGCGGACCACGGCCGGCGCGCGAGAGCCGTACAAGCGGCGTCCAGTAGCGATTCCCGGGCAGCAGGCATCCTCGCCTCCCTGGGGGCGGACCGACTCTGCGCCCAGATTTGACGCGCTTGTATGCACTGTCAAGGGTTCGCGGCGGTACGGGGGTGGGCTTCGGCCGTTGGGGTGATCGCCGTCGAACCGCGGGCCCACCCCGGCTGCGGGTACGTCGTGGCCGGTCGCGCGGCGCACCCCTTCGGGGCCCTCCGACACGGCGCACCCTCGTCCCGCCCGCCCCTGGTGGCCCCCGTGCCCACCCGGCAGATACCGTTCGTCACATGCCGGACTACCTCGACGACCTGCGCCTCGCCCACGTCCTCGCGGACGCCGCCGACGCCGCCACCATGGACCGCTTCAAGGCGCTCGACCTGAAGGTGGAGACGAAGCCGGACATGACCCCGGTGAGCGAAGCGGACAAGGCGGCGGAAGAACTCATCCGCGGCCAGCTCCAGCGCGCCCGCCCGAGGGACGCGGTCCTCGGCGAGGAGTACGGCGTCGAGGGCACGGGCCCCCGCCGCTGGGTGATCGACCCGATCGACGGCACCAAGAACTACGTCCGCGGCGTCCCCGTCTGGGCGACGCTGATCTCCCTGATGGAGGCTGGTGAGGGCGGCTACCGACCCGTCGTCGGCGTCGTCTCCGCCCCCGCCCTCGGCCGCCGCTGGTGGGCCGCGCAGGGCCATGGCGCCTTCACCGGCCGCAACCTGACCTCCGCGACCCGCATTCACGTCTCCCGCGTCGGCAAGCTCGCGGACGCCTCGTTCGCGTACTCCTCCCTCTCCGGCTGGGAGGAGCGGGACCGCCTCGACGGCTTCCTGGACCTGACCCGCCAGGTGTGGCGCACGCGCGCGTACGGCGACTTCTGGCCGTACATGATGGTCGCCGAGGGCTCCGTGGACATCTGCGCCGAGCCGGAGCTGTCCCTGTGGGACATGGCCGCCAACGCGATCGTCGTCACCGAGGCGGGCGGCACCTTCACCGGCCTCGACGGCCGCCCGGGCCCGCACAGCGGCAACGCCGCCGCGTCCAACGGCCTGCTGCACGACGAGCTGCTCGGGTACCTGAACCCGCGCCACTGAGCGCCCGCAGTCCTCCGCGCACTCCCTCAACTGCCGCCACGCGCCCTCTTGTTGACCCTCCCTTTACCTGGCACTCTGGGCCCACCCCCACTTGTGAACTTGTGCAGTGCCGAACAGGCGCCTCCGGCGCCGGGCCTGAACTTGCGCAGGGATTCCTAGGAGGTGGCCCCTTCATGCTCGTCCGTGACGCCATGAGCACCGTGATACTCACCCTCGGACCCGCCCATACCCTCCGCCAGGCAGCCGGCCTGATGTCCGCACGCCGCGTCGGCGCGGCCGTGGTCCTCGACCCGGACGCCGGCGGCATAGGCATCCTCACCGAACGCGACATCCTCAACTCCGTCGGCCTCGGCCAGAACCCGGACACCGAACGCACCCACGCCCACACCACCACCGACGTCGTCTTCGCCCACCCGACCTGGTCCCTCCAGGAGGCCGCCCGCGCCATGACCCACGGCGGCTTCCGGCACCTGATCGTGCTCGACGGCGGCGACGTGGCCGGCATCGTCTCGGTCCGCGACATCATCCGCTGCTGGCTCCCGGCGCCCGCACCCACGCCCGCACCCGTGCCCTGAGCATGCGAAGCGGGCCGGACCCCGGAGCACCTCGGGGTTCGGCCCGCCCAGTCGCGAAGGCGGCCGGATCAGCCGCGCAGCGCCTGCACCGCCGCCTCCAGCCGCTTGCCGAAGTCGGCGTCGGCGTTGCGGAAGTTGCCGATCGCGCGCTCGACGATGTCCTCGCGCGAGACCTGCGAGATCGCGCCCGCGAGGTTGGCGACCAGACGCTCCTTCTCGGCCTCCGACATCAGCCGGTAGAGGTTGCCCGCCTGCACGAAGTCGTCGTCCTCGGCGTGCACCGGCGTCGGGTGGTTGCCGGTGCCGGCCGTGAAGCCGTCGAACGGCTGCCACAGCGGACGGCCGGTCTGCTGCGGCCCGCCGAAGCTGTTCGGCTCGTAGTTCTTCGCACCACCGTGGCGGCCGTCGTAGAGATGGCCGTCCCGCGAGTTGGTGCGCGCCTCGGTGGCGTGCGGGCGGTTCACCGGCAGGTGGTCGGCGTTGATGCCGACGCGGTAGCGGTGCGCGTCGCCGTAGGCGAAGAGACGCCCCTGGAGCATCTTGTCGGGCGAGGGGCCGATTCCGGGCACGAAGTGCGCGGGGCTGAAGATCGACTGCTCGACCTCGGCGAAGATGTTCTGCGGGTTGCGGTTCAGCTCCAGCTTGCCGATCTCGATGACCGGGTAGTCCGCGTGCGGCCACACCTTGGTCAGGTCGAACGGGTTGAAGCGGTACGTCGCCGCGTCGGCCGCCGGCATGATCTGCACGCCCACGGTCCAGCTCGGGAACTCGCCGCGCTCGATCGCCTCGCGCAGGTCACGCTGGTGCGAGTCGGGGTCCTTGCCCGCGAGGACGTCGGCCTCCCCGGCGGTGAGGTTCTTGATCCCCTGGTCGGTCTTGAAGTGGTACTTGACCCAGAAGACCTCGCCGGCCGCGTTGTTCCACTGGTAGGTGTGCGAGCCGAAGCCGTCCATGTGGCGGTACGACGCCGGGATGCCACGGTCGCCGAACAGCCAGGTCACCTGGTGCGTGGACTCCGGCGACAGGCTCCAGAAGTCCCAGACGTTGTCCGCCTCGGTGGAACCCGTGTAGGGGTCGCGCTTCTGCGTGTGGATGAAGTCGGGGAACTTGATCGCGTCCCGGATGAAGAACACCGGGGTGTTGTTGCCGACGAGGTCGTAGTTGCCCTCCTCGGTGTAGAACTTCAGCGCGAAGCCGCGCGGGTCGCGGACGGCGTCCGCCGCGCCGAGGTTGCCGGCCACGGTCGAGAAGCGCAGGAAGACCTCGGTCTCCTTGCCGGCCTCGGAGAGGAACGCGGCGCGCGTGTACTTCGTGACATCGGCGGTCACCGTGAAGGTGCCGTAGGCACCGGCGCCGCGGGCGTGCACCACACGCTCCGGGATGCGCTCACGGTTGAAGTGGGCCAGCTTCTCCAGGAGCAGCTGGTCCTGCACGAGCACCGGGCCGCCGACGCCTGCGGTCTCGCTGTTCTGGTTGTCGGCTACCGGGGCACCGGCCTCCGTGGTGAGCGGTCCCTGCGTCACGTGCGCCTCCTGCGTCATTGCTGACTGGTCCTGTCCCATGGCCAAAGCCGTTGTCGATCCTACAATGGACTTTGTCTAAGTCAAACTCCGATCCAATCTCACACTTGTTCCCAAGCTGGTCTTGGCTGCTGTTACGCTGGTAGCTATGAGCGACCTTCTGGAACGGCTGCGTGGACGCGGATGGCGGATGACCGCGCAGCGACGCGTGGTGGCCGAGGTCCTCGACGGCGAGCACGTCCATCTGACGGCCGACGAGGTCCATGCGAGGGCTGTCGCGAAGCTGCCGGAGATCTCCCGGGCGACCGTCTACAACACGCTGGGCGAGCTGGTCTCGCTCGGCGAGGTGCTGGAAGTCACGACGGACAAGCGCGCCAAGCGGTACGACCCGAACGCGCACCGCCCGCACCACCACCTGGTCTGCGCCCGGTGCGGCTCGATCCGCGACGTGCACCCGACGGGCAACCCGCTCGCCGACCTCCCCGACTCCGAGCGCTTCGGCTTCACGGTGTCGGACGTCGAGGTGACGTATCGCGGCCTGTGCCCGAACTGCACGAGCGCGTGACCGAGGGGGCGTAAGCCCCCTTTTTTTGCGCTCACACACGGGGAAACGTGCGCTCACACACGGGGAACGACCAAGGGCCGGAATCCATCTCTGGATTCCGGCCCTCGGCCTTCAGTAGCGGGGACAGGATTTGAACCTGCGACCTCTGGGTTATGAGCCCAGCGAGCTACCGAGCTGCTCCACCCCGCGTCGGTGAACACGACACTACGCGAGAGCGGCACCGAGAAGCAAATCCGTTGGCCGCCGCCGCGGGCGGTCGCCCCGCCGGGGCGGCACGGGTGGGCACAGCGACACCCCACCGGGCACGGCGAGCCCCCCGCCCGCCCCGCACAGGCACAGGGCACCTCCCGGCCGACGGCACCTCACGAAGACGGCACCCCCCCGGTCGACGGCACCTCACGCCGACAGTTCCTCCCGCAGCGCGTCCCGCAACCGCCCCGCTCGCTCAGCCACCTCCGCCGGCCCCAGGACCACCGCCCGGTCCGCCCACTTCTGCCCCTCCGCCAGCTCGCCGCGACGCGCGTAGACCAGGGCCAGCCGCAGCGCCGCCCGACCGTGCCCGGCGTCAGCGGCCCGCGTCCACCACACGGCGGCCTCCGGCTCGCTCCCCTCGCGCGCCAGCAGCAGCCCCAGGTTGAAGGCGCCGTTGCGCGAGCCGGCCTCCGCCGCCGCCCGGTACCACCGCGCCGCCTCCACCACGTCACCCCGGGCGGCAGCCAGCATGCCCACCCGCACCTGCGCCCGCCGGTGCCCCTGGGACGCGGCCCGCTCGTACCACTCCTCGCACTCGGTCTTCTCGTGCACGACCTCCCCCAGCTCGTGCGCGGGCTCCGGCGGCCGCCGCGCGTCGAGCAGGGTGGCCAGCCGGTATGCGGCCTCCGCGCTCCCGCCACCGGCCGCGCACCGCAGGTGCCGTTCGGCCTCCTGCTCGTCGCCCTCGCGCAGCCGGGCGATCCCGACCTGCAGCGCGGCCTCGGTGTGCCCGGCGGCTGCCGCCCGCTCGTACCAGCGCAGCGCCATCTCCGCGTCCCGCGCGGTGCCCCGCCCGGCGTACAGGATGCCGAGGTTGAACGCGGCGTCCACGCTGCCGGCCTCGGCGGCCTTGGAGAACCACGGCTCCGCCCCGGTCGTGTCGCCGCCCTGGAGCAGCAGGATGGCCAGCGCGTTGGCCGCCTCGCGGTGACCGGCGTAGGCGGCCCGCCGGTACCACTGCTCGGCCTGCGCGGTCCGCCCCTGCTCGGCGCAGAGCAGCCCCAGGTTGTAGGCGCCGTTGTCGTCCCCTGCGTTCAGCGCCGCCCGGTACCAGCGCTCGGCGGTCTGCGTCTCGCCGCGCTCGGCGTGCAGGGCGCCGAGCGCGTTGGCCGCGTTGCCGTCGCCCTCCTGGGCCGCGCGCAGCCACCACACGGCCGCGCTCTCGGTGTCGCCGGCGTCCCGCAGCAGGAAGCCGAGGGCGCAGGCGGCGCGCGTCTCGCCGTCCTTGGCGGAGGTCAGGTACCAGCGCCCGGCCTCCTTCAGGTCCCCGCGCTTCTCCAGGATCGCGCCGAGGTGCAGCGCGGCCCGCCGGTGGCCGCGGGCGGCGGCCTGCCGGTACCACTGCTCGGCCTCTTCGACAGCGTTGTCGGTCCCGGTCTCGTCCTCTTGTCCGGCTCTGCGATCAAGCGCGCGCGCCAGCCGGTAGGCGGCCTCCCGGTGACCGCGCTCGGCCGCGACCCGCATCCACTGCTCGGCGCCGACGTCCCCGCGGTGCTCCAGCAGGTCGGCGAGCGCGTAGGCGCCGAGGGTGTGGCCCTGCTCGGCGGACTGGCGCAGCCAGTACTCGGCGGCCGGTTCGTCCCCGCGCTCGCGGTAGTGGCGGCCCAGCGCGTGCGCGGCGGCGGCGGAACCGGCGACGGCGGCGATCCGCCACCAGCCGGCGGCCTCCTCGGCGTAGCCGCGCTGGTGCAGGAGGACGCCCAGGTTGTTGGCGGCGGCCCGGTCACCGGCCGCGGTGGCGGCACGCAGGTGGGGTTCGGCTCCGTCGAGGTCGCCACGGCGCAGCAGCATGGCTCCGAGGACGCTCATGGCCTCGGTGTCACCGGTCTCGGCGGCCAGCCGAAGGCGCAGCTCCTCGGCGGCCTCCCCCATGTCGTCCCGTTCGTCGCGGGACGCCTCCCCACCGGAAGGCTGCACAAATCGCCCTGTCCCGTACAGAGTTGCCTTGTCCCCCATAACGTCCATCGTCGCACCACCTGCAACCTGGGTATACCCGGTATACCGCAGCCCGTGAGGTCACTTGAGCGTTTTGTCGACATGCCCACAGGGAGACAAGTCAAACACAGAAGCCCCAACTCCCCACGGCGGCGCGGCCATCCCTCCCCTCCGGACATGAGTTCGCACACCACGAAGGCCCGGATCCCTGTAGGATCCGGGCCTTCGACTGCAGTAGCGGGGACAGGATTTGAACCTGCGACCTCTGGGTTATGAGCCCAGCGAGCTACCGAACTGCTCCACCCCGCGCCGTTGCCCTGCAACCGTACCACGGCGCGGAGTGCCCTTGATCAACTTTCGGTCTTGTCGCTGCTCTTGGCCGCGTCCTTGTCCGCGCTCCGGTCCGTGTTCTTGTCGGTGCCCTTGCCGGAGTCCTTGTCGGCGGTTCCGCCGGCGTTCTTGCCGTTGCCGGCCTTGCTCTCCGCCTCCCGGGCCCGCTCGAGCGCGGCCTTGAGGTCCTTCTGTGCCTTGTCGTACGCGGTCCAGTCCGGTCCGTCCGGCTGCTTCAGGGCCTCCTGCCCCGCCTCGAAGGCCTTCTGGGCGTCGTCCAGAGCCTGTTGGACGGTCGGGTTGTTGGACGGCGGCGGGTTGGTGGTGCCGGTGTCCGGTGGTGTGGTGGTCGATCCCTTCGCGCCGAAGACCTTGTCGAGCGCCTCGCCGAGCGTGTTCTCGAACGCGGTCTTGCCTTCGTAGGTGACCAACACCTTGCGCAGCAGCGGGTACTTGAGTCCGCCACCGCGTACGTAGACCGGCTCCACATAGAGCAGTCCGCCGTCCAGTGGCACGGTCAGCAGGTTGCCGTACTCGACCTCCGAGTCACCGCCCTTGAGGAGCTTGATCGCGGCGGCGATGTCCTGTTCGGAGTTGAACTGGCTCTGGACCTGTTTGGGTCCGTCGACGGTCGTACTGGTCGGCAGCTTCAGGATTCTGATCTTGCCGTAGTCGCTGCTGCCGGCCTCGGCGTCGACCGACATGAACGCGCTCAGGTTGTACCGGCCGTTCGGGGTGAACGTCGTCGACAGCGAGAACGCCTGCTCGGTCTGGTCCGGCATCTTCATGCTGAGGTAGTACGGCGGCACCGCGTTGCCCGACTTGTTGGTCGGGTCGTCCGGCACCTGCCAGACCTCGCTGCCGGTGAGGAACGTCTGCGCGTCCGTCACGTGGTAGCGGGTGAGCAGCTCGCGCTGGACCTTGAACAGGTCCTGCGGGTAGCGCAGATGGTCCAGCAGGTCCGCGGAGATGGCGCCCTTCGGCTTCACCGTGCCGGGGAAGGCCTTCATCCAGGTCTTCAGCACCGGGTCCTGGGTGTCCCACTGGTAGAGCTTGACGTCACCGCTGTAGGCGTCGACGGTCGCCTTCACCGAGTTGCGGATGTAGTTGACCTGGTTCTGCTGGGCCACCACCGCGCGCGAGTTGTTCGTCGCGGTCAGCGAGTCGGCCGTCGTGTCACCGAGAGTCGTACGGGAGGCGTACGGATAGCCGTTGGTGGTGGTGTACGCGTCGACGATCCACTGGATGCGGTGGTTCACGACCGCCGGGTAGGCGTCACCGTCGATGGTCAGCCAGGGGGCGACCGCCTCGACCCGCTCCTTGGGCGTGCGGTTGTACAGGATGCGCGAGCCCTTGCCGATCGCGCCCGAGTACAGGATCTGCGGCTCGTTGAACGCCACCGCGTACGCCGCCCGGTTGATCGGGTTGTCGAGGTTGACCCCGCTCTTGCCCGGGTAGCTGGTGGTCTTCTCACCGTTGTCGTCGGAGTAGTCGATCTCCTTCTGGGGACCGCCGACGATGGAGTAGGTGGTGGTCTTCTCGCCGTAGTAGATCCGCTGCTGGTACGTGCCGAGGTCACCCCGCGAGGGCAGGTCGTACTCGGTGAAGACCGGCTCGCCGTTGGCGTTGGCCTCGGTGCCCTTGGCGGCGACCGCGCCGTAGCCGTGCGTGTAGCGGAAGTGGTCGTTGATCCAGTTGTTCTTCGGGATGCCGTCCAGGTTCAGCTCGCGCAGGCCGATGACCGTGTCCTGGTCCTTGCCGTCCTTGGTGGAGTACCGGTCGACGTCGAGGTTGGTCGGGAACCCGTAGTAGTTCTTCATCTGCTGAAGCTGCTGGAACGTCGGCGAGACGATGTTCGGGTCCATGATGCGGATGCTGGCCGCGTCGTTGGCGTCGTTGCGGAGCTTGGTCTTGTCCGAGGTGGTGGACTTGCCCGCGTACTCGGTGACCTGCGCGTCGCCGATGCCGTACGCCTCGCGGGTCGCCTTGAGGTTCTTCTGGACGTACGGCGCTTCCTTGGCCTGCTCGTTGGGCTGGACCTGGAACTTCTGCACGATCGCCGGGTACAGGCCGCCGATCAGGATCGCCGAGAGGACCATCAGGCCGAAGCCGATGACCGGCAGCTGCCAGGTGCGCCGCCACAGGGTGGCGAAGAAGAGCAGCGCGCAGATGACCGCGATGCAGAACAGGATCGTCTTGGCCGGCAGATAGGCGTTGGCGTCGACGTAGCGCAGGCCGGTCCAGTTGTCGGTCGCCTTGAAGTCGCTGGACTTGACGGCGAGGCCGTACCGGTCCAGCCAGTAGGCGACCGCCTTGAGGGCGACGAAGATGCCGAGCAGCACCGACAGGTGCCCGGTCGCGGCGGCCGTGGCCCGGGCGCCCGGACTGGTCACGCGCAGCCCGCCGTACAGGTAGTGGGTGAGCGCGGCGGCGATCAGGCACAGGATGGCGGCGGCGAAGCCGAAGCCGAGCAGGAACCGGTACCAGGGCAGATCGAAGGCGTAGAAGGAGATGTCGAGGTGGAACTGCGGGTCCTTCTGGTGGAAGGGCACGCCGTTGACCCACATCAGCCAGGTCCGCCACTGGCTCGACGCCGAGGCGCCGGCGATGAGGCCGACGAGTGCGGTCACCGCGAGCAGCAGCCACTTCTTGTACGGCGCGATGCCCATCCGGTACCGGTCCAGGCTCTGCTGCTCCATGGACATGGCGCTCAGCGGGGGCCGCAGCCGGTGCGCGAGCCAGATGTTGACGCCGACCGCCACCGCCATCAGCAGGCCGAAGACGAAGAACAGCCCGATCTTGGTCCACAGGGTGGTGGTGAACACGGACGAGTAGTGCACCGACCGGTACCACAGCCAGTCCGTCCAGAAGCCCGCGAACATGGTGAACACCATGCCGAGGACGGCCAGGACGCCCAGTGTCATGAGCAGGGTCCGGACGCGCCGGGACGGGCGGCCTGCTCTGATCCGTGGCCCCGACGGGCCTCCGCCGCGGTCCGGCATCTGGAAAGCCAAGGTGCGCACCTCGAAGTCGCTGTCGATCCGTCAGGCCCTCGTGTTCGCGGGCCCGCCGTGGCCCCCCGTGTTCGCGGGCCCACACCTATGCAACTTACTCACGGTTTACTCGGTTCCCGATTCCGGCCGGGAACGAGGCAGGATTGTGACCATGTCCAACACTCCCATGGCAGCGAGCCCGCTCACCCGGGCCGTACTCGAGATCGACGAGTACGCCTCCGGCCTCGGCTGGGACCAGCCCGCTCGCCTCTTCGCCCTTGTCGACACCGCACGGCTGCGGGTCCAGGAACCCTCGCTCGCGGCCCAGCTGGGCCTCGAGGACGAGTCCGAGACCACCGGTCTCACCCCGATCGAGCAGGACGAGATCCCGTCCGGCAAGCCGCTGGACGAGTTCCTCGGCACCATCGCCTGGCCCGACGCGGTGGTCGGCTGCGCGCTGACGGTGGAGCGCCTGATGCTGCCGCCGTCGGCCGAGGCGCAGGTCCCGCAGAACCTGAGCGAGGACAAGCTGGCCCAGTGGGTGGCCGAGCACCCCGAGCGCCAGGAGGTTCGCATGACGGTCGCGGTGCTGCGCGACGGCAGCCGTGAGTCGGCGCTGCGGCTGCGCGAGAAGGACTCCCCGACGGAGGTACTGACCGGCCCGGACCTGGTGCCGGGCCTCGCGGAGGCCCTGTCCGCGACGTTCGCGGACTGACGTCCCGGCGGTACGGCGATGGGGGCGCCCCAGACCTGCGGGGCGCCCCCAGCCGTGTCACCGCCCGTTCAGCCCTTGGTGGTGCACTTCGGCAGCTTTGCCGTGTCCCCGCCGCGGATGTCCTTCAGCGCGTCGAGCGCGTCCCCGATCGTCTTGACCTTGACGAGGGTGAGGCCGCTCGGGGTGTCCTGGGCGGCCGCCGCGCAGTTGTCGGCCGGCGTCAGGAAGTACCGGGCGCCCTTGTTGCGCGCGCCGACGGTCTTCATCTGGACGCCGCCGATCGGCCCGACGGTGCCGTTGTCGTCGATGGTTCCGGTGCCGGCGACGAACGTGCCGCCGGTGAGGTCGCCCGGGGTGAGCTTGTCGTAGATCCCGAGGGCGAACATCAGACCGGCGCTGGGGCCGCCGACGTCGGCGAGCTTGATGTCGATGGTGAACGGGAAGGTGTGGTCGGTCCCGGCGGAGATCCCGACGATGGCACGCTTGGCGCCGCTGTCGTCGGAGGTCGTGGTCGTGATCGTCACGTCCTGCGTCCTGGTCGCCGTCTTGTTCGCCTTCTCGGCGGCGGCCTGCTCCTTGGCGGGGACGACGGTGAAGACGACGTCCTGTCCCGGCTTGTGCTTGGTCACCAGCTTGGCGACGTCGGCCGGCTGCTTGACCGCCGTGCCGTCCACGGCCTTGATCACGTCACCGGCGTGCAGCTTGCCCTCGGCCGGGGAGGCCTTGACGACGGTGGAGACGATCACCCAGGACTTCACCGGGATGCCCAGCTTCTTCAGGGCGGCGACCTTGGCGCTCTCCTGGGACTGGCTGAACTCCTCGGCGTTCTCCTGGGTGGACTGCTCCTCCGTCTTGCCGTCCGGGTAGAGGGTGTCGTGCGGGACGATCTTGCTGTCGTGCGCCAGCCAGCCGTAGACGGCCTCCACCAGGTTCATCCGGAAGTCCGCGCTGGTCACCCGGACGGTCGTCATGTTCAGGTGACCGTCCGCCGGGTAGGTCTTGTGCCCGGAGATCTGCAGCACCGGCTCGCCGTCGTGCTCCCCCAGCGTGTTCACGGTCGGGCCGGGAGACATCTCCGAGTACGGCACGGGGATGAGCACTCCCGCGCACAGGAGCGCGATCAGCATCAGGGTGGAGGCGAGCATCGTCGCGGTGCGGCGTGGCATGCCACGACCCTACGGGACACCGCTGTCAGCACACCGTCAGGGCACCCACGTCACGCGCCCTGCGCACCCTCAGTCGGACTTCTCCATGGCCGCGCGGAAGCGGGCGTACCCGTCCAGCTCGGGACCGTCACTGCGCACCTTGCGGGTCCGATTGGCCCAACTGCCCCACAGCCCGGCAGCAATCGCAGCCACGAGCGGAATCAGCAACCAGGCAAGCGCCGCCATGCCGACCTCCCAACCCCATGAGCGTCCGCAACTGACTGATCAGCAGATTAACCATCCGCACTGACAACGCTCACGTGAGGGTGCCGGTTACGCAACCCGAGGGGTCCGTGCGCCGAACGGGACAGGAGTCTTCAGGCGCCCGACCGGCCCGGGGGGCCCGCCGACCGGGGAGTCAGCAGGCGCCGACCCACTCCTCCGTACCGTCGGAGAACTTCTGGTGCTTCCAGATGGGCACTTCGTGCTTGAGGTCGTCGATCAGCTTGCGGCAGGCGTCGAAGGCCTCCGCCCGGTGCGGACAGGCGACGGCCACGACGACGGCGAGGTCCCCGACCCGCAGGTCCCCCACCCGGTGGACGGCGGCCAGCGCGCGCACCGGGTGGTCCGCGACGACCTTCTCGGCGATCCGCCGCATCTCGGCCTCGGCACTCGGATGGCAGGAATACCCGAGCGCGTCCACGTCGGCGCCCCCGTCGTGGTTCCGCACGGTCCCCACGAACAGCGCGATGCCCCCGGCCGCCTCGTCCCCGACGGCCTGGAACACCTCGTCCACGGAGAGCGCGGTCTCCCGGATGCCGATCAGCTTGATGGGATCCTGAGCCGCCTGCTCACCGGGGTGCTCGTTCGTGTGTGCCATGTCCCCCATCCTGCCGCACGCCTCCGGCATCCCGGAATACGACGTTCGCCAGTCCCGCGCGCGGGCCCGTTCGGAGTCTTCTACAGATACTTTCCGACGTGGCCCTCGCGCCTCACACGCGCCGCCGCGCCTTCCGGGCCCGCCGTACGACGGCCGCCGCGCCCAGCAGGGCCACCGTCGCCCCCGCCGCTCCCGCGGCCGTCGCGTCCTTGCGGCCGAGCCGCCGCCCGGCGACCGTGTGCCGCCCGGAGACCTCCTCCAGCAGCTCCGCGAGCACTTCCTCGTTGGTCCACTTCGGCCGCCACCCGGCGTCGTGCAGCCGGCTCCCGCTGACCACCCAGGGGTACATGGTGTAGGCCAGATCGCCCGCCGGAGAGGGCGTGAGCCCGATCCGGTGCAGCCGCGCCGCCGCGCCGAGGGCGACCGCGGACGGCAGCTCCATCCGCCGGATACCGCTCAGCTCCTCGACCTCCTCCTGCTCCAGCCACCCGTCGCAGCCGACGGCCAGTTCCCCGTCGACCTTCTCCAGGACGGCGTACTCCAGCGCACCGCAGAGATCCTCCACGTGGCAGAACTGCCACGCGGGCCGTGACCCGGCCACCACCAGCAGCCGGGGCGACTCGAAGTAGCGGGTCAGCGCGGTGTCCGTGCCCCCGACCAGGACGGCCGGCCGCACGACGGTGACGTTCAGCCCCGGGTGCGCCCGAGGAGCCCGCCGCGCCAGCCGCTCGATCTCCAGCAGGTCCCCCACGCCGGTGGCCTCGGCCGTCGCGCGCAGCTCGGCGTCCTCGGAGAGGGGCAGCTCGTTGTCCGGCAGCGCCCCGTAGACCATCGCGGAGGTGCACAGCACCACCCGGTGCACCCCGGCCGCCGCGGCGGCCGTCAGCACGGTCTGCGTCCCCCGGACGTTGTAAGCGGTGCGAGCCGCCGGATCGGTCTCCAGGTCGAGGTCGAGGGCGAGGTGCACGACCACGTCCGCGCCCCGCAGCTTGTCCGCGATCGCCGGGTCGCGTACGTCGAGGATGTGCCACTGGGCGTCGGCGCACTCCCCGCGCCGCTCGTCGATGGCGACGACCTGCTTGATCTCCTCGGAGGCGGCGAGCCGCTCGGTGAGCAGGGCGCCGACCCCGGTGGCGGCGCCGGTGACCGCGACGACGGGCCCGCGCACGGCGGGAGGGGTTGAGAGGTTTCGCGCTGCGCGAACCTGTGGATCTGGGGAACTCACCGGGCGTCTCCAGAGGTTGTCTTCAGTACGAGCGCGAGTGACGCGTGCGTACCAGGTGCATCCATCCTGCCGCAGGCTTTCCGTGGGCGAAGCACCGAGGCCCGATCGGGTCCGGGTGTCTACGCTGGGTGGTGACGTCGGGCAGCCGCGCCGCCGGGAGAGAACCGGTGGCCTTACCAGCCGAGGAATCCCGTGAGTGACACCCCATTCGGATTCGGCCTTCCGCCGGAGGAGCCGGAAGACGGCGACGAGGGCAAGAAGAAGGACCAGCAGAGCGGCGGTGGGCAGGGACCGGCCAATCCGTTCGGTTTCGGTGGCCTGCCCGGAGCCGGAGGCTTTGGCGGCCCCGGGGCCGACAATCCGCTCGCAGCCATGTTCGGTTCCCTGAACCCCACCGACCTGGGCGCCGCGTTCCAGCAACTGGGCCAGATGCTCTCCTACGAGGGTGGCCCGGTGAACTGGGACATGGCCAAGCAGATCGCCCGCCAGACGGTCGCCCAGGGCGCTCCGGACGGCACGAAGGACGCCAGTGTGGGCCCGGCCGAGCGCAAGGCGGTCGAGGAGGCCGTCCGCCTGGCCGACCTGTGGCTGGACGATGCGACGTCCCTGCCGTCGGGCTCCGCCTCGGCGGTCGCCTGGTCCCGCGCGGAGTGGGTCGAGGCGACCCTGCCCGCGTGGCAGGAGCTGGTCGACCCGGTCGCCGAGCGGGTCGGCGCGGCCATGGGCGATGTCCTGCCGGAGGAGATGCAGGCCATGGCGGGCCCGCTGATCGGCATGATGCGCTCGATGGGCGGCGCGATGTTCGGCACGCAGATCGGGCAGGCCGTCGGTGTGCTCGCGGGCGAGGTCGTCGGCTCCACCGACATCGGCCTGCCGCTGGGCCCGGCCCGCAAGGCCGCGCTGCTGCCGGCCAACGTCGAGACCTTCGGCAAGGACCTCGGTGTCCCCCAGGAGGAGGTGCGGCTCTACCTGGCCCTGCGCGAGGCCGCGCACCAGCGCCTGTTCGCGCACGTGCCGTGGCTGCGCTCGCACCTGTTCGGCGCGGTCGACGGCTACGCGCGCGGGATCAAGGTCGACACGGCCAAGCTCGAGGACGTGGTCGGCCAGTTCGACCCGCAGAACCCGGAGCAGCTGCAGGACGCCCTGCAGCAGGGCATGTTCCAGCCGGAGGACACGCCCGAGCAGAAGGCCGCGCTGGCCCGTCTGGAGACCGCTCTGGCCCTTGTCGAGGGCTGGGTGGACGCGGTGGTCCACGCGGCCGCGAAGCCGCGCCTGTCGTCGGCCGACGCGCTGCGCGAGACCCTGCGCCGTCGCCGCGCGACCGGCGGCCCGGCGGAGCAGACGTTCGCCACGCTGATCGGCCTGGAGCTGCGCCCGCGCCGGCTGCGCGACGCCTCCCGCCTGTGGGCCTCGCTCACGGACGCCCGCGGGGTCGACGGCCGGGACGCCCTGTGGCACCACCCGGACATGCTGCCGACCGCGACCGACCTGGACGACCCGGACGGTTTCGTCCACCGCGAGCAGCTGGACTTCTCCGAGCTGGACAAGATGCTCGGCGAGGCCGCGGGTGGCGCGCAGGGCAAGCCCGACCTGCGCAAGAAGGACGACGAGGCCGAGGGCGACGACACCGAGTGAGCCTGTACGACGACGCGGTCCTCGTCCTGAAGGAGTACGAGGACCAGGAAGAACTGCGCCAGACCTACCTGGACCACCTGGCGGCCCACCCGGACGGCATGTGGAAGGCCTGTAAGAACGGCCACCTCACGGCGAGCGCGCTGGTCATCGACCCGGCGCACGGGCGGGTGCTGCTGACCCTCCACAAGAAGATGCGGATGTGGCTGCAGATGGGCGGCCACTGCGAGCCGACCGACGTCACTCTGGCGGGGGCCGCCCTGCGCGAGGCGACGGAGGAGTCGGGCATCGCGGGGCTGACCCTGCTGCCCGGGGGCCCGGTGCGCCTGGACCGCCATCACACGCCCTGCGCCTGGCACCTCGACGTCCAGTACGCGGCGCTCGCTCCGGCCGGTGCCGTCGAGGCGATCAGCGACGAGTCCCTCGACCTGCGCTGGTTCGCCTACGACGAGGTGGCGGACGTGGCCGACGCGTCCGTGGTACGCCTGCTCGACGCGACGCGCACCCGACTCTGAGCGTGTAAGGGGCGACCGCATGGGCGGTCGCCCCTTACGTCTGCTCTCCGGACGGTCAGCTCCAGACGTTGCCTTGGTTCTGTCCGCGCGCCCCCTGCTGCCCCATGCCGAACTGGGCGGCGAGGCCCTGGCCGATCTGCGCGTTCTGCGGCGGCAACAGCTCGCTGGGCTGCACCAGCGCGAACCCGGAGCCCATGAAGCTCAGCTCCCAGCCCTCACCGGTGCTGCCGCGCCGGCGCCAGACGCCGGACGCGTGCGTCTGGGCCTGCATCTGCACGCGCAGGCCCGTCGACCAGGCGACGATGGCGTCGGCGTCGCAGTTGACGTACTTGTCGGGCGTGACCTGCATCAGCAGCGGCGCGCCCGAGGTCATCAGGGCGATCTTGCCGCGCCCGGTGATGTTCAGCTGGTACTTCCCGGAGCCGGAGATGCCGTACAGGCTGTCGACGGCGATGACCTCGTGGTGCAGCGACGAGTCCATGGCGAGGACGTACGAGCTGTCGACGGTCAGCCCGTCCTGCTCGACGTCCATGACGTGCACGTACTGGGCGAGGTTGGCGAGGTAGACCGTGCCCTGTCCGTGGCAGCGCATCAGGTCCAGGCCCTCACCGGTGTGCGCACGCGCGCGTGCCTGGTTGTTGCTGCGGTACTCGGCGTCGAACTCGACGAGTCCCTGGTAGGCGACCATGGTGCCCTTGCGGGCGAGGATGTCGTCGTGGCCCTCGAGGGTGACGCGGAGCATCTGCTTGTTCTGCAGGCTCCAGCGCTCCTGGGTCTGCAGGTCGTTGTGCGCGAAAAGCGGGCTCTGCATGTGTTCTGGCTCCCCCTCAGCCCCGGATCCGGAGGCGGTCGGTGCTGTCCTCGCTGGGCTGGACGACGACGATGCCCTGGCCGGAGAAGGCCATCTGGTAGGCCTCGCCGCTGCCCCGGCCGATCAGTGACTGCGCCTTGAAGCTGCGCTTGCCCTTGACCTTCAGGTTCGGGGACCAGGCGACGAGCGCGTCCGGGTCGACGTACGTCTCGTCCTCGCCGCCGCCGCAGTCCACGACGATCGGCTTGCCCCGGGAGGTCAGCGCGACCCAGCCCTGCCCGGAGATCTTCGTGTTCCACAGCCCCTGCCCGGCGAACTTCGCGAGCCCCTTGACGCGCTCCACACCCCAGGTGAGGTGGGCATCGAAGGCGAGCAGGTTGGTGGCGTTGACGGAGATGCCGTCGCCGTTGAGGTTGATCACGACGACGTCGGCGCCGTAGTCGGCGAGGTAGAGCAGGCCGTCGCCGGAGCACTTCATCAGCGGGGCGCCCTCGCCGGTGACCCAGTCGCGGGCGATCTGGCGGACGGCCGGCGGGTTCGGTTCGTACTGGATGAAGCCTTCGTAGGCGACCATCGACCCCACGCGCGCGAGGAGGTCGTTGCCGGTCTGCATGGCGACCTTCAGCATGTGGTTGCCGTGGTTCTCCATGCGGGCGGTGACGGGTGCGGGGGCGTAGCCCGCGAGCGGCTGGTTCATGACGGGCTCCCTCAGACCTCGTACGGCTGGACGACGATGAAGTTGCCGGGCGCGCCCCGGAACTGCAGGTTGACGCTCTCCCCGGTGTCGCCCGGATAGGCGTTGCGGCGCATCCGGACCTGGCTGGAGACGATCACCTGGGAGGCGGCCGACCAGGCGACCACCGCGTTGCAGTCGGCGAACGTCGTGGGCGTCACGGGCAGCACGACGGGCGTGCCGTGCGTCTTGACGACGATCGTGCCGGTGCCCTGGAACTGCATCGTGAACAGCGCGCCGCCCGGGATGCCGTGCCCCTCGATGCGGCGGACCTCGTACTGCAGGCTCTCGTCGAAGGCGAGGACGTTCTCGGCGGAGACGCAGATCGCGTCGCCCTGCAGCTCCACCGGGTGCAGATGGGTGGAGTTCTCGGCGAGGAACACCTGGCCCTGGCCGGTGCAGCGCATCAGCTGCATCTCCTGGCCCGTGGCGTTGCCGACGATCCGCCCGGCGAACCCGGCGCCCTTGTAGCTGAAGTCGACCTTGCCCTGGTAGAGCACCATGCTGCCCTGCCGAGCCAGCACGGGCTGGCCGCCGATGCCGAGGTCGACCCGGATCAGCTTCTTGTTCTGCTGCGTCCAGCGCTGCCCGGTGGGCGTCTCCTTGAACGCCTGGAGCGCCGCCGTCACGCCGGCGCCGCCCTGAGGGGCGCCCTGGGGCACTCCGTAGGGGGCGGCCTGCGGGCCGGGGACCTGGCCGTAGCCCGGGGGCATCGGCGCGCCGGGCTGACCGCCGTGCGGCGGCTGCGGCGGCTGGCCGTAGGGCGCGGGCGCCGGGGCCGGCGGCGGAACGGTGCCGGCGGCGGGCGGGGTGAGAGGGGCGACGACCGTCGGCGCGGCGTGCAGGTTCGGCGCGGGTGCCGGGGGCGGGGTGTGGCCGGGCGGCGGCGCGAAGCCCTGCGGGGCGGGGTACGGGGCCGGGGCGGGTGCGGGGGCGGCCGGGGCGCCGAACGCGGGCGCGGCGGCCTGGGCGGGCGGGGCGAAGCCGGGCGCGGCGCCGGACTGCGGCTGCTGGGGGGCGGCGGGCGCCTCCTCCTCCAGCACCTCACCGCCGAAGTTCTTCAGCAGCGCTTCCAGGCCGCCGTCGAAGCCCTGTCCGACGGCGGCGAACCGCCAGCCGTCCTTGAAGTAGAAGTCGCCGAGCATCACGGCCCGCTCGGTGGAGAACTCCGAGCCGTCGAAGGAGTAGCGGGCGACCTCCTCGCCGCCGGCCACGATGCGCAGGTATCCGGGAGCGATCTGCGACATCTGGCCCGCGCCGTCGACGGTCGCCGTGAAGGACAGCTTGCGGATCTGCGCCGGGATCCGGTCGAGCGTGACCCGGAACGACTCCGTGTCTCCCGCCTGGGCACCCAGCAGCTGGATGGACTCCTCCGGGGACTTCGGCTGGTTGAAGAAGACGAAGTACCGGTCGTCCGACAGGCGCTCGTCGGCGTCCAGACCGAAGCAGCTGATGTCGAAGGTCAGTCCGGGTCCGGAGATCTGCACGCCTACGTACAGATCCGTGCCCGCCGTCAGGTCACTGATCCTGGCCTTGTGGCCGCGTTGGAATTCCCTGGCCATGCGTTACGACCGTCCCCCATCCCGAATGTGAGTGCGTCGCGCCAGGCTAACGGCAACGGCGGACATCGGCCCCGGTCGGACCCGGTCGGTACAGACCCGGTACACAACCGCACCGGACCGCTCAGCCGGGCCGGCCGCAACGCTCACTCGTCCCGCGCGCCGGGCGCGTGCGGCAGCCGTTCGGCCGCGACCACCCCTTCGAGATAGCCGCGGGCCCGCTCCGTGCGCGGATAGGCCTCCAGCAGCCGCCAGAAGTCGGGGCCGTGGCCGGGGACCAGCAGATGGGCCAGCTCGTGGCAGAGGACGTAGTCGATGACGTACTCCGGCATGCCCTGCAGGCGGTGCGAGAGCCGGATGCTGCCCTCCGCGGGGGTGCACGAACCCCAGCGGGTGTTCTGATTGGTGACCCAGCGCACGGAGGCGGGCCGGGCCCGGCCGCCGAGGTACTGGTCCGACAACCGCTCGGCGCGCTCGGCCAGCTCGGCGTCGCCGAGCAGCCGCTTGCTCTCCTGGGCGGCGAGTTTCTCGAGCATGACGGTCACCCAGCGCTGCTCCTCCGCCTTGGACATCCGGGCGGGGATCAGCACGACGGTGCGATCGCCCTCGCGGTACGCGGAGACCGTCCGGCGGCGCCGGGCACTCCTGCGGACCTCGATCGCGCTCGCCCCCGAGCCGCGGGGCGGCTGGCTCGTCGTGCTGCGCTGTGGCTTTCCGGCGCGGTGCAGTGGGTCGGCGGGCACGCCCCGACGTTACCCGCTGGGCGTGGGCAAAGTCCCGGCTCCGGGACGGTTCGACGCTGATCCCCCACCATGCGTTTGATTCGTAGGACGGATCCGTAAGCCGGTTTTGTACTACTTTGCCCCGACTGATTTGTATGACGAACATCCCCTGCCTGTGGACAACCTGCGGCACCCGGCGCACGGTCCAGGCATGCTGGCAGGCGTCGGCGGGGACCGTGACCGGTTCCGTCGGCGAACGGACGTTCCGGGATGTTCCTAGGGATACGGGGGCCAGACATGCATCCGATGGTGAAGCCGGCGCTCCGGCGCGGCTGGCGCGATCTCGACACCGTGCAGTTCGGGATGACCCCGGCGCACGCGCTGACGCTGGGGCCGATGGACACGGCGACGGGCAGCTTCCTTGAGCTGCTCAACGGCACTCGGGGACTGCCGCTGCTGCGCGAGGAGGGCCGCCGGATGAACCTGCCGGACGGCCGTGTCGACGCGCTGGTGGAACGGCTGGCCCGCGCGGGCCTCGTCGACGACGCGCGCGGCGGCGGACCGGCCGCGGACGCCCTGCGGGAGAAGGAGGACGTCCTGCAGCGGCTGCGCCCCGACCTCGCGTCGCTGACCCTGACCACCTCCGAGCCGGGCGACGCGCTCGCCCGGCTCGCCGCTCGCCGTGCACTGCGGGTGCAGGTCCGGGGCGCCGGTCGGGTCGGCGCGGTGCTGGCGTCGGTGCTGGCGGGCGCCGGCGTCGGCGAGGTCGACGTACGCGACGTGGGCCGCGTGGAGCCCTGGGACGTGGCACCGGGCGGGCTGCCCGCCGAGTCCCTCGGCGAGCGCCGGGACGCGGCGGCGCGGGCCGCCGTCCGCCGCGCGGCGCCGGACCGCCCGCCGCGCCGCCCGCACTCCCCCGGCTCCGGCGCCGAGGACCCCGGCCTTTCCCTGGTGATCCTCACACCCCGGGACGACGTGGCCGTGCACGCACCCGATCCGTCCACCGCCGAACCGCTCATGGCCTCCGGAACGCCCCACCTGTACGCCGGTGTCGTGGAGGGCACGGGCGTCGTCGGTCCGCTCGTCCTGCCCGGCGAGTCGAGCTGCGCCGGCTGTCTGCAGGAGAACCGCACGGACCGGGACCCGGCCTGGCCCCGGCTGGTCTCCCAGTGGCGGTCCGGCCGGGCCCGCCAGGTCGGTGCCTGCGATCTCACGCTGGCCACGGCGGTCGCCGGACTGGCCGCGGCGCACGCCCTGGCCTTCCTCGACGGCGAGTCGCCATCCGGCATCGGGGTCCGCTGGGAGGTGTCCGTACCCGGCCTGAACTGGCATTCCCGGCCGGTCTGGCCACATCCGGCATGCGGATGCGGTGCGGCGGAGAGAGGTAAAAAGGAGCACTCCTCAACCGGAGGGCAGCCACGCGCGACAATGGCGGTGCAACGGCCGTCGCCGGAGCGACGACGCGAGGCAGGCGCAGCGCGGCCGACTGGGACTTGGAGGGCGCATGTCTGATCTTCCCCGGAAGGCGGTCACCCGGACCGCCAAGCTCGCCGCGCTCCCGCTCGGCTTCGCCGGCCGGGCGACCTGGGGGCTGGGCAAGCGGATCGTGGGCGAGTCCGCGGAGATCGTCGGCCGGGAGCTGCAACAGCGGACGGCGGAGCAGCTGTTCAAGGTGCTCGGGGAGCTCAAGGGCGGCGCGATGAAGTTCGGGCAGGCCCTGTCCGTCTTCGAGTCCGCGCTGCCCGAGGAGATCGCCGGCCCCTACCGCGCGGCCCTGACCAAGCTCCAGGAGGCGGCACCGCCGATGCCGACCCGCACGGTGCACGCCGTGCTGGCGGAGCGGCTGGGGCCGGACTGGCGCGACCTGTTCGAGGAGTTCGACGACAAGCCGGCGGCCGCGGCCTCGATCGGCCAGGTGCACCGGGCGGTGTGGCACGACGGCCGCGAGGTGGCCGTCAAGGTGCAGTACCCGGGCGCCGGCGAGGCCCTGCTGTCCGATCTCGGCCAACTGAGCCGTTTCGCTCGGCTGCTGGGGCCGCTCATCCCGGGCATGGACATCAAGCCGCTCATCGCGGAACTGAAGGACCGCGTCTCCGAGGAGCTGGACTACGGGCTGGAGGCCCAGGCCCAGAACGCGCACGCCGAGGAGTTCGCGGACGACCCGGACGTGGTGGTCCCCGCGGTGGTGCACCAGTGCGAGCAGGTCCTGGTGACCGAGTGGATCGACGGCATCCCGCTGTCGGAGATCATCGCGGGCGGCACCCAGGAGCAGCGCGACCGGGCCGGTCAGCTGCTCGCCCGCTTCCTGTTCTCCGGCCCGGCCCGCACCGGCCTGCTGCACGCCGACCCCCATCCCGGCAACTTCCGTCTGCTGCCCGGTGGCCCGGCCGGTGAGGACGACTGGCGCCTGGGCGTCCTGGACTTCGGCACGGTCGACCGGCTCCCCGGCGGACTGCCCCTGCCGATCGGCGTCTCGCTGCGGTTGACGCTGGACGGCGACGCCGAGTCGGTCTACGAACTGCTCTGCGAGGAGGGGTTCGTGAAGGAGTCCATAGAGCTGGACCCCGACGCCGTCCTGGACTACCTGCTGCCGATCATCGAGCCGGCCCGGGTGGAGGCGTTCACCTTCACCCGCTCCTGGATGCGCAGCCAGGCCGCCCGCATCGCCGACCCCCGCTCCCCCGCCTATCAGCTGGGCAAACGGCTCAACCTGCCGCCCGCCTACCTGCTGATCCACCGGGTGACCCTCAGCACGATCGGGGTGCTGTGCCAGCTGGGCGCCACGGTACGGCTGCGCGAGGAACTGCAGGAGTGGCTGCCGGGCTTCCTGCCCGAGGACGACCCGGCCGAGGAGGAGCCGGCCGGCGCATGACCGACAGCCACCGCCACCGGCCTGCCGAGGCCCTGCCCCGCGGCTGACGCCCCGGCGTCGGCCGGCCCCCGGGGCCGGCCGACGGTGACCGCATGGGATCGCGTTGCCGTCGGCACCGGCACCGTACCGACGAGCTCCCCCCGGTCGCCGGAAAGGGGGCTCACGGACTCACCACCAGGACGAGTCCAGTCGGCCCTCGATCGCCCGGAGGTTCTGCCTGGAACACCTTTCGCAGAAGTACCGGCGGATGCCGTTCTCCACGGAGCAGATCCAGGTGACCGGCTGGGGTCCGTCGGCGGGGGTGCAGCAGCGGGCGCAGACGACAGGGCCCTGCTCCGGGGTGGAGCCGCCCTGATCGCTGTCCCCGGGAAGACTCGTCACCCGGCGACGATGACCCCGCGCCGGTGGTTCGCCGCGCACAACGCACTGCGGGGGCCGGTCCGTTCGACCGGACCGGCCCCCGCGGAGAAGACTTCACCTCCCCGGGCCGGGAGGTCCACCGCTTCTCAGGTGTGCTGATTACTGCATGACGGCCATGGCGAGCGCGCGGCGGGCGCGCATCGAGGCGCGCTCGGCCCGGCGCTGCATCCGCTGGGCGACCGCCAGGCGCATGGCCCGGCGTTCGCTCACGGCCTCATGGAGGCGCTCGTGCATATGCGCACGAGCCAGGGCTTCTTGCATGAGTTGCATCTCTCGGTTCCTGTTCTGACGCGCTTCGGTAGCGCCGGTGGTGGTGAAGTCTGGGGTCGCGGAGCCGGTGGGCTCGCTGGTGGACGGCTTCATCGGGGCCTGCTTCTTGGGGTCGTGCGTGAGGGGGCGATCGATCGTTCCTGCGGTGTTCATGCTGTGACCGGGTTCTTCCGCGGGCGACCACGCGGCCGCTTCCGGGCGACGACGACACCCTGGACGAACAGCTCGCCACCCCAGACGCCCCAGGGCTCACGCCGCTCCTTCGCGCCGGCGAGGCAGGCCTCCATCAGCGGGCAGGTGCGGCAGAGGGACTTGGCGTACTCGACGTCCGCGGGCGACTCGGCGAAGAAGACCTCCGGGTCGTAGGAACGGCACGGGACGGGTACGCCGAGGTTCTCGATGGCGTCGTCGAGCGCGGTGAGCGCGGTGAGGGGGATCAAGGTGGAGTCCTCCGTGAGGCCGGGCGGGGGGATCGTTTGTGAAGGCGGTACGGACGGGGCGTGCGCTTCGAGTTGCACGGTTCGTCTTCCTCGTCTGGTCGGTCCGGCCGGTTGACCGGGTGTCGGCTGGGTACCGGGTTCTTTTCTTGTCCCGAGGCCCCTTCGCTCCGTCGTCCCCGTTCGGGGAAAACAGAAGGGCCGCGGATCCCGGGTGGGGTTCCGCGGCCCTGAAGGCGCCGGCCTGATCGGCGATCAGGCTGGATCACTCCAGGGTTCTGGCCCACGGAAGGCCCACATCAGGTCGTGCTGCGTCGTCTGCTTCCGGAATCCGGCACCGGCCGCCGCAAAGGCATAGGCATGTGCCTGTGCCGCTACCGCTTCCAGTGCCTTGGTCGGTCGCTCATTGCGCTCGCGGACGGGAAGGCCCGCGAGAGACAGGGAGGACGCCGGACGGACGGCAGGAATGCCGGACAGACCGGTGCCCTGGTTCGAGGCGCCGAGGATGCACGTGGAGACGGTCGAGCGATCGGTCAGTTTGGCCGTGCTGATGGTGCTGAAGTTGATGCTGATCACTGGACTCGCCTCCTCTCGGCGTCTCAGGGACTGGGTGAACCAGTCCGCTCGGGTGTGCAAGTACATCACGGAAGCCGGGCCTTGGAGAAGGCCGCTGCTTCCGTGCCTAGAACCTATGGGGATTGCTGGCGCATGCGCAAACTATTTTTTCGACGAGTTCGCATCAATCGCTCTCCCCGTCTTCTTCGGGTTCCCGGCCTGCGCAGATGGCCAGAACGTCGGCTCCGTAGCTGCGCAACTTGCGGCTGAGGACGCCAGGGATGCGGGAGAGTTCGGCGGGGCTCTCCGGTCGCGCCTCGGCGATGGCCATCAAGGTCCGGTCGGTGAAGACGCAGAAGTCCGGCTGCCCGCTGCGCCCGGCCTGGACCGCCCGCCACTCCCGCAGCCGTTCGTAGAGCCCTTCGTCCATGTCCGAGGGGCAGTCCTCGCAGCGCATCAGCTTCATCTCGCCCGCGTCGGTCAGCGTGCGCCCGCAGACCCGGCAGCGGGCCGGGGTGCGCTGCGTGCGCCGGGGAACGGCGACGGTTCCCCCGGCGACCCCGCGCTCGACTCCTCCACCGGCGCCGGCGCCGGTGTGGCCGACGGTGGCGGTGGTGCCGGGGCGCAGGCCGTCGAGGAAGCGGCTGGGCCGGCGGCCCGGTCGGCCGCCGGGTGAACGGGACAGCGCCCAGGAGACATGGAGCCGTTCCCGGGCCCGGGTCACGCCGACGTAGAGGAGGCGGCGTTCCTCCTCGACCTGCTCATCGGTCTTGGCGTAGGTGATGGGCAGCATGCCCTCGGCGACGCCGACCAGGAAGACGACGTCCCACTCCAGGCCCTTGGCGGCGTGCAAGGACGCGAGGGTGACGCCCTGGACGGTCGGGGCGTGCTGGGCGCTCGCCCGCTCGTCCAGCTCCGCCACGAAGTCGCCGAGGGTGGCGCCGGGCTTGGCGGCGGCGAGGTCCTGGGCGAGGTTGACCAGCGCGGCCAAGGACTCCCAGCGCTCTCGGACCGCGCCGGAACCGGCCGGCGGCTGGGTGGTCCAGCCCTCCCCGGACAGCACCGCACGCACCTGCGAGGGCAGGTCCACCGCGTCGTCGAGCAGGGAGTCGTTGCCGCCGAAGCGGGCCGCGCCGCGCAGGGCGACGCCGGCCTTGCGCACCTCGGGCCGGTCGAAGAAGCGCTCGGCACCGCGCAACTGGTAGGGGACCCCGGCGTCGGCGAGCGCCTGCTCGTAGGTCTCGGACTGGGCGTTCGTACGGAACAGGACGGCGATCTCGGCGGCCGGGACGCCCGCGTCGATCAGCTCGCGGATGCGACGGGCGGCGCCCTCCGCCTCGGCGGGCTCGTCGGTGTACTCCGTATAGACGGGCTCGGGGCCCGGGGCGCGCTGGGAGACCAGTTCCAGCCGGTGGTCGGCGGCGCGGCCGCGGGCCTGGGCGAGCAGGCCGTTGGCGAGGTGGACGACCTGGGGCGTGGAGCGGTAGTCGCGGACCAGCTTCACGACGGTGGCGCCGGGATGCCGGGCCCGGAAGTCGAGCAGATGGTCGGGGGTTGCTCCCGTGAACGAGTAGATGGTCTGACTGGCGTCACCGACGACGCAGAGGTTGTCGCGGTCGCCGAGCCACAGCTCCAGCAGCCGCTGCTGCAGGGGGCTGACGTCCTGGTACTCGTCGACCACGAAGTGCTGGTACTGCGCGCGGACCTGTTCGGCGATGTCGTTCCGGTCCTGGAGGATGGCGACGGTCAGCAGCAGGACGTCCTCGAAGTCGATCACGCCACGGTCGCGCTTGAGGTCCTCGTAGGCCGCGTAGAGGTGGGCGACCTCGGCGGGGTCGCGGGGGGCCTCGCGACCGGCCTTCGCAGCCGCGTACGGGTAGTCGGCGGGCACCGTCTGGGTGACCTTGGACCACTCGATCTCGGCGGTGACGTCCCGCAGCTCGCCCCGGTCGAGCCTGGTGCCGCACGCGGCGGCCGCGTCGGCGACGAGCTGGATCTTGCGGTCGACGAGCCGGGGCATGCCGCCACCGACCGCTTTCGGCCAGAAGTACTGGAGCTGGCGCAGGGCGGCCGAGTGGAAGGTGCGGGCCTGGACGCCGTGGGCGCCGAGCTGGCGCAGTCGGCCGCGCATCTCTCCGGCGGCGCGGTTGGTGAAGGTGACGGCCAGCACGCTGGACGGCTGCAGGATCCCGGCGCGCACCCCGTAGGCGATGCGGTGGGTGATCGCCCGCGTCTTGCCCGTACCCGCCCCGGCCAGCACGCACACCGGCCCGTGCAGGGCGGTGGCCACCTCGCGCTGCTCGGGGTCGAGCCCTTCGAGCACCGCGTCGGCCCCGCTCGGCGGAGCCGAGTACGGAGAACCACCGGTGCCCTGTGGGAAGAGGGTGGAGTGCGTTGCTGCTGTCACACCGCCATGCTGCCAGGTCGCCGGAGACTGCCGTGCCGGTTGTCCACAGGCGGGCACCCGCAGTCGTATTAATGCGGCAGGGCTCACACCCGGAGCGCATACCCCGGGTGGGAATGGTGGCCCGGTCGCTTACGTTCTCTTCCTGGACGACCTTTCCGAGCTGCCTGAGGAGCGCGAGAGACATGCAGGGCACTGTGACGATGTACAGCACGACTTGGTGCGGTTACTGCCGGCGGCTGAAGAGCCAGCTGGAGCGGGAGGGCATCGCCTACACCGAGATCAACATCGAGCAGGACCCCGACTCCGCGGCGTTCGTGGAGAAGGCGAACGGCGGAAACCAGACGGTCCCGACCGTCCAGGTAGTTCCCTCCAGTGGTGGCACTGAGGTCGTGATGACGAACCCGAGCCTCGCCCAGGTGAAGCAGGCGCTCGGCGTCTGATCGCAGTCAAGAAGCAGCCCTCGTACCTACACGGTCGGGGGCCGCTTCTTTTGATGGAGCTACTGCTACTTCCAGCGCATCAGCTCCGCAAGGGCTCGGATGATCTCTGGTCGATGTCCCGGCTCCGCATCCTTCAAGGCGATCATCAGAGCCACCAGCCTCGGGATTACCAGGACCGCCGCAACCGCCAACAACATGTACGACCCTGAAACGGCCAGCTCCTGCATGACGGCCCACACAGCGCCCCCTCCTGGACGGTCTGATCGCCGTCTTCGAAAAGGGTGAGCTGGCTGCAACAACCTCAACGAAGACAGCCGGAAGTCTGTCTGTAGTCACAGCCACCCGCGAGCCGCGCCCCCACTGGCACGTGGGGGTGTTCGTTGAGGTCGTGTAGTACCGACCAGTTCTTCAATTGAGCGGGTGTGGCACGCCTCTCCAAGGTGCCAACTGCGTAACCCTGCCCCATGCCGACACGGCGGGACGCCGACTAGCACATGAGCCTAGGGTCAAGCAGCTTGCACGCTACGTTACATGGGGCCCGGCTTGCACCGCCAACCCTCCTGGAAACGCGACCGGAGGATCTTTCCTGTTCTGGAAAGTCGGAGATCTTGACCCTGCTGTCGGCAGGTCGGGAGCATCGAATGGGACAAGGACTGTCGACGTGAGGGGGAAGCCGTGGGCACACCGCTGCGGAAGCTGTCGGGAGACCCGGACTGCAAGAACGGCACGTGCCCGACGCTGTGGGGTACGGACGATGGCAAGGACTACGTGGTGCAGGGTTACGTGATCACCGACCCTGAGCGGCTGGCACAGCTCGATCTCCCCGAGGGAGAGACGGCCGTCATGGTCCCGGCCGGCGTACTTGAGGAGTACTTCCGTGCTCAGCGGTGAGGAGTTCGGCCGTCTCTTCGAGAGCTTCGAGCGGACCGCGTTCCGGATGGAGACGCTCGACGTGTATGACGTGGAGGAGGAGCGGGAGGAGATCGCTCGGTTCCTCGCGGGTGAGGACATGGGCCCGGAGTGGAGCGACAACCCATGGGTGCGCTCGATGACCGACAAGGGCAAGAGCGTGTCCCGCGTTCATGTCTTGCGCTCCCCTCTGACTGACTACCTGCGTTACGAGCTGTCGGCTTACCCCGGCAACATCAAGGCCGGGGAGTCCATCGGAATCATCGACCTTGCCGAGCAGAAGGTGACCGGCCTGCCCGATCACGACTTTTGGCTCTTCGACGACCGTGACGTGTACCGCATGCACTACACCCCCGAGGGCAAGTTCATCGGCGGTGAACTCCTGCCTACCGGCCGGCTGAGGGAGTACCAGGGTTACCGCGACCTGGCGCTCACCCGCGCCGTGCCGTTCGCGGCCTACTGGGAGCGGCATCACTGACCACGGAGTCGATCGGGAGAGCCCTGCGGGCACTGCGGGAAGCATCGGGACTGACCGGTGACGCGGTAGCCCGCAGGGCTTCCATGTCCGCAGGGAAGCTCTCGAAGATCGAGAACGGCCGGACCCTGCCCACCCTTCAGGACGTCGATCTGATCCTGTCCGCGCTCGGCGTCTCGGACACAGCAACTGCCCGAGCCGAGGTCACCGAGGCCACAGCGTGGCGCCTGCTGCGCCGCATGGGCCCCTGGAAGCACCAGAACACCATCAAGGCCATCGAGGCCAACACAGCCGCTCTCAGACTGTTTCAGGGGCAACTCATCCCCGGACTCCTCCAGACCCCGGAGTACGCCACGGCAGTGTTCTCCCTGCCCCCAGCTTTGCCGGACGAGACCAGGGCTCGGACGGTGGCAGCGAGGATGGAAAACGGCAGGCGACGCTCTACGAAGACGGCCGGTCGTTCTACTTCGTGATCTGTGAGCACGTCCTGCGGTGGCTGATCTGTGAGCCAGTCGTCATGGCGGTACAACTTGATCGGCTCGTATCCCTGTCCCGCCTTCCGAACGTGACCGTTGGGGTGGTGCCCCTGGCTGGTCGGATGCCGGACTTCCCCATGACGTGCTTCAGCATCCACGATGACCGGCTTGTGATCGTCGAGACGTTCCACTCGGAGATCACGACACGGGACCCGAGGGACATACAGACGTACGTCGACACCTTCGAGCGGTTCGCCGACGTGGCGCTCTTCGGCGATGACATGCGCGCCCTGGTCGAGAGGATCCGAGACGAGTTCTTGCCTCAACAGGAAAGAACGTAGGGCCGCTTCGCTGGAGCCCCAAGGATGGATCGCAGCAAGATCCAGGCGGGGAGGCCGTACAGGATGAGCACACCGAAGACGACGATGGCGGAGCCGGTGCACGTGACAGCTCCAGGCCCGGAGCCGGACCCCGTGGCAGGCTGCCGCGAGTGCCTCGGTATCGCGGTGACCCGAACCAACGCCCGATCGGTTGGCGACTACTCGAAGGCGTCAGATGCGAACGTCGTACTCCGTACGCACCTGCGGGAAGAACACGAGGCCGAGTGATGGTGCGCTCCGTCATGCGGTACGTGAAGCACAGGATCACGCAACACCCGGACACTGACGTGACCTTCGAAGCGGAGTGCCTTCACTGCAAGTGGACGGCCACGCCTGCCACGGATGGCGCGGCGGTCGATGTGGAGTGCATGAGCCACACGGGCCGGAGTGGGCACAAGGGCTTCAGACGGATCTGCACGTCGTTCGCGATGGTGGTCCGGGAAGAGTGATCGACAGCCCCCCGGCGCACTGAGGGACGGCGAGCACCACGACCGAGGTACGCCAGAGGGGGTTCGAGGGACACACCCCTGCCCCTGCCCCCTGTCGCCTTCCCCCGTGGTCGGCAGGGGCGTCACACCTGTCAGACGGCGTTACACGTCGTGCGTGACAACGGCCCCTGGCGTGAGCCGAGGGCCTGTCGCAAGCCGTTGTGCGCCTGTCTCAGGCGCTCTCTCCAAGGTGGCGGTAGAGGGTGGCTCGGGAGATCCCTAGAGCCTTGGCGATGGCGCTCACGCTCTCGCCCCTGGCCTTCCTCGCACGGGCCACGGTGAGCACGTCCTCATCGACGACGGACGGCCGCCCGCCTGTACGCCCCTGCGCTCTGGCTGCGTCCAGTCCTGCGCGAGTGCGCTCCTTGATGAGGCTGCGCTCGAACTCCGCCATGGCCCCGACCACCTGAAGCATGAGACGGCCGTCCGCCGTACCAGGGTCGATGTTGGCCAGTGCACCCGTGAGCACCTGGAACCCGATGCCGCGCTCTCGAAGGGTGTCGACCATGGTCACAAGGTCGATGAGCGACCGGGCGAACCGGTCGAGCTTCCACACACACAGGGTGTCGCCGGGTCTGGCGTAGTCCAGTGCGGCCGTGAGCTCTGGCCGGTTGGTGTTCTTGCCCGATGCCTTGTCCTCGAAGATGCGGGCGCACCCTGCGGCTGTCAGTGCGTCGCGCTGCAACTGCGCTTCCTGGTCATCGGTAGAGACGCGGGCGTATCCGATGAGCTGACCGGTGATCGTGTTCGTCGTCATGGCCGGGACTGTCTCAGAACTCGTCTCAATACATCAAGCCTGAGACGGGAGTTTCGAGACGGGTTTTGAACAGTGCTGCGCCCCCTTCCGGGGCGCCTTCCGTCTCGTCTCACAAACCTTGGTTTTCGAGACGCCCGTTACTGATCACGCTGCGCCACGGTCGGGCGAGACGGAGACGAGCATCGGCCCGGCTGCCTTGCTCCATGTCCCGCCCTGCGACAGGGCCGACTGTCCTTCGGTTCGCAGACCCTTGACCACGGGGGCGAGGAAGGTTTCCTGCCAGTGCTGCATCGCATCGGCAGTCATACCGCTCGCCTCAACAACGGCTCTGACTCGCGCTTCCAGTACCGCTGCGCCCTCTTGTATGTCGGCTCCGGTCCATGCGTCCGCGTGCTCGCCTGCCAGTGCCCAAGACATCTTGATCATGGCTGCATCGTAGGAGCGGAGAGCAGAGCAGCCGAGAGCCATAGCGGGTGGGGTATGACCCCTTGAAGGGGCCTCGACTCACCGCCGGGTCTTACCGGCTCAAATCCTGCCACGGTTTCAGGGCCTTTCAGGCTGGCCGGTACTCCAGCCGGCTGCGGCGTAGCGCCTGGTCAAGGGCTTGTGCTGCCTCCTTGGCGACGGCGAAGGAGTGCACAGAACGAAGCCTTACGTCCTTGCCTGTGGGGCGCGGCAGCGCCCCCCTTGGGCTTGCTCCTGTCGGCCCCTGCGGGGCCGCACTGTCGTAGAGGCTTCGGGCTGTGGCGGCCATCCGGCCGCCCATGCCGCTTACTACTTCGCCGATGCCTGTCTCTTGGGGCGCTGCCGCGCCCCCACTCCGCTTGCCGTAGGGCGCGAAGCCGCTTCCTTCTGTCGGCCCCTGCGGGGCCGCAACTGGGAGGGGTAACAGAAGAGAGAGCGAGCGAACCTTTCCGCAGGTCACTGCCCATGCCGCTACACGTACGGCGTGTGCTGGCTACACCTGCGGTGTGTGGTCACCGGTCCTGATGGACGCGGCACGGTACCGGTGCACCCTTCCCCTTCTGGAAGAAGTGATTACCAAGGACAAGGCAAGCGGCTCCCGACCGGGGCGAGACGAGCCCAAACCTCTTGGCGCGGTTGACCGCGTTGGTCGTGCTCTGGTCGGACAGGGGCTTGCCCTCCTTGCCCAGCAGAGCGGCCAGCTTCCCAGGGTCGAAGGCTGCATGACCCTGGCGGTCAGCCCAGCCCAGTGCAGCGAAGTGCACTCGGTAGGCGAGCGGGTGCCAGGGTTCCTGCGCCATGCGCCGGTACTCGCGCTGGGAGACTCCGCCCCACGGGCGGTCATGACCGAAGCTGATGGCCACTGGTTGCGGCTCCTTCCTGTGAGGCGCACACGGGTGCGCCAGCGACCCCCGCCGGACGGCGGGACATGTGTCTCCCTTCTTCGCGGGGGTGGCCGTGCGGAAGGCACAGCGCGCTTCACAGGTGGGCGCCCAAGGCTTCGGGCCTGGACTCGGTCTCTTGCAGTCGGGAGCGACGGCGGCGACCTGACCCGGCATCGTACAACACGCTGAAACGGGAAAGGCCCCCACGGTCGGGGGCCTTCCTTGCCTGCTTGCCAGCGTCAGGCGGGAGCCGGAACCTTGTGGGCCCCCGCTGCTCCCTTGGCTTCCTCTTCGGCCTTCGCTTGCTGCGCGGCACGTTCCGCTTCGAAGTCCTCCCAACGGCTCACGATTTCCCACTCCACCCCCGTGAGCGTCGGAGGCTTCTCGTACGGCTTCGCAGACAGCGAGACAGGCACGATCGGCGCCAGCACCTGCGAAGCCTTGACGGGGACGTCCCACCAAGAGACACCCTGCTGCCGGATGTTCTCGATGAGGTCGCCTGGATCGATGGCGAGAACATCGGGCCGGAAGTACGCCTTCACCCTGTGCTTCTTCAGGAACTCCCGGCGCTCGTCGGTGCTCGACCGCTGCCACCAGTCCGTGTAGCTCTCCCCCGTTCCCGTCCATACGGTCACGGGCTTCGGCCCTTCCTGGCTGGTGACTTTCTCGCGTTCCTGGGCAAGGCTCGCGACCTGCGAGGCGTATGCGACCGCGCTGATCTCGTCCTGTTGGAGTTCCTTGAGGAGCTGGTTCATCTTGCCGTCGATCACCGCGAGCTTCGCCGCACGGCTGTCATCGATGGTCGTCGTCGACTCCATCCGTTCCAGGTGGCCGATCTCCCCCAGCAAGGCCGACTCCAACCAGGGGTACAGATCCTCCGCCCAGAACCTCTGCTTCGGGCACGCGTCGATGCCCTTGCTCTTGTTGCCGTGGCAGCGGTACCGCTCACGCTGCCCCTTGGACAGGTTGCCCTTGACGTAGTACAGCGGGCTCCCGCACGTCAGGCAGAACGTCACGCCCACCGTCGGCGAGGTTGAGCCCTTCGGCTTCTTGTACTTGACCGAGGCGACGGCTTCCGACAGCTTGGCCCACTCCTCCTCGTTGAGCACCGGTTCCGACCGCATGACGGGCGTTCCGTCGTCGTTGCGGACCACTGAGCCATTGGCGCGTACGTACTCCCCAAGAAGGGATCGACTGGTCAGTACGGCCTGCACCGTCGTCGCCGTCCACCTGCTTCCGCGTGGCTTCGGAGCGGCCAGCCTCGTTGTGCTCTCCCCGGCCGCCGCGCGGATGCGAGCGATGTCCTGAGCCGTAGGTACGCCCTGCTCGTTCAGCCAGTCGGCCACACCCGAGAAACTCGGCTTCTCAACAAAGCGCCGAATCATCTCGATCAGTGTCGGGCCGTACTCAGGGTCGAGCTCCAGAGTGAACCCTTCCTCGCCCTTCACCGCCCTGCGCCCGAAGGGGACAAGGCCACCGGGCCAGCGGCCCGTCTTGCGCATGGTCTCCCGGGACGCCTTGTTGCGGGCCTTGATGGCGTCCAGCTCCGCCTCTGCGACCACGGCCAGGATCTTGGCGATGGTCTTGCCCCACGGCTTCGAGAGGTCGAACCCCTCTTCGCAGGAGATCAGGCCCTTACCGTTCGCCTCGCACCACTCGATGATGTCCGAGAGGTGACGGACCGACCGGGCGATGCGGTCGATCTTCAGGATGATGATGTGGTCGAACTGGTCCCTCTTGTTGTTGAGCCAGTCCCCCAGAGACGGACGCATCCACGGCGAGATGGACGCCGACACGTCGATGTCGACGGCGAAGTCGACCAACTCCATCTCTTCGGCGTCCGCCCGCTTGCTGATGCGGGTCCGCTGCGTTTCCTCGCCGGTCTGGTTCTCGTTGCCTACAGACAGACGGACCACGCCAAGCGCCCTGGGCTTGTCGCTCACCCTTGCCCTCCCCAAGACATGGGCGGCCCTCCCTGGCCGCCACAAGCAGGAGGGAAGTCTACAGACCGTTCCCGACCGTGCTTTTCGCTGACGGCAGCACGCTGACGAACCCGTCGCTGGCCCAGGTGAAGCAGAAGCTCGCCGCATGACGCTCCGCGGTTTCGCCGCGGTGACGAAACAGTAGGGCGGCCCCTGATCCGTCGGGGGCCGCCCTGCTGTCTGTCCCTACGCCTGTGGCTTGTCCCACACCACGGTGTAGCGCCACAGCAGCCGGCGCCGGAAGCGGCAGCCGGGCAGCAGCCGGCGGGCTGCCGCGCGGACCTCGCCCCAGTGCATGGGCGGGTCCTCCACGGGCATGCCGGCCGGCCCGCGCTTGCCGCCCCGCACGCGCGCGTACAGCAGGCTCGCGGGCACTCCGCAGCCGCTGATCACCCAGTCCAGCAGGGTGCGGTTGTACGCCATCCCGACGACGATCAGCCGGCCGCCGGGCGCGACCAGCCGGGTCAGGGCGCCGATCGCGTCCTCGAAGCGGGCGTGGTGCACGACGGCGACCGCGCTGACGACGTCGTAGGCCCCGTCCGGGAGCGCGCTGCCGTCGAGGTAGTCCGCCTCCAGGAAGGTCACGTTCCCGGTCTGCGGTGTCCCGGCCTGCGGTTTCCCGGTTTGCGGTTTCCCGGACCGAAGCCTCCCTGGCTGTCGGCGCGCGGGCTCTCCTGCGCGGGCCTGCCGGATCATCTCCGGTGAGCGGTCCACGCCCGTGACCGTCCCCGCGCGGGCGGCCAAGCTTGCGGGCGAGGAGGCCGTCGCCGCAGCCGACGTCCAGGACCGCGCGGCAGCCGCGGGGTACGGCGGCCAGCACGGCCCGGTGGTAGTGGACGTTGTGGTTCCAGTACGGGTCACCGGCCACGCGTGACGCCTCAGACGAAGCTGCGCGTCGGCAGTGGCTTGCCGTACCACATCTCGATCAGGCGGGCCGCGATGGAGATGCCGTAGGGCGGCAGCACCTCGCCGGACTCGAAGGCCTCGTGCAGATCCTGCCGGGAGAACCAGCGCGCCTCGTGGATCTCGTCGCCGTCGACGTCGATCTCGGTCGAGGTGGCGCGGGCCATGAAGCCGAGCATCAGACTGGACGGGAACGGCCACGGCTGGCTGGCGACGTACTCGACCGGGCCGACGGTGACACCGGCCTCTTCGTAGACCTCTCGGCGCACCGCCTGCTCGATGGACTCGCCGGGCTCGACGAAGCCGGCGAGCGTGGAGAAGCGGCCCTCGGGCCAGTGGACCTGGCGGCCGAGCAGGATGCGATCGTCCACGTCGGTCACGGCCATGATCACGGCCGGGTCGGTGCGCGGGTAGTGCTCGGCACCGCAGGCCGGGCAGCGGCGGATGTGCCCGGCGGCGGCGATGACCGTGCGCTCGCCGCAGCGGGAGCAGAAGCGGTGGGTGCGCTGCCAGTTCTCCAGGCCGACCGCGTGCACCATGAGCCCGGCGTCGCGCGGCGACAGCAGCAGGCCGGCCTCGCGCAGGCCCGCCGGGCGGGCGGACTGGTCGATGCGGCCGGGCAGTGCGTCCTTCTGGAGTGCGAAGTAGCTGACACCGTCCTCGTCGATGCCCAGGAAGTAACGGTGCGCCTCGGTGAGCGGGGCCTCGAAGGACGGCGTCATGACGAGTTCGGTCAGGCCGTCCGGGGTCTCGTCGATGAGCACCTGGCCGCCGGAGACGACGAAGCAGCGGGTCGTGGGGTGGCTCCACGCCGCCGCGAGCCAGGCCTCGTCCAGCCGGTGGTGGGCGGCGCGGTCGATGCCGCTCGGGGCGGTCAGCGAGATGGGTCGGTCGGCTGTGTCGTCGGTCCAGGTGGTCACGGGTGCTTCCAACTCCCCCAGTGCAGCGGTTCGTATCGGCGGACGGTTCGGCAGGTCGTAGGGCGGGAGGGCAGCGGGCCGGGCGGGGCGGGGCGTTCGGGGCGGCTCTACCAGTGTGCCCCGCGCGCGGTGCCCTTCCGTACGGCGCCGGCCGGTCAGGACGTGGGACGCCAGGTGTCGGCCAGGTCACCCCACAGGTAGGCGCTGGTCTCGACGCCCTTGAGCAGGAGGTCCAGTTCGACCTTCTCGTTGGGGGCGTGCCAGCCGTCCGAGGGGACGGAGATGCCCAGGAAGAGCACGGGGGCGCCGAGGACTTCCTGGAGGTCGGCGGCGGGTCCGGAGCCGCCCTCACGGGTGAAGCGGACCGGTTTCTCGAAGGCGCGGCCCATGGCGCGGACCACGGACTGCAGCGCGGGGTGGTCGAGCGGGGTCAGGCACGGGCGCGTGGCCGAGCCGAAGTCGATCTCGTACCGGATTCCGGCGGGCACCTGCTCGGCGGCCCAGGCGCGGACGGCTTTCTCGATGAGGTCGGGGTCCTGGCCGGCGACCAGGCGGAAGGACAGCTTCACCATCGCCGAGGACGGGATGATCGTCTTGCTGCCGGGGCCCTGGTAGCCGCCGCCGATGCCGTTGACCTCGGCGGTCGGGCGGGCCCAGATGCGCTCCAGGGTGGTGTGCCCGGCCTCGCCGTGCGTGGCGTGGGACTTGGCGGTGCGCAGCCAGCGCTCCTCGTCGAAGGGCAGCTCGGCGAACAGTTCGCGCTCGCGGTCGGTCAGCTCGACGATGCCGTCGTAGAAGCCGGGGACCGCCACGCGCGCCTGCTCGTCGTGGAGGGCGGCGACCAGGCGGGCGGCGGCGGTGGCCGGGTTGGGCACGGCACCGCCGAAGGAACCGGAGTGGATGTCCTGGCCGGGGCCGTACAGGCGGATCTCGCACTCGGCGAGGCCGCGCATGCCGGTGCACACGGTCGGGGTGTCCTCGGACCACATGCCGGTGTCGGAGACGATCACGGCGTCCGCGGTGAGGCGTCCCGCGCGCTCCTCCACGAGGGCCCGGAAGTGCGGGGAGCCGGACTCCTCCTCGCCCTCGACGAGCAGCTTCAGGTTGACCGCGGGGGCGGTGCGGCCGGTGGCGGCGAGGTGGGCGCGGACGCCGAGTGTGTGGAAGAACACCTGGCCCTTGTCGTCGGCCGCCCCGCGCGCGTAGAGGCGGTTCTCCCGGACGACCGGCTCGAAGGGGTCGCTGTCCCAGCCGTCCTCGGGGGCGGCGGGCTGTACGTCGTGGTGGCCGTAGACGAGGACGGTGGGCGCCTCGGGGTGGCCCGAGGACCACTCGGCGAAGACGGCCGGGGCGCCCGGGGTCTGCCAGACCTCGACGGTCGGGAAGCCGGTCTCCTCGAGCTTGGCGGCGAGCCAGTCGGCGCTGCGCCGTACATCGGGCGCGTGGTCGGGCTGGGCCGACACGGAGGGAATGCGCAGCCATGCGGCGAGGTCGTCGAGGAAGGCGGCGCGATGCTGCTCGATGTACGTACGGACGGCGCTGTCCGGGGTCTGGCTCATGCTCACGAGCCTATCCGGCCGCACCGGCATCCTCCGCCGCCGGTTCGTCACACTCGGTTTGTCTCCCGCGCCACACTCAGGTCCTCTCCCGCGCTCTGACCGGCTCGCCCGTGAGCAGGCGCTCCAGCGCGTCCCGGTCCGGCAGGCCTTCGGGGCGTACGACCTCGCCGCTGCGCACGTACAGGAAGGCGGCCGTGACCGACTCGGGGGGCACGCCCTGCTGCTCGGCCCAGGCCAGCCGGTACACGGCGAGCTGGAGCGGGTCGGCGGTACGGGTGCGGCTGGTCTTCCAGTCGACGATCTCGTACGTGGTCTCCTCGCCGTCGCCGGTCCGGTAGACGGCGTCGATGCGGCCCCGTACGACGCGGCCGGCGAGGGTGAGCTGGAAGGGGGCCTCGACCCGGTAGGGGGTGCGCCGGGCGTACTCGGTGCGTTCGAAGGCCTCCTTCAGGGCTTCGAGGTCGCGTTCGTCGGTGATCTCGGCGTCGCCGCCGGGCAGCTCGTCCGGTTCGAGCAGGGGCAGGGTCAATTCCTCGAAGCGGGCCTCGACCCAGGCGTGGAAACGGGTGCCTCGGCGCGCGGCCGGTTGCGGGGGGCGCGGCATGGGGCGCGCGAGTTCCTGTGCGAGCCCGTCGGGGTCCTCGGCCAGCCGCAGCAGCTGGGACGCGGACAGCGTGGCGGGCAGCGGGACGTCCGTCACGGTCTGCCGGGCGCGCAGCAGCTCTCCGGTGAGCGCGTCGAGGTCGCGGTCCCAGGAGGCGACGGTGCGGGCTTCCTCGGGGGTGAGTGCGGTGTCCGGCCGCGGTTCGGCGGGCCGGGGGCGGTCCTGCGGTGCGGGCGCCTGGTGGGGCACGGTGGACCGGCCGGCGCTCCGGGCGACCCGGCCGGCGGGACGGCCGGGGGCGGGGACGTCAGCGCGATGCGGGCGCTCCGTGCCGGAGGCGTCCTTGTCCGGGTGCTCCTCGCCGTGGGCGCCCTCGTACGGAGGCTCCTCATCGAAGACGTACGGGTGCTCCTCACCGAAGGCCTCCTCGTCGTAGGGGAAGTCCTCCTCGTGAGGAAACTCCTCGTACGGCTCCTCGCCGTAGGGGTCGTCGTCCGGCGCAGCGGGCCAGTCCGGGTCGTCGAGGGCGGCGGGGTCGTGGGCGGCCGGCGGGTGGCCGGCGTCCTGGGCGGCGAGGGCGTCCAGGTGGGCGAGGACGGTGTCGGCGGCCGCACGGCGGCGGGCCAGGGCGGCGTCGTCCAGCGGCAGCGGCCACACCTGGTCACCGGTGGCCGTGTGCAGGGCCGGGTTCTCCTCGTCCTCGGCCGGCTCCTCCGCCCAGACCTCGATCTCGCCGTACCCGGCGGCGCAGTGGTCGTACAGGGCCCGCAGGAAGTCGGAGGGACCGCGCGGCTTCTTCTGGCTGGGGCCCCACCAGTGGCCGGAGCCGAGGAGCAGGGAACGGGGGCGGGTGAAGGTGACATAGCCGAGGCGGAGTTCCTCGGTGTGCTGGTGGTCCTTCATGGCCTCGTGGAAGGCCTTCATGCCGCGCGAGTCCCAGGAGCCGACGTCGGGCAGGGTGTCGGTGTCGCCGCGCAGGGCGTGCGGCAGCACCTTGGCCTGCGCGGTCCACTTCTCGCGGCCCTGGGCGCTGGGGAAGGTCCCGTTGACGAGCCCGGGGACGGCCACGACGTCCCACTCCAGGCCCTTGGACTTGTGCGCGGTGAGCACCTTGACGGTGTTCTCGCCGCCGGGCAGGGCGTTGTCGAGGCCCTTCTCGTACTGCGCGGCGGTGCGCAGGAAGCCGAGGAAGGCCAGCAGGGTGGCCTCGCCGTCGCCGGCGGCGAAGGACGCGGCGACGTCGAGGAAGTTGGACAGGGTCTCGCGGCGGCGGGCGGCAAGTGCGTGCGGGGACGCCGACAGTTCCACCTCCAGGCCGGTGACCGCGAGGACGCGGTGCAGGACGTCCATCAGCGGGTCGGACAGGGAACGGCGCAGGTCGCGCAGTTCGGCGGCGAGACGGGCGAAACGCACGCGCGCGTCCGGGGAGAACGGCAGCCCGTCGTCGGCCCCTTCCTCGTGGTCCCCCTCCATCGGTGTCTCGAGGAACGTGTCGAGGGCGTCCGCGAGCGATATCACCTCCGCCGGGTCGACCCCTTCGACGGCCGCGGCGAGCCGGCCGTCCGGGTCGTCGGTGTCGCCCACGCGCGCGTGGGCGACCAGCAGGCGGGCGCGACGGCCGAGGAGGGCGAGGTCGCGGGGGCCGATGCGCCAGCGCGGTCCGGTCAGCAGGCGCACCAGGGAGGCGTTGGCGCCGGGGTCCTGCAGGACCTCGCAGACGGCGACGAGGTCGGCGATCTCCGGCAGGTGCAGCAGCCCGGACAGGCCGACCACTTCGACGGGGAGGTCACGGGCCACGAGGGCGCCCTGGATCTCGGCGAAGTCGGTCGCGGTGCGGCACAGTACGGCGATCTCGCCCGGGGCCGTGCCCGTGCGTACGAGGTGGGCGAGGGAGTCGGCGATCCAGTCGATCTCCTCCGCGTGGGTGCGCAGCAGGGCGCAGCGGACCGTGCCGTCGCGTTCGGCGCCGGGTGCCGGGCGGAGGGCCTCCACGCCCGCGTGCATGGCACGCAGGGGCTCGGCGAGGCCGTTGGCGAGGTCGAGGAGTCGGCCGCCGCTGCGGCGGTTCTCGCTGAGCGCCTGCCGGGTGGCGGGCCGGCCGTCGGCGTGGGCGAAGTGCGCGGGGAAGTCGTCCAGGTTGGCGACGGAGGCGCCGCGCCAGCCGTAGATGGCCTGGCAGGGGTCGCCGACGGCGGTCACCGGGTGGCCGGTGCCGCCGCCGAACAGGCCCGCCAGCAGGACGCGCTGGGCCACGGAGGTGTCCTGGTACTCGTCCAGGAGCACCACGCGGAACTCCTCGCGCAGCAGGCGCCCGACCTCGGGAATGCGGGCGAGGCGGGCGGACAGGGCGATCTGGTCGCCGAAGTCGAGCAGGTCCCGCTCGCGTTTGGCCGCCCGGTAGCGCTGGACGAGGTCGGCGAGTTCCCGGCGGGCGGCGGCCGTGTCGGGGACCTTGCGCAGGTCGGCGTTGGTGAGCCTGGCGCCCTGCAGGGTGTGCAGCAGGTCGGCGTCCCAGGCGCGCAGTTCCTCGGGGTCGACGAGGTGTTCGGCGAGTTCGGAGTCGAGGGTGAGCAGGTCGCTGACGAGGTCGGCGAAGGAGCGGGTCAGCGCCGGGTAGGGGCCGGGTGCCTCGCGCAGCACGCGCGCGGCGAGCTGGTAGCGGGTGGCGTCGGCCAGGAGACGGGAGGTGGGCTCCAGGCCGAGGCGCAGACCGTGGTCGGTCAGCAGGCGTCCGGCGAAGGCGTGGTACGTCGAGATGACCGGTTCCCCCGGCGGGTTGTCGGGGTCGATGACGTCCGGGTCGGTGACGCCGGCCTTGATCAGCGCCTTGCGGACGCGCTCGGCCAGCTCACCGGCGGCCTTGTTGGTGAAGGTCAGGCCGAGGACCTGTTCGGGGGCGACCTGTCCGGTGCCGACCAGCCAGACCACGCGGGCCGCCATCACGGTGGTCTTGCCCGATCCGGCTCCGGCCACGATCACCTGCGGGGCGGGCGGCGCGGTGATGCAGGCCGTCTGCTCCGGGGTGAACGGGATGCCGAGAAGCTCCTTGAGCTGCTCGGGGTCGGTGATACGGGCGGGCATGTCGAAAGAGGCTAGCGGCGGGCACTGACAGTCGAGGACGGATCGACCGCCCGGGGAGGAAGAAACGCAGGTCAGAACGTGGGGTGCCGTACGTCACCCCACCCTGGCCGCGGATCACTCGGCCCCGGCCGCGGATCACTCGACCACGTGCCGTCCCTCGGGACGGGCGCTGCACGAGGCACGGAACGCGCAGTGCGTGCAGTGCTGGCCGGTGCTCGGTGTGAACCGCTCGTCGAGGACCTTTCCTGCGGCGTTGGCCAGCAGCTCGCCGACCCACTCCCCCGCCAGGGGTTCCTGGGTCTGCACCTTGGGCAGGCTCTCGCCTCCGTCACGTTTGGCGGCGCCCTGCCTGAGGTGCACCAGTTCGGCGCCGCCCGGTTCGGGGCGTACGCCGTCGAAGGCCTCGTCCACGGCGCCTTCGCGGACGGCGAGCTGATAGACGGCGAGCTGGGGGTGGCGGGCCACGTCGGCGGCGCTCGGTGCCTGTTTGCCGGTCTTGAAGTCGACCACGTAGGCCCGGCCGTCACCGTCCGTCTCCACCCGGTCCATCTGGCCGCGGATGCGGACCTCGTAGTCGCCCGCCTCGAGGGTGACGTCGAAGTCCTGCTCGCTGACGACGGGGGTGCGGCCGGTGCGGTCCAGCACGTGCCAGTTCAGGAAGCGTTCGAGCGCCACGCGCGCGTTGTCCTTCTCCTGCCGCGACTTCCAGGGGGCGTCGAAGGCGAGCGCGTTCCACACCGAGTCCAGGCGTTCCATGAGGACGTCGAGGTCGGCCGGGGTGCGCCCGGAGGCGACCTCGTCGGCGAGGACGTGGACGACGTTGCCGAAGCCCTGCGCGGTGGTGGAGGGGGCGTCGGCCTTCACCTCCCGGCCCAGGAACCACTGCAGCGCACAGGTGTTGGCGAGCTGGTCGAGGGCGCTGCCGGAGAGCACCACGGGCTGGTCCCGGTGGCGCAGCGGCACCTTGCTCTCGGTCGGCTCGAACATGCCCCACCAGCGGTAGGGGTGCGCGGACGGCACCAGCGGGCGGCCGTCCTCGTCGGCGAGAGCGGCGAGCCGGGCCAGGCGGCGGGCGGCGGCGTCGCGCAGGGCGGGGGTCGCGCGCGGGTCGACGGTGGTGGCACGCAGCTCGGCGACGAGCGCGGCGACCGACAGCGGACGGCGGGGGCGTCCGGTGACGTCCTTCGGCTCGACGCCCAGTTCCGTCAGGAACCGGGACGGCTGGTCGCCGTCGTCGGCCGGTGCCTTGACCGCGGTGACGACGAGGCGCTCACGCGCGCGCGTGGCGGCCACGTAGAACAGACGGCGCTCCTCGGCGAGCAGCGCCCCGGGGGTCAGCGGTTCGGCGAGCCCGTCGCGGCCGATGCGGTCGGCCTCAAGCAGCGAGCCCCGGCGGCGCAGGTCGGGCCACAGCCCCTCCTGGACGCCGGCGACGACGACCAGGCGCCACTCCAGGCCCTTGGAGCGGTGCGCGGTCATCAGGCGGACGGCGTCGGGGCGTACCGTCCGGCGGGTGAGCGTGTCGGCGGCGATGTCCTCGGCCTCGATCTCCGCCAGGAAGTTCAGGGCGCCGCGGCCGCCGGTGCGTTCCTCCGCGCGCGCGGCGGTCGCGAACAGGGCGCACACGGCGTCCAGGTCCCGGTCGGCGTTGCGGCCGGCCGCGCCACCGCGCCGGGCGGCCCGCTCCAGGCGCGTGGGCCACGGGGTGCCCTCCCACAGGTCCCACAGCGCCTCCTCGGCCGTGCCGCCGCCCGCGAGGCGTTCGCGGGCCTTGCGGAGCAGTGCGCCGAGGCGCTGCGCCCCGCGCGCGTAGGCCGGGTCGTGCACGGCCAGGCGCTCCGGTTCGGCGAGCGCACGCGCGAGCAGTTCGTCGGACGGGGGCGGCAGCGGGTTGCCGGCGGCCCGCTCCTCCTCGCGCAGGGCCCGCCCGAGACGGCGCAGGTCGGCGGTGTCCATGCCGGCGAGGGGGGAGGCGAGCAGGGTGAGGGCGGTCTCGGTGTCCAGCCAGGAGGTGTCCGGGGTCCGCTCTCCGGCGCCTGCAGCCGCGGCTTCTCCGGCGGACGGCTCATCCCCGGACGGCTCGGCCTCCAGCGCCTGTCCGATCGGCTCGTCCCCGGACGGCTCGCCCTCCACTTCCTCGGCGGACGGCTCGCCCTCCGCTTCGTCCTGCACCGGGAGCGCGGTGGGCTCCTCCTCGCGGTGCCGTGCCTCCGCCGTGGCCACCGCCCGCAGGGCCGCCAGCAGCGGTGCCACCGCCGGCTCGTGACGCAGGGGCAGGTCGTCGCCGTCGATGTCCAGCGGGACACCGGCAGAGGTGAGGGCGCGGCGGAGGGTCGGCAGGGCGCGGGCTCCGGCACGTACCAGAACAGCCATGTCGCTCCAGGGGACGCCGTCCTCCAGGTGCGCGCGGCGCAGGATGTCCGCGATGTTGTCCAGTTCCGTGCCGGGCGTCGGGTAGGTGTAGACCTCGACGCGGCCGCCGTCCCGGACGGCGGCCGGCTCTCGGTGGGCCCGCACCTTGTCGGCGGGCAGCCTGGGCAGCGGCATGCGCTGTGTGATCAGGCGGGTCGCGGCCAGCAGGGCGGCGCCGGAGCGGCGGGAGGTGCGCAGCACCTCGACGGGGGCGGGGCGGCCGTCCGCGCGCGGGAAGGCGGCCGGGAAGTCCAGGATGCCGTTCACGTCCGCGCCCCGGAAGGCGTAGATCGACTGGTCGGGGTCGCCGAAGGCGACCAGGGTGCGCCCGCCGCCGGCCAGCGCGTGCAGGAGCCGTACCTGGGCGGGGTCGGTGTCCTGGTACTCGTCTACGTACACGGCGTCGTACCGGGCGGCGAGCCGCGCGGCCGCCTCGGGGCGGTGGGCGAGCAGGACCGCGCGGTGGACGAGTTCGGCGTAGTCGATCACGCCTTGCAGGTCGAGTACGTCGAGGTATTCGGCGAGGAACGCGGCGGCTGCCCGCCAGTCGGGGCGGCCGATGCGGCGGGCGAAGGCGTCCAGGGCGTCGGGGCCGAGGCCCAGCTCACGGCTGCGGGCGAGGACCGCGCGGACCTCGTCCGCGAAGCCACGCGTGGTCAGGCAGGCGCGCAGCTCGTCCGGCCAGCGCACATGGGCCAGCCCGAGCCGCTCCAGCTCCGGCTGGCCGGCGAGCAGCTCACGGACGGCGACGTCCTGCTCGGGGCCGGAGAGCAGGCGCAGCGGCTCGGCGAACAGGCCGCTGTCCTGGTGCGCGCGGACCAGTGCGTAGCAGTACGAGTGGAACGTGGTCGCCCGGGGGGCGTGGGCGGCGCCCATGCGCAGGGCCATGCGGTCGCGCAGGTCGACGGCGGCCTTGCGGCTGAAGGTCAGCACCAGGATCCGCTCCGGGTCGCCGCCGCGGGCGATCCGCGCCGCCACGGACTCGACCAGGGTGGTGGTCTTGCCGGTGCCCGGACCGGCGAGCACGAGGAGCGGTCCGGACCGGTGGTCAACCACGGCGCGCTGGGCAGCGTCCAGACGAGGGGGGTCCGCCGCGACCGGCGGGGTACGGACCAGTCGGTAAGCGCCACGGCTCCCCTGCCGCACCGGGGGGTGCGGCAGGCGCCTGGTGGAGGAAGAGGAGCTCACGTGATCGGCCGGTCCTGGTGGTCGTGCTGGCGGGCGGGCGGTCACGCGTGCGAGGCGGTGGCCGCGGGGTGAGGGGGACACGCGCAGCCGACGCTACGCCGCCGCTCGGGACGGAAGCAGGGCTTCCGCTTCATCCCACGTGGCGCTCGCGCCACGCGAGTCCCACCCCCCACGAACGTACGGCATGCCACGGACGTCCCCTCTGTCCCCCGAACGGGCCACAGGCCCTCCGCGGTGGCATCCGATGGCGGAAGCTGTCAGGTGTGACCCTCCGCGCCCGCACCGCCGTCCCATCGGGCCCGCCGCATGTCGAGCCGAGGCAGATGACCCTCGGTGCTCCTGCCCGCCTCCTTCAGCGGCGTGCCCTCCGCGCGGTAGTGGGCAAGGGCACGCAGCTCGTGCCCGGGCAGCAGCACGCCGTCGGCACGCACCACGCGCCACCACGGGACGGCGCCTCCGTAGAGGGCCATCACCCGGCCGACCTGGCGCGGGCCTTGCTCGGCGAGCCACTCGGCGACATCGCCGTACGTCATGACCCGCCCCGGCGGAATCCGCTCGGCGACCTCGAGGACCCGCTCGGCGTACTCCGGCAGCGCGTCCGCGTACTCCTCGCGGGTCTCCTGGGCAGGCCTCTGCTCGCTCATTCGCCCCATCCTGCCGCACCCCACCGACATCCGGTCGCTAACCGCGGCCACCGGTCCTCTCGCCCCTGGGCGGCACTTCCGGCAGACTGTGCGCTCGCGCATCCACACCCTGGTGCCCGCGTGTGTCGGTGGGACATGCCACCATCGTGCGGGCGGTGACCGGTGATACGAGACCAAGAAGAGACCATGAAGCAGCAGGGCGTGCACCCCGAAGGCGCGGCGGGCACCCCTGACGCCGCCGCGCGCCCCGACACCGCCCGCGCGGGCAAGGGCGACACCGACGCGCACCAGGAGGACGCCGGCCCGCGCGAGAACCATCCCACGGACGCGCGTGCGAAGGACGACGGCACGCGCACGCACGAGAGCAGCGGCTCGGACGGCTCACGCCCGGCCGGCAGCACGGCGCATGAGGACCACGGCTCACGCGCGCGTGAGGATGACAACACCGCAGGCAAGGGGGCGCACGTGCCGGAGAACCCGCCCCCCGACCACGGTCCGGGCGCCGGCGACGATCCCCACGCGGGGGAGGTGGAGGGCGACGAACCGCTGCTCCCCGCGCGCGTGCACCGCCCCTCCGACCTCATGCGACTCCTGGTGGGCGTGCTCGCCATCGTCGTGCTGTTCGCGATCGCCGCGTTCGCGCACGGCACCACCTCGGGCCTCGAACAGGACATCAACAAGGGCACCGGACAGGCCCCCGACCTGCTCATCAAGATCGCGGGACTGGCGTCCAGCATCGCGATCCTCCTGGTCCCGGTCGCCTTCGCGATCGAACGGCTGATCAAACGGGACGGGCTGCGCATCGCCGACGGCGTGCTGGCGGCGGTCCTGGCCCACGGGGTGACCCTCGCCACCGACCTGTGGGTCGCGCGGGCCGCCCCGGACTCGATCCAGGAGGCGCTCACCCAGCCCTCGCCGGGCGACATCCACGCCCTGACCGACCCCGTGCACGGCTATCTCGCGCCGGTCATCGCCTACATGACGGCCGTCGGCATGTCCCGCCGCCCCCGATGGCGGGCGGTGCTGTGGATCGTGCTGCTGCTCGACGCGTTCTCGATGCTGGTCACCGGCTACACCACCCCCTTCTCGATCATCTTGACGGTGCTGATCGGCTGGACCATCGCCTACGGCACCCTGTACGCGGTCGGCTCCCCGAACGTCCGCCCCACCGGGCAGACCCTGATGGCGGGCCTCAGGCACGTCGGCTTCCACCCCGTCAGCGCCGCCCGCGAGGAGGGCACCGAGACGGAGAACGGCGACCGGGGCCGGCGCTACTTCGTCACCCTGGAGGACGGCCCGCCACTGGACGTCACGGTCGTCGACCGGGAACAGCAGGCGCAGGGCTTCTTCTACCGCGCGTGGCGCAATCTGACCCTGCGCGGCTTCGCCACCCGCTCCAGCCTCCAGTCGCTGCGGCAGGCGCTGGAGCAGGAGGCCCTGCTGGCGTACGCCGCGATCGCGGCCGGCGCCAACGCGCCCAAGCTGATCGCCACCTCCGAACTCGGCCCGGACGCGGTCATGCTCGTCTACGAGCACACCGGCGGGCACACGCTGGACTCGCTGGCCGACGCGGACATCACGGACGAGTTGCTGCGCAACACCTGGCACCAGGTGCAGGCGCTGCAGTCGCGGCGCATCGCGCACCGCAGGCTGGCCGGTGACGCGATCCTGGTGGATCGTTCCGGCAGGGTGATCCTCGCCGAGCTGCGCGGCGGCGAGATCGCGGCCGGCGATCTGCTGCTGCGCATGGACGTCGCCCAGCTGGTCACCACGCTCGCCCTGCGGGTCGGCGCCGAGCGGGCCGTGGCCTCGGCGGTCGGCGTGCTCGGCCCCGACGCGGTCGCCGACTGCCTGCCGATGCTCCAGCCGATCGCGCTGACGCGCTCCACGCGCGCGACGCTGCGCCGGCTGGCCCGGGAGCGTGCCGAGCGCGAACGCGAGGCGGTGCTCGAGGCGTCCCGGCAGGCCAAGGCAATGCGCCTGGAGGAGGCGTCCACGACGGCGCCGCCCGTCCTCGAAAAGCCGGACAAGAAGACGGTCCGCGCGGAGCAGCGCGCGGAGAAGCGGGCCATCGACGAAGCCCTGGAGGAGGCCCGTGAGGAGGACCTGCTCACGCAGATCCGACACGAGGTGCTGCGGATCAGGCCCCAGGCGCCCGTCGAACCGGCCCGCCTGGAGCGGGTGCGGCCGCGCACGCTGATCAGCTTCATCGCCGGCGCCATCGGCGCGTACTTCCTGCTGACGCAACTCACCCACATCGAGTTCGGCACGCTGTTCGCGCAGGCCCAGTGGGGCTGGGTGATCGCGGCGGTGCTGTTCTCCGCGCTCAGCTACGTCGCCGCGGCGATGGCGCTGCTCGGGTTCGTGCCGGAGCGGGTGCCGTTCCCGAGAACGGTGGCGGCGCAGGTCGCCGGGTCCTTCGTGAAGATCGTGGCACCGGCCGCGGTCGGCGGTGTGGCCCTCAACACGCGCTTCTTGCAGCGCGCGGGTGTGCGCCCCGGGCTCGCGGTGGCGAGCGTCGGCGCGTCGCAGCTGTTCGGGCTCGGCTGTCACATCCTGATGCTGCTGTCCTTCGGCTATCTGACCGGCACCGAGAAGACACCGTCCCTGTCACCGTCCCGCACGGTCATCGCGGGTCTGCTGACCGTGGCGGTGCTGGTGCTCGTCGTCACCTCCGTGCCGTTCCTGCGGAAATTCGTCGTCACGCGCGTGAGGTCGCTGTTCGCCGGTGTCGTACCGCGCATGCTCGACGTGCTGCAGCGGCCGCAGAAGCTCGTCACCGGCATCGGCGGCATGCTCCTGCTGACCGCCTGCTTCGTGATGTGCCTGGACGCCTCCATCCGTGCCTTCGGCGATGGCTCGGTCTCGCTGAGCATCGCCAGCGTCGCCGTCGTCTTCCTCGCCGGCAACGCGCTCGGCTCCGCGGCGCCCACCCCCGGTGGCGTGGGCGCGGTCGAGGCGACCCTGACCGTCGGTCTGATCGCCGTGGGCCTGCCCAAGGAGGTCGCCGCGCCGGCCGTCCTGCTGTTCCGGCTGCTGACCCTGTGGCTGCCGGTGCTGCCGGGCTGGCTGGCCTTCAACCACCTGACCCGCAAGGGTGCGCTTTAGCCGCTTGGTCGAGCGGACGATCAGTGAGGGGCCGCGCGGGCGATCGGTGAGGGCCGCGCGGGAGCGCCACCGGGCCGGACGCGACGTGCGCGAGGCCTACCTCGGACGGCCCGTGTCCCGCGCGCCCCGGCCTGCGCGACCGCAGGATGGAAGCATGGCGAACCCTTCCCGGCTGCGCGCCGCCGCCCTGACCACCACCGCCGTGCTGCTGTCCGTACTGCTGGCCGGATGCGGAGACGGCGCTAAGGACGGGGACGTCACGCAACAGAAGCTGGACTGGACGGACTGCCCGGCTCCGTCCGAGGCGGAGGGTGGCGGCAGCGCCCCGTCCCCGCTGCCGAACGGGACGGAGTGGCAGTGCGCCACCATGAAGGCGCCCCTGGACTGGTCCGAGCCCAAGGGCGACACCATCGACATCGCGCTGATCCGGGCCAAGGCCAGTGGCCCGGCGAGCCGGCGGATCGGCTCGCTCGTGTTCAACTTCGGCGGCCCCGGCGGCAGCGGCGTGGCCACGCTGCCCGCCTTCGCCCAGGACTACTCGGCGCTGCGCACCCGCTACGACCTGGTCAGCTTCGACCCGCGCGGGGTCGGCCGCAGCGCACCGGTGCAGTGCGAGAGCGACTCGCAGCTGGACGCCTACTTCCAGCAGGACGCGACGCCCGACGACAGCACTGAGCGCACCCAGCTCCTGAAGCGCACCAAGCAGTTCAACGCGGCCTGCGAGAAGAACTCCAAGAGGATCCTGCCGCACGTGCGCACCACGGACGCGGCCCGCGACATGGACCTGATGCGGCAGGTCCTCGGCGACGCCAAGCTGTACTACTTCGGCATCTCGTACGGCACCGAACTCGGCGGCGTCTACGCCCACCTGTTCCCGCGGCGCGTCGGCCGGGCCGTCCTCGACGCCGTGGTCGACCCCACGCAGACCCCCGAGCAGGGCGCGCTCGGACAGGCCAAGGGCTTCCAGCTCGCGCTCGACAACTTCGCCGAGGACTGCACGTCCAAGGAGACGGAGTGCCCGATCGGGGACACCCCCCAGGATGTGAAGAACCGCATCGCGAAACTGCTGGGGGACCTGGAGAAGAAGCCGATCCCCGGCATCCTCCCGCGCCAGCTCACCCAGACCGCGGCGACCAACGGCATCGCGCAGTCCCTGTACTCGAAGGACTTCTGGGAGTACCTCACCGAAGGGCTGGAGCAGGCGTACGACGGCGACGGCAAGATCCTCATGCTGCTGTCCGACTCGTTGAACGGCCGCGACGAGAACGGGGAGTACAGCAACATCACCGCGGCGAACATCGCGATCAACTGCTCCGACGAGAAGCCTCGCTACACCACGGACTACGTCCAGGGGAAGCTGCCCGAGTTCCGCGCCGCCTCCCCGCTGTTCGGGGACTACCTGGCCTGGGGCATGGTCGGCTGCACCGACTGGGCCGTGCCGGGCGCCGCCGACCATCCCGACGTCAGCGCACCCGGATCGGCGCCCATCCTCGTCGTCGGCAACACCGGTGACCCGGCCACCCCGTACGAGGGCGCGAAGAGAATGGTGGACGCGCTCGGCAAGGGCGTCGCCGTGGAGCTGACGTACAAGGGGCAGGGGCACGGGGCGTACGACAGCAAGAACAAGTGCGTGCAGAGCGCGGTGAACGGCTACCTGCTGGACGGAAGGGTGCCGAAGGCCGGCACGGTCTGCTCCTGACGCGACGGCGAAGTCCAGCAAATTCGCTGGTCAGAGGGTTATCCACAGGCTCCCGCGGGACTGGCTCGGTGCGCCTACCATGGCCTGGAACGCCCGGCGCGGCACGACGCGCAGGGCCTGTGAGGGGGGTGCACATGTGGCGAATCCTGCGCTGGACGGCCGCCGCGGCCGCGGCGCTGCTGGTGGCCGGCTGCGGCGGTGGCTCGTCGGACAGGGGCGGAAACGAGGGCAAGGGGGCGGACACGGCTCCTCCATCGGCGTCCTCGGCGTCACCGCCATCCGGCGACCTGCCGTCCTCCCTCACCTCCCAGCGCCTCGACTGGCACCGCTGCATGGGCACCGGGGGCGCCGCGGCGCCGGGCGACGACTGGCGGTGCGCGACGCTCAAGGTGCCGCTGGACTGGGCCCGACCGAAGGGGGCGACGATCGGCCTCGCTCTGATCCGCGCCCAGGCGACCGGCCGCGACCGCATCGGATCGTTGCTGTTCAACTTCGGCGGCCCCGGCGGCTCGGGCGTGTCGATGATGCCGTACTACGGGTCCACGGCCTCCTCACTCCGTGAGCGCTATGACCTGGTGAGCTGGGACCCGCGCGGGGTCGGGGCGAGCGAGGGCATCCGTTGCCGCGCCGACCGCGAGATCCAGGCCGCCGAGGACGTGGACGCCACCCCGGACACCCCGGCCGAGGAGAAGGCGTACTTCCAGGACGTCACCGACTTCGGCAAGGGCTGCCAGAAGGCCGCCGGCCGGCTGCTGGCCCACGTGTCCACCACCGACACCGCGCGCGACATGGACCTGATGCGTCAGGTCCTCGGTGACGCGCGGATGCACTACTTCGGCATCTCCTACGGCACCGAACTCGGCGGTGTGTACGCCCACTTGTTCCCCGAGCGGGTGGGACGGCTGATCCTGGACGCGGTGGTGGACCCGACCGCGGACACGGTGGGCCATGCCGAGAACCAGGCCCGCGGTTTCCAGCGGGCGCTGGACGACTACCTGAAGTCCACCGGTCAGGACCCCGAGCTGGGCTCACGGAAGATCGCGGCCCTGCTGAAGCGGATCGACGCGCGGCCGCTGCCGACGTCGTCCGGGCGGAAGCTGACCCAGACGCTCGCGGTCACCGGGATCGTCCTGCCGCTGTACAGCGAGTCCAGCTGGCCGCGGCTGACGGCGGCGCTCAAGTCGGCGCAGGCGGGCGACGGTTCGCAGTTGCTGGCGCTCGCCGACGACTACAACGAACGGGACTCCTCGGGCCGCTACGGCACGACGTCCCACTCCCAGCGGGCCATATCGTGCCTGGACGACAAGCAGCGGCCGACGCTCGCCGAGACGAAGCGGCGACTGGCGGAGTTCGAGCGGATCTCGCCCGTGTTCGGGGACTTCCTGGGCTGGGACACGGCGGGCTGGTGCCACGGCTGGCCGATACCGGGCCAGTTCGACACCCCGGCGGTCGGCGCACCGGGCGCGGCGCCGATCCTGCTGGTCGGCAACACCGGCGACCCGGCGACGCCGTACGAGGGCGCCCGCAGGATGGCCGACGAGCTGGGCAAGGGTGTCGGCGTCGAACTCACCTGGAAGGGCGAGGGTCACGGGGCGTACGGCAACGGCAGCGACTGCGTCGACTCGACGGTGAACGCCTACCTGCTGAAGGGAACGGTGCCGAAGGACGGCACGGTCTGCTCCTGACGCGGACGGGGCCCCGGGCGCCTGTCGCGCCCGGGGCCCCTGCTCCACGACTCACCAGGAGCGGCGTCGGGACTCAGCTCCAGCGCTGGGCCTTGAGGCCGCCGTCGAAACCGGTGTAGAGCACGCTGCCGTTCTGGCCGAGCGTGAGCCCGGTCGCCTTGTTCTTCAGGCGCCAGCCCGCCGTGTCCTTGATCTCGTCCCACTTCTGGTAGGCGCCGCCGTTGCAGTGCCGCAGGTAGACCTTGCCGTCCCCGTTGCTGTCGAGGCAGTCGCCGTAGCTCGTCTTGAGCGTCCAGGTCCCGTCGGACTGCTTGGTCTCGGTCCACTTGGAGGGCGGCGTACCGCAGTCGGCGGCCGCGAGCGGGATGCCGTTCATGTAGCCCAGGCACTTGCCGTTGCCCTTGTTCTTCCAGGTGACGGTGCCGTTGGCGAACGCCTCGCCGGCGCCTGCCAGGATCACCGCCGGGGCGAGGATCATCGCCGCGAGCCTGCCCACCAAACGCTTCTTCATGGAACTCCCCCTGTCTTCTGTCCAGACGTGACGACAGCGGTCGCACCGGACCCGCGAGGGTGGTCATGCCTCGCTTGCGGCCCGGTGGCCCGTGTGGCTGCGGTCACGCAGTGGTGGTCGACCTCAACGCACCGAAGGGCGCGTGAAGTTGACGCCACGGTAACCGACATGATCATCACACTGCAACGCGCACACCCCCATGCCGAACAAAGGGAGCAAACCGGCACATTGTCCTCGCTCTCGGCCTCGCGGCAACGACAGAGGCCCACGGCTCTGAACGGGTCAGAGCCGTGGGCCTGTCAAGTCGTGCCGGCCGGCGGGCCGATCAGTAGACCGGCTTCTCCGGTTCGATCTGGTTGACCCAGCCGATGACGCCGCCGCCCACGTGGACCGCGTCGGAGAAGCCCGCGGACTTCAGGACCGCGAGGACTTCCGCACTGCGGACACCCGTCTTGCAGTGCAGGACGATCTTCCTGTCCTGCGGGAGGCTCTCCAGGGCGGCGCCCATGAGGAACTCGTTCTTCGGGATCAGCTTGGCGCCCGGGATGGAGACGATCTCGTACTCGTTCGGCTCGCGGACGTCGATGATCTCGATGTTCTCGCCGTCGTCGATCCACTCCTTGAGCTGCTTCGGAGTGATCGTGGAGTCGGCGGCCGCCGCCTGGGCCTCCTCGGAGACGACGCCGCAGAAGGCCTCGTAGTCGATCAGCTCGGTGACGGTCGGGTTCTCGCCGCAGACCGCGCAGTCGGGGTCCTTGCGCACCTTGACCTGGCGGTACTGCATCTCGAGGGCGTCGTAGATCATCAGTCGGCCGACCAGCGGCTCACCGGTGCCGGTGAGGACCTTGATCGCCTCGGTGACCTGGATGGAGCCGATGGACGCGCACAGCACGCCCAGCACGCCGCCCTCGGCGCAGGAGGGGACCATGCCGGGGGGCGGGGGCTCCGGGTACAGGCAGCGGTAGCAGGGGCCGTGCTCGGACCAGAAGACCGAGGCCTGGCCGTCGAAGCGGTAGATCGAGCCCCACACGTACGGCTTGTTCAGCAGCACGCACGCGTCGTTGACCAGGTAGCGGGTCGCGAAGTTGTCGGTGCCGTCGACGATCAGGTCGTACTGGCTGAAGATGTCCATCACGTTGTCGGCCTCGAGCCGCTCCTCGTGAAGGATCACGTTCACGTACGGGTTGATGCCGAGCACGCTGTCGCGGGCCGACTCGGCCTTGGAGCGGCCGATGTCGGCCTGGCTGTGGATGATCTGGCGCTGCAGGTTCGACTCGTCGACCTCGTCGAACTCCACGATACCGAGCGTGCCCACGCCCGCGGCGGCCAGGTACATCAGCGCCGGCGAGCCCAGGCCGCCGGCGCCCACACAGAGCACCTTGGCGTTCTTCAGCCGCTTCTGCCCGTCCATCCCGACGTCCGGGATGATCAGGTGGCGGGAGTACCGGCGGACCTCGTCTACGGTGAGCTCAGCAGCTGGCTCGACCAGGGGTGGCAGCGACACGGGGACTCCGTTGGTCGGTCAATCACTACAGTTGTTCTCCCCGTAACACTGCCACGGCCTTCTTCATTCCGAGACACCCGTTCCGACACGCGAGACGATGTCGTCCCAGTAGCCGGGCAGGGTCTCCCAGGGGTCGGCGCGCCCACCGCGGTCGGTGTGGTCCGTGAAGTAGATCGTCGCCGCTCCCTGCCAGCGGGCGATGCGCAGCGCCTCGTCCAGGTGGCCGCGCGGCACGCCGTGCACGAAGTGGCAGAAGCGGTCGGGCGGGTAGTCGGCGGTCCACTCGGCGACCTGCGACCAGCGGTAGTCGGACCAGGGGCCGGAGAAGGTCACCAGCTGGTCGGCGTTCTCCGCGTATCCCGGGTGCGGATGGCAACCGTGGCCGAGGACGATGTGGGCGGTGTCACTGATCGTCCGGAGCGTGGTGATCACACGGCGGACCTCGGGCAGCACCGTGCGCTCGCTGGGACAGCGGTCCACCAGGAAGCCGTCGACCCGGTACCAGTCGAGGTAGCGGTGGGCGTCGGTGAGCAGATCGTCGAAGGCGCGGGCGCCGTAGGTGAGGTCCAGGCGGCCGAGGACGCGGACGCCCGCGGTGCGCAGCCGGGCCGCGGCCTCCAGGCAGTGCGGGTCGGGCCGCGTGCCGGGGCCGGCGGCCACGTCGAGCACCACCCAGTCCAGCGGGGTGCCCGGGCGGGCGAGTTCGGCCCACTGGGCGGGTGCGACGAGCGGGTGGGCGTAACCGGGGATGCCGAGGGCGGTGCGGACGCCGGTGCTCGTGACGCCCGCGGCGGTGCCGGTCAGATGCGGCATGCCGCCTCCATCCAGATGTCTGCCAGGGATTCTTCGAGGTTGATCCGGGGCCGCCAGCCGAGCCGGTCGCGCGCGGTGCGCACGTCGGCCTGCTGCCAGCTGCCGCAGCCGTCCGGGTAGGGGTACGCGACCGGGGACACGTGGTCGGAGTCCGCGCGCGGGTGGCCGATCGTGCCGCGCAGGGGCCCGGGCGGGACGTCGAGTTCGTGCAGGGCGCCGCCGTATCCGGCCACGCGCGCGAGGACCGCGGCGGCGTCGCGGAGGCGGACGGCACGGCCGGAACCGATGTTGATGACGCCTTGCGCGGCGGAGAGCGAGGCGGCGTGCACGGCGCGGGCCACATCGCGTACGTCCACGAAGTCGCGCTGGACGCCGAGCCCGCCGAGCTTGAGTTCGCCGTCGCCGGACTGCATGGCGCGGCGCATGGCCTCGGCGAGGCGGCCGAGCGGGGAACCGGCCGGGGTGCCGGGCCCGGCGGGCGAGAAGACGCGCAGGACGACGGCGTCGAGGCCGGAGCCGAGGACCAGTTCGGTGGCGGCGAGCTTGCTGACGCCGTACGGGCCGCCGGGGCGCGGCACGGCGTCCTCGGCCGTGGAGGAACCGGGCTGGCTCGGGCCGTACTCGGAGCCGCAGCCGATCTGCACCAGGCGGGCGCCGCAGCCGCTGCGGCGCAGAGCCTCGCAGACGGTGGCGACGGCGACGGTGTTGTGCCGGGTGAGTTCGCGGGCGCCGCCCCGGGTGGCGCCGGCGCAGTTGACGACGACTCCGGGGTGCACCGCGTCGAGGAAGCGGGTGAGCGCGCCCGGGCTGCCGCTGGCGAGGTCGAAGCGGACGTCGGCGTCGTCGCCGCGGCCGAGTGCGGTGAGCTGGACGGCCGGGTCGGCGAGCAGGCGGTCGGCGACGAAGCGGCCGATGTATCCGTTGGCTCCGATCAGCAGAACCCTCATCGGGCGGCTCCCGGGGTGTGCGCGCCGGTGGCACCGGCCGGTGCGAAGGTTCCTGCGGCCGCTCCGGCGGTTCCGGTGGCTCCGGACGCTCCGGGTCGGGAGGTGGTCATCTGGTGTTCTCCTTCAAGGGGGTGGTGCGGGTGCCTCCGGCGGTGGGCCGGGAGCCCGTGGCCGTCGCCCGGTGCTGTCAGGTGATCCGGGCGGACGGCGGGAGGATCGGGCCGGACCGGTGGCGGAAGGTTCACTCGGCTGCTCCCGCGGGCGCGTGGGCCGAGGCCTGGGTGAGGGTGCGGGCGGCGTGCAGCAGCAGGGCCAGGGCCGCGGTGCCGCAGGCGAGGACCGGGACGGCGGACGGGCCCCAGGTGTCCACGAGGGTCTGCGCGGGGGCCGCGAGGAGGCCGCAGCCGGGCAGCCGGGCGGCCAGCGGCAGGGCGAGGGCCGCCGCCTCCATGACCGCCGCGGCGCCGAGGGCGAAGGCGGGGGCGTGCCGGTGGTGGTGCACGGTGAGCAGGCGGGCGAGCAGGAGCAGTGCGCCCAGGGCGAGGGTCTGCGTAAGGGCCGGGGGTTCGTGCAGGGCGGTGCCGCACAGCAGGAGCAGTGCCGTGAGCGCGCCGAGGAAGAGCGTGAACGTGCCCAACAGCAGCGGTCTCGCGGCCGAGGTGAAGTCCTCCAGGCCGCGACTGCCGGCGAGCCTGCGGCGGGCGCCGGCGGTGAGCAGGTGGGCGCACCAGGCCGCCGGGGCGCAGGCCAGTGTGAGGGCCAGGGCGGGCGCGGTGGCGGTGGGCCAGGGGTCGTCCGGGGCTCCGGTGGGCAGGGCGTCGGGGCCGCCCGTCACGACGGCGTCGAGCAGACCGTCACCGAAGAGGGAGTAGCCCAGCAGCCAGAGCGTCCACGCGCGCATGCCGTTCGCGGTGCTCCACGCGTGCGTGCCGGAAAGGCCGGCCAGGGGGCCGCGACGCAGTGCCGCGCGCGTGGCGAGAGCGACGGCGAGGATGCCGCCGAGGGCCGCCAGTTGGCGGGGTTGGCCGTGGGTGAGCCGCAGTGCCGTCACGGTGGCCGCGCCGAGGGCGCCGGGCAGGAGGGTGAGCAGGACCCAGCCGGCGCGGACCCGGGGCACGGGCAGGGGCTGGGACTCCGGCCGCGGATCTCCGTCGCGCGGCACGCGCGCGTAGAGCTCCTCGGCGAGCGAGAACACGTCCCGGTGCCGGAAACGGGCGGCGGTCCGGTCGGTGACCCCGTGCGCCTCCAGCCCGGCGGCGATCTCCAGCGGGTCCACGGCCCGCTCGCACAGCTCACGGTGCCGGTGCAGCAGCGCTTTCACCGGGTCTCCGCCTCCGCGCCGGGGTACGGCGGTCCGTCTCTCGCCCACCCCCGGCTTCCCGCCGGACTCCGGCTTCCCGCCGGACTCCGGCTTCGCTACGACTCCTGCGACGGCCGCCCCCGCACCGGGTCCGCCGGTCCGCCCGCCCGACCCGACGGCACCGTACGCACAGGCCGACGGCCCCGACTCCCGACTTGCCGGGGGCGACGCCGGCGAGCGGGGGCTGATCACGGAGGGCGACGACACCGACGGGCGCGGCACGCTGGTCGAGGACGCCGACGCCGGGGACGCGTCGCTCGCGGAGACCGACGGCACCAAAGGATCAGACACGTCCGCGGAAACCGGCAGCCCCGAAGGATCAGACACGTCCGCGGAGACCGGCACCCCCGAAGGGCCGGAGCCGTCCGTCGGGTCCTCGGCGGGCGAGGTGGGCTCGCCGCTCCCCCGCCCCCCGAACCACATCCCCGACCGGGCGTCCCACGGATCGGCGCCGCTGGGCATCCCCGGCCGGTCGAGCCCACCCGCGTCGCTCAGGCCCTGGCCGCCCTCCCGGTGGGACCGATGCACCACACCCGCTGCGCCCGCCTCGCCACCGGCTTGGCCCCCACCAGTACGGGGCCGGTACGCAGCAGCGGCCGCGCTCGACTCGCCCGACGCCCGACCGCCCTCATCCCGCGCCCCGCGCCCCTCAGCGGAGCCGAGGGCGTTCGGGGTGTCCGCCGCGGCGGGGCCCAGGCCGCCGTGCTCGCTCGTCGTACCGCTGAACTCGTCGCCGGAGCGGTTGTCGAACGCGTTCATCACGCTCCCTCCGCAGCCGCCAGCGGCGTCGCGCGTACCGGGGTGCCCGTGGCCCAGCCGGGAATGCCTCGGGGCAGGACGCGGGCCGTGGGGCCGGTCCAGCGGCCGGGGACGTGGGACTCGGCGGGGGTGGCGAACGGCAGCGGCTCGCCGGCCCCGTCGAGGACGACCCGGCGGACCGGACAGTGCGAGACGATCTCCAGGTAAATGCCGTGAAATGCCGCGATGTTCTGCTCGACGGTGAACAGTTCGAGCGCCCGGGCGCGCGCGGCGGCGCCGAGGCGCGCACGGCGCTCGGGGTCACGCAGCAGCGCCACGCACGCCTCGGCGAGCGCCCGCGGATTGCGCGGGGGCACGACGAGACCCGTGCCGCCGATGACCTCCACCACCGCGCCGACGTCCGTGGACACCGTGGCCCGGCCGCAGAACATGGCCTCGACGAGGCTGATCGGGAACCCTTCCACCACGCTGGACAGCACGACGACGGCGCCGGCCGCGTAAGCGTCGGGCAGGGCCGGGGCCTCCGGACCGCCGATCTCCTCGAAGGAGACGGGGTTGTCGCCGACGGCGTGCACGCCCTCAGCCTCGTCCGGGAAGAGCTGCGCGGCGAGCGCCCGGCAGTGGCCGAGATAGGCCGCGCCCTCGGGCCCGGAGGGCGCGCCGACGATGCGCAGGCGCGCGGTGGGCTCCTGCTTGCGGACCTCGGCGAAGGCGTGGAGGAGGGAGACCAGGTCCTTGGCGGGTTCGACGCGCCCGACCCAGACCAGGGTGTCCGGGGCGGAGCGGTCCGGGGACTCGCCGACCTCGGTGAAGCGGGCGGCCTCCATGCCCGGGTGGACCGTGCGGATCCTGCTGCGGTCGGCGCCGCACCGTTCCTGCCAGCGGCGGGCGTGCGCGTTGCCCGGGGTGAGGATCTCGGCCCGGCGGTAGACCTCGGCGGCGAGCCGGCCGTGGAAGGCCGCGAGCAGCGCGCGTACGGCGGGGGCGGCGACGTCGGGGCCGAGGGCCAGGTAGTGCGAGCGGAGCTGGACGCCGTACTCGGTGACCAGCAGCGGTACGTCGGCGAAGTGCCGGGCGAGCAGTCCGGGAAGGGCCGCGGTGCCGCCGGCGGTGGCGTGGCAGAGGTCGGCCGCGCCCAGGGCGTCGTCGTCGTACCAGTCGAGGGAGAGGGGGCGCAGGGCGCGTTCGAGGTGTGCGGTGACGGTGAGCAGATCCGGTACGCGCGCCTCGCGCGCCGTGCGCAGCGCACCGGGAGCCCGGCAGGCGCGTTCCAGGGTGCGTACGGCGGTGTCGGAACGCAGGGCGCCGACCAGTCCGCCCTCTTCCCGGGCGAGTTCGGCGAGCCCGTACAGCGCGCTGCCGAAACGGTCCGCCAGGTCGTCGGTTCGGGAATCGGGTCCGGCGTCGGCCCCGGCGCACAGCGCTTCGACCAACTCCCCGTAGCACTCGGTGAAGCGCCGGCGCGTGCGCCGTCCATACGCGACCCCGTCGTCCTCGGCCGTCCACAGCGGCGCCGTACGGACCCGGCTGACCTGCGCAGGGAGCGGGACCCAGCCCCCGTCCTCCTGGCGCCGGCCGCGGCTGAGCGCATAGATGTCGAACTCGTGCTGCCCGAGCCCGCGCACGAGCCGGTCGCACCAGAGTCCGGCGTCACCGCTCACAAACGGGTAGCCACCCTCCGTAAGCAGTCCGATGCGCACGTGTGCACCCCCGATCTCCCGTTTGGGGAGCCGCCGTTGTCCCGCGGCTCGCAGCGGGACGAACGTAAGCGGACAAGGCGGTGGCGCGATGGACGGTTGTCCATCGCGCCACCAAAAGGGGTGAACGGTCGTAACTTTCGCGTGCGGATCGCGTTCCGCCGCGCTAGGAGATCACACAGTGATCATCTCTTCACGAAACGTCACGCCACGGCGGGTGCGCGCCGGGCCGCGCGCCGCCGGGCCGCCAGCTCCGGGTCGAGCGCGGGTACGGCGGCCAGGAGCTGCTTGGTGTACGGCTCGCGCGGGCTGTCGTACACCTCGTCGGCCGGCCCGTATTCCACGAGCCGGCCCCGGCGCATCACCGCGACCCGGTCGCTGACCTGGCGGACCACGGCGAGGTCGTGCGCGATGAAGACCAGCGCGAGACCGAGTTCCCGCTGCAGTTCGCCGAGCAGGGCGACCACCTGGGCCTGCGTGGTGACGTCGAGCGCGGAGACGGGCTCGTCGCAGACGATGACGCGCGGCTCGGCGGCGAGCGCGCGGGCGATGCCGATGCGCTGGCGCTGGCCGCCGCTGAACTCGTGCGGGTAGCGGTCGTAGTGCGCCCTTTCGAGCCCCACGCGCTCCAGCAGTTCCGTCACGCGCCCCCGGATGCGCTCCTCGTCGTGCTCGCCCCGCGCGCGGAGCGGGTCGGCGATGGACTCGCCCACGCTGCGGCGGGGATTGAGGGAGGAGACGGGGTCCTGGAAGACCATCTGGACGGCCGGGTTCACGCCGGTGTGCGGGCGCCCTTCGTAGCGGATCCCGCCCGCGGTCGGCTCCAGCAGCCCGACCAGCATGCGGCCGAGCGTGGTCTTGCCGCTGCCGCTCTCCCCGACCACGCCGAGGGTCTCGCCGCGGCGGACGGTCAGCGAGACGTCGTCCACGGCGGCGAACGTCCGCTTGCCGCGCCCGAACTCGCGCCGGACCCCGACGGCCTCCAGCACGACCTCCTCGGCGACCGGGGAGCCGGTCCGGCGCGCCTCCAGGCGCGGGACGGCATCGAGGAGTTCACGGGTGTACGCCTGGGCGGGCGCGGCGAGGACCGATCCGACCGGGCCGCGCTCGACGGCCCTGCCGTGCCGCATGACGAGGACGTCGTCCACGCTCTCGGCGGCGACACCCACGTCGTGGGTGACGAGCAGCAGGCCCATGCCGGTCTCCTCGCGCAGCGTGTGCAGCAGGTCGAGGATCTGGGCCTGGACGGTGACGTCGAGGGCGGTGGTCGGCTCGTCGGCGATCAGCAGGTCGGGTTCGCAGGCGAGGGCCATGGCGATGAGGGCGCGTTGGCGCATGCCTCCACTGAACTCGTGCGGGCGGGAACGGGATCGCCGTACCGCGTCCGGAATTCCCACCCTCTCCAGCACCTCCACGGCACGCGCGCGTGCGGCGCGGCGCGACACGCGCGTGTGCACGCGATGGACCTCGGCGATCTGGTCGCCGATCGCGTAGTAGGGGTCGAGCGAGGACAGCGGGTCCTGGAAGACCATGGCGGCCTTCGCGCCCCGCAGCCGCCGCAGCTCGTCGTCCGAGGCCTCCTGGACGTCGGTGCCGGCGACCCGGACCGAGCCGGCGACCCGGGCTCCGGTGCCCCGGTGCAGGCCCAGCAGGGCGCCCGCGACCGTGGACTTGCCGGAGCCGGACTCGCCCACGAGGGCCAGGGCGGCGCCCTTCTCGAGGCTGAAGGAGAGACCGTCCACGGCCCGCAGGGAGCCGAACTCGACGGTCAGGTCCGTGACGTCCACCAGGCTCATGCGAGTACCACCCGTCGGTCGGCCACCGCGTACAGCACGTCCGCGACGGCGTTGGCGAGGACCACGAAGAATCCGATGACCAGGACCATGCCGACGACCACCGGCAGGTCGACGACCTTCACCGCGTGCACCAGCTCCTGGCCGATGCCGGGCAGGCCGAAGAGGGTCTCGGTGAGGACGGCGCCGCCGACGGCCGAGCCGACGTTGTTGGCGTTCAGCGCGATGACCGGCGCGAGCGCGCCGCGCAGCGCGTGCCGCCCGACGATGGCGCGTTCGCCGACGCCGTAGGCCCGGAAGGTGCGGATGTGGTCCTCGGCGAGCGTCTCCAGCATGGAGGCGCGGGTGAGGCGGGCGAAGGCCGCCGCCTCGATCAGGGCGAGCGAGAGCCAGGGCAGCAGCAGATTCCACGCCCACTGCTCGGGGTCGTCGGTGAGGTTCACGTACTGCGGGAAGGGCAGCAGCTGCAGTTCGCCGCAGACGACGATCATCAGGACCAGGCCGATGACGAACACGGGTGTGGCCGTGCCCGCCAGGGTGATCGCGGTCAGCAGGCGCTCGCTGAGCCGGCCGCGTCGCCAGGCGGAGAGCACGCCGGTGCCGACACCGAGGACGAGCCACACCACCATGGCGCCGACCACGAGCGACAGGCTGACGGGCAGCTTGGCCAGGATGATGTCCAGGACCTGCTGGTCGGTCTGGTACGACTGCCCCAGGCAGGGTGCCGCGCAGTGCTCGATCGAGGTGCCCGTGGAGAAGTCCTGGCCTACGAAGAGGCCCTCCAGGAAGTGCCAGTAGCGCAGGTAGATCGGGTCGCCCAGGTTCAGCTGCTCGGCGACCTGGTGCACCTGTTCCGGTGAGCAGCGCGGGCCGCAGGTGATCTGGGCGACGTTGCCGGGGGTGACGTAGAAGACGACGTAGACGATCACCGAGATGGCGAGCAGGGTGACCACCGTGCCCACGGCCCGGCGCAGCAGGAATCCACCGAAGCCGTTCACGCGGTCGCCTCCTTGTCGCTGTGCGCGCCCTTGTCCCTGCGGCCGGTGCCGATGCGCAGGCGGGAGGCGGCGCGTGGGTCCAGGGCGGTGCGCACGCCGTCACCGAAGACGGTGAGGGCGAGCACGGTGACGAACAGGGCCCCGGCCGGCAGCAGCAGGTACTGGGGTGCGGCCTGGTACCAGACGTCGGCGGCCGTGAGCATCTGTCCCCAGGACGGCGTGGGCGGTTTGACGCCGACACCGAGGAAGGACAGGGCCGCCTCGACGGAGATGTTCGTGGGGACCAGCAGCGCCGCGTAGGTGATGACGGGGGCGGCGAGGCCGGGGAGCAGTTCGCGGCGGGCGATCCGCCAGGTGCTCCAGCCGCTCAGCCGAGCCGCGGAGACGTAGTCGAGCCCCTTCTGGGAGAGGGTCTGCGCGCGCACGATCTTGGCGATGTTGCCCCAGGCGATCAGCCCGATGACCAGGGTGACCAGGACCGGCCGCGGGAAGCTGGACGGCACGATCGCCAGCAGTGCCAGAGACATGATCATCAGCGGCATGGCGACGATGATGTCCGTGGCGCGGCTCAACAGTTGATCAACCCATCGGCTGCCGAGCGCGGAGGCCACACCGACCACGACCCCGATGGCGACCTGCACGACCGTCGCGGCCAGCGCCACCCCCAGCGACACCCGTGCTCCGTACACCAGCCGGGCGAACATATCGCGGCCGGTCTGGGGTTCGACGCCCAGCCAGTGGTCGGCGCCGACGCCGCCGAAGGAGCCGACGGGCACGCCTCCGCGCGCGGAGTCGATCAGCGAGGGGTGGTAGGTGGTGGGGTCCTGGCCCTCCAGGGCGGTGAGCAGTGGCGCGGCGAGCGCGATCAGGACGAGAAGCGCGACGACGGCCGCGGCGACCAGGGCGGCGCGCTGCGCCCGCAGCCGCCGCCAGAACTGACGTGCCCCCGAGGCCGCCGGGACGGAAGCGTCCGTCCCGGCGGTCTCGACGGCGACAAGTGCCTCGCTCACGGCGTCACTTCACCGCGACCTGGGAGATGTCCAGCACGCCGGTCCAGTCGCTGATGACGATGTTCTTGACGTCCTTGCCGTACAGGCGCTTGTACACCGGGTGGAACAGCGGCACGACGAGAGCCTTCTCGCCGATCTTCTTGTCCAGTGCACCCCACCGCTCGGCGGCCGCGCCAAGGTCGGTCAACTTGTTGATCGCGTCAATCTCGGCATTGACCGACTTGTCGTTCAGCAGGCCCGTGTTGAAGTTCGCTCCATCCTTGACGATCTGCCGGCCGTCGAAGATGGGGGCGAGGAAGGGACCGCCGGAGGGCCAGTCGGCACCCCAGTGGGCGAGGAAGAACCCGGGCTCGGTCTTCACGCTGTGGATCTTGTCCCGGTAGTCGTTGTCCTCGAGACCCTGCAGCTTGACCGTGATGCCGGCCTTCTTGAGCGCGTCCTGGACGGCGGTCGCGATCTCCGGGCTGGTCTCGAAGTCCTTGTTGTTGGAGTGGGTCAGCGTGATGGTGAGCCCGTTCTTGTACCCGGCCTGCGCGAGCAGTTCCTTGGCCTTGGCCGCGTTGCCGGACTTGCCCGCCGGGAACGGGTCGTAAGGCGTGTAGCCGAAGGACTTCTGGTCGGGCAGGAAGGTGGTGGCGGGCTCGGCGAGCGCGCTGCCGCCGGCCGCGTTGACCACGGAGGACCGGTCGATGGCGTAGGAGATCGCCTGCCGCACCCTGGGGTTGTCGAACGGCTTCACGGTCGGGTTGAAGGCGATGTAGTTCGTGTAGCCGAAGTGGCCGGTACCCACGCGCGCGGCCAGTTCCTTGTCGCCGGTGACCTTGGCCAGCTCGGCCGGGCCGAGGTTGGTGTCCGTGGTGACCGCGGCGGCGTCCGCTCCCTGGGACGCGGACAGCCGCTGGTTGATCACGGAGGAGTCGAGGCCGGAGCGGACGTCGATCGTGTCCGGGTAGGCCTTGCGCTCGGCGTCGACGGCCGTCGACCAGTACGTGTTGCGCTCCAGGACCAGATGCTCACCGTCGTTCTCGTTCTTGACGACCTTGTACGGCCCGGACGAGACCGGGTGCGATTCGTACTTGGTGCCCGTGTCCTTGCTCTTGGGGACCGGGGTGAACTGGGTCTGCGTGGCGAGGTACGGGAACTCGCCCTCGGGCTTGTTCAGGTGGAAGACGATGGTCCGGGCGTCCGGCGTCTCGATCGCGGACAGCCCCTTCTTGTCCTTGTAGGGGCCCTGGTAGTCGGCGGCACCGACCAGCCAGTCCCGCAAGTAGGGTGCACCGCCGGAGAGTTCGGGGGCGAAGGAGCGCTCGATGCCGTACTTGATGTCGGCCGAGGTGATCGGGGTGCCGTCCTCGTACTTGAGGCCCTTCTTCAGGGTGTACGTCCACACGGTCGCGTCCTTGTTGGGGCGTCCGGTGTCGGTGGCGAGGTCCGGGACGACCTTGGCGCCGGCCTCGCCGTTCTCGCGGTTGCGCGTGGTGAGGGTGCGGAAGACGAGCGAAGGGACGTTTCCGCCGCCGGAGGTGTAGAGGCGGGCCGGGTCGAAGTCGGTCTGCGGCTCGGAGTTCAGCACCGTGAGCGTGCCGCCCTTGTGGGGCGCGGAGTCGCCACCGGAGCCCTTGGCATCGTTGTCCTCAGGACCGCAGGCAGCGGCGCCCGCTGCCACGACCAGGCTGACGGATGCCGCTGCCACGCGGCGCGCTATGACGGACGGTTGACGCATCGGAATGACGACCTCTCGGGGACTGATCGAGGGTTTCTCGAAAAGTGAGACAGATGGACGAGGAGTGAGACGACTGCGGACAGACGTCGGCCCCGGCGTCGGGTCGTCGAAAAATCCGTGACACGGCCACGGAGGAAAGAGAGGAAAGGTCGCGACGCGAACGCCAGGGAGGCGGCGTCAGCGACAGTGGATGTCGGCCACGCAGAGCGCGGTCACGCCGATCAGCGCCAGCTCGATGGCGGCGCTGTCGGAGACGGCATGACTGGACCACATGCGCAGAAATATGAACGAACTTGCGACTCATGTCAATGTGACATGAGTGGCGCCCGTCAACTCCTGGGATAGGGCCAGGGGTTGGGCAGGCAGTGGATTCCGTCGTGGTCGAGGAACTTGGTCTGCTGCTGCATGACGGGAGCCGGCTCTCCGTCCTTCTGGCACGTCACATGCCCGTGACCGAGACGGTGGCCGACCTCGTGATTGATGAGCATCTGCCGGTATGCGTAGATTTTGTCCCCGTATGTCTTGCTGCCTTGCGCCCACCGGTAGGCGTTGATCATCACCCGCTCGGTGGCGGCCGAGTCGCAGGAGACGTTGTCCTCCGTGGTGTCCAGGCCGGACTTGGCGCACCACGTGGCGGTGGTGCCCGGGCTGGCCAGCGTGATCACGAAGTCGGGTTTGCCGGAGGAGATGCGCTCGAAGGTACGGGCGCCGCCGTGGCTCCAACTGCGGTCGTCGTTCAGGGTCTTCTGCACGGCCTCGGCGAACAGCACGCCGTCCAGCCCCAGCCCCTGCTCGACATCCACCCGGTACCGGTACTTCTGCCCCGTACCGGGGGCCTTGTCGAAGCCGGGCACGGCGTCGAACTTCCCCGAGCCCTTCAGCGTGGCACCGAGCGGGTACTTCCTGCCCATCTTCTGCGCGTACGTCAACGTCACCGCGCTCGGCGCGGCGGAGGGTGCCGCCCCGTCGGGATCGCGCGCGTCACGGGCCTGTCCGGCGTCGGTGTCGGACTGGGACTGTACGGCGTCACCGTCCCGTCCCTCGGTCACCTGCCCGGCGACGACCACCGCCAGCACGGTGGTGACGGCAGCGGCCGCGATGCCGGCGAAGGCCCGCCCCTTGCCGCCGCCACGCTGTGCGGGCACACGGACGCCGTCCGCCGCGCGGGCGTCGGCCTGCCGCTCCTCGGCGGCCGGCGCCTCCTCGTCGGGTCCCCGGCCCCCGGGGGGCGCGAAGACGTCCAGGTCCTCGATGCCGTCGCTCGCGCCCTCGAAGGCGTCCAGATACTCCTGCCGGGGACCGGACCGCCGCCCAGGACCACCACCCGACCCCGCCTGCCGCTGCCGGGGCAGCACGACATCGGGCCCCGCCCCCGCACCGGCCGACCCGCCGAACGCCCCCCAGCCACCACCCGCTTCCCTCTGCTGCGGGTGCCCACCACGGGCAGAGCCACCATCGGGCAAACGGGGTACACCGCGCGCGGGGGTGCCGTCGGGAAGCCTCGGCGCACCGTGCGCAGGAGTGCCGTCCGGAAAGCGGGGCACACCGTGCGCGGGGGTACCGTCGGCGAAGCGCGGCACTCCCGGATACGCCGCTCGCGAGGTCCCTGGAGCAGCCGGACCACCTGGACCACCCGTAGCAGCCGGACCACCCGGACCACCCGGACCACCCGGAGCACCCGGAGCACCTGAGGCACCTGAGGCACCTGAGGCACCCGGAGAGCCTGAAGCACCCGGAGCACTCGAATCCCTCCGGCCACGCCAACCCCTCGGAGCATCCGGAGCGGCGCCCTCGGTGTACGGCGGCTCGGCCCCCGGCCCGCCCCTCTGGCCCGGTATCTCGGGCCGGTCTCCGGGGCTCGTGCCCCGCCGTTCCGCCCGGCGTGCGGCTATGTCGGCGGAGTCGTCCTTCGGAGCCGGTCCGCGCCGGCTGTGGCGTCCCACTCCGGCCCTCAGCTCCCCGCGCCCGTGGTGGTGGCGTCCTCGGCGGCGCCGCGTGGACCGGCGCCCGCGGGCCCACCCGCGTCACGCGCCTCCGCGTCACGCCCGCCCGCGTCACGCCCGTCCGTACTGCGCTCGCCCGCGTCGCGCTCGCCCAAGTCGCCCACCTCCGCCAGGAGTTCCCGGAAAGCCCCGGCCACCACGTCCGGGTACTCCATCATCGCCACGTGTCCGGCGTCCGGCAGGGACAGCAGACGGGAGTCACGGAAGGCGCGGGCGGCCTTGCGGGCCATCCGGAAGCCGACCAGCTGGTCACGGCCGCCGTAGATCAGCAGGGTCGGCGCGAGGACGCGCTCGGCCTGGCGCCAGAGTCCGTGCTGGCCGCCGAGCGTGTAGGCGTTGACGATCCCACGCGCGGAACGCGCCATCGCGTCCCAGAAGTACGGCAGCCGCAGCCGCCGTTCCAACTCCTCCACCGCCTGCTGGAACGCCTCCGGCGACACCCGCCCGGGGTCGCCGTAGCAGAGCGCCGTGACCCCGCGCACGCGCTGCTCGACCGTCCACCCCTGGGTGAACCGGGTGAACAGGGCAGCGACACCGGGCACGCCGAGCAGCCCCGTCGGCACAGCGGAGCGCTGGATACGCAGCTCCGGCAGCGCGGGCGAGACCAGGGTGAGCGTGCGGACGAGGTCGGGACGGACGGCGGCCACGCGCGTGCTGACCGCGCCGCCGAGCGAGTTGCCGAAGAGGTGGACCGGGCCGTGGCCGGCCGCGTCGAGATAGCGGATCACCGCTCGCGCGTGCCCGGTGACGGAGTAGTCGCCGTCGTCCGGTGGCGGGGAGTCGCCGAAGCCCGGCAGGTCGACGGCCTCGCTGTCGACGACGCCCTCCAGCTCGGCCATCAACGCGGACCAGTTCTGCGAGGAACCGCCGAGCCCGTGGACGTACAGCGCGGGCGGCAGGCCCTCGCGCGCTGGGCGCCGGGAACGGATCGACAGGGTGACGCCGGGCAGGCCCACGGACCGCAGCCGCTCGCCTTCGCCGACCCGGACGGGCGCCACCCTGGGGAGCACACTGGCAGCCGACACGGACGGCGACTCGGTCGAAGACATGCGGCAATGTTACGAGGTGATCACGCCCAGATTTGTGTGTTCGCCGTCACAGCGTGAACCCCGGGCCACAGGTGTACCGGACAACGCGTGGACCGAGCACGACAAGAGAGACGGAAAGCGTGTGAACCGTGAGCAACTGGTGAACCGGTCAGCGAACGGACGCAATGGCATGGCGTCCGGATCAGCCGTCTCCTAGGCTCGTACAGAGGGCACCCACGTGTGGCCCCTGCTGTCCAGGGACGTTCGTAGGAAGGGAGCCCACCATGGCCTATGACCCCACCGAGCCCGACGCGGTCGAGGATCTGGAACCCGACACGGTCCCGCAGATCGACGACGTCGAGGCCCCCGAGGTGGACGCTGCCGAGCAGCACGCGGACATCGCGCCGGACCGTGACGACCCCCTGACGGGGGTGGACCCGGACCGCGCGAACGTGGCCGATCTGGTCGAACAGGCCCGCGTCGTCTCGCTGGACGAGGACGACTACCGCTGACCTCGCAGGACCCCGCCGACCGCTGCCGGCCGTGCGAGGACCGCTCCGCGGCTTCCGCGGCCGTCCGGTACGTGAAATTCTGCGCTCGCACCGCGCACACCACGGTTACCGAAAAGTACGATGGCCGCGCGGCCGACACCGCATGTGGACGACTTTGGGAGGCGGCGTGACAGCCATCGAGCAAACAGAGGCGGTACGCCCGCGTGGCACCCGTCTGCCGCGCCGAGCCCGACGGAACCAGCTGCTGGGCGCCGCCCAGGAGGTCTTCGTCGCTCAGGGCTACCATGCCGCGGCGATGGACGACATCGCCGAGCGGGCGGGCGTGAGCAAGCCGGTGCTCTACCAGCACTTCCCCGGCAAGCTCGACCTCTACCTCGCCCTGCTGGACCAGCACTGCGAGTCACTGATCCAGTCGGTGCGCAGCGCGCTCGCCTCGACGACCGACAACAAGCAGCGCGTGCGGGCGACGATGGACGCCTACTTCGCCTACGTCGAGGACGACGGCGGTGCCTTCCGGCTCGTCTTCGAGTCGGACCTGACGAACGAGCCGGCGGTGCGCGAGCGCGTCGACAAGGTCACCAACGAGTGCGCCGAGGCGATCTGCGACGTCATCGCCGAGGACACCGGCCTGTCGCGCGCGGAGTCGATGCTGCTCGCCTCCGGCCTCGGCGGCCTCGCCCAGGTGGTGGCCCGCTCCTGGCTGCACAGCGACCGCAGCGTCCCGCGCGAACAGGCGGTGCAGCTGCTGACCTCACTGGCCTGGCGGGGCATCGCCGGCTTCCCGCTGCACGGCACCGAACACCACTGACGGCCGTTTGTTCCCGTGAGCTGTTCGCTGATGGCGTTCCGGCCCGCAGCGTGTACGTCCCCTCACCGGGCTAATGTGTGCTGCGTACGGCGCGGAAGATCGCGCACATCACTGACCGTCGGAGGGACATAGCCGTGGAGGTCAAGATCGGCGTGCAGCACGCGCCCCGCGAGATCGTTCTGGAGAGCGGTCAGAGCGTCGAGGAGGTCGAGCGCGTGGTGGCCGAGGCGCTGGCCGGGAAGTCGCGCCTGCTGAGCCTCGAGGACGAGAAAGGCCGCAAGGTCCTGGTGCCGACGGACCGCCTGGCGTACGTGGAGATCGGCGAGCCGACGGTGCGCAAGGTGGGTTTCGGCACGCTGTAGGCCGACATCGTGAGAAGGGCCCGGCGGCCATGTGCCGCCGGGCCCTTTCCGCGTGCGGCGTCCGCACGGACAGAGCACAGTTCCTCCACAGCGGATGATTGCAATCCGCAGGTCACGGGTATGACGGGCTACGACCGACAAGGGTCGACCGGCCGTGGGAGGGACCTCTCGATGATCCTGGAAGCACTCGGCTCCGCTGTGCTCGGTCTCCTGCTCGCGTGGGCAGCGGCGTACCGTCTGCCGCACCGGCTGCCGGCCCGCCCGCTGGTGTACTCCACGGGCATCGCCGGAGCCCTGTTCGGCGACTTCGTCACCCACAGCGCGCTGGGCCCCGGCAGCACCCTGCCGAGCTTCCTCGGCGCCGCGATCGTCTCGGCGGCGTCCCTGTCCCTGCTCCTGCGCCCCACGGGCCGCCGCCTACGGCGACGATCAGCGCCGGCGTAGCACAAGCGCCACGAAGGGGCGCGGGGAACTGCGCGAGCGACCACACCGCGCCCGCAGCGGCGCTGCTCCGCTCCCCCGTAGAGCGCACCCGGCGCTCAGGCGGCGAGGCCCAGCGCGGCCATCCGCTTGGTGTGCGCCTCGGTGATCCGCGAGAACATCCTGCCGACCTCCGCGAGATCGAACCCGTCGGCCACCCCACCCACGAGCATCGTGGACAGCGCGTCCCGGTCGGCGACGACCCGCTGCGACTGCGACAGCGCCTCCCCCATCAGCCGCCGGGCCCACAGCGCCAGCCGGCCGCCCACGCGCGGGTCGGCGTCGATCGCGGCCCGTACCTTCTCCACCGCGAACCCGGCGTGCCCGGTGTCGTCGAGCACGGCGAGCACCAACTCGCGCGTGTCGGTGTCCAGGCGGGCCGCGACCTCCCGGTAGAAGTCGCTGGCGATCGAGTCACCGACGTACGCCTTGACCAGGCCCTCCAGCCAGTCCGAGGGAGCCGTCTGCTTGTGGAAGCCGTCGAGCGCGGCGACGAACGGGTCCATGGCGGCCGTCGGCTCCTCGCCGATCTCGGTCAGCCGGTCCCGCAGCCGCTCGAAGTGGTGGAACTCGGCCGAGGCCATCTTCGCCAGCTCCGCCTTGTCCGCGAGGGTCGGCGCCAGCTTGGCGTCCTCCGCCAGCCGCTCGAACGCCGCCAGCTCGCCGTACGCGAGCGCTCCGAGCAGGTCCACGACCGCGGCACGGTACTGCGGGTCGGCGGAGGCCTGCGCCCAGTCCTGGGCGGCGACACCGGTCGGTTCGGCGGAGGCGGCGGACGCGTTCTCAGGCTTGTCAGAGCTAGTCATGAGGCGCACAATAGCCCGCTCGACGCCCCTCGGAAGCCCCTGGTCAACCACTGTGGCCACGACTACGTGACCAATTCGGCCATCACATGTGCGTGATTCCGGGGTATGGTGGTAATGCGCCTGCTGAGTGCGTCGACGGTGTTCGACGTGCTCCGACAGGGCGCACGCATGAGGATGCCCGGTCGGTGGCCCGATCGGCTCCGACCTGACAGCCCTCCCTGGCCGTACGACGGAGTACGTACGACGACCGGAGGGACACCCTCAGCGGTACGAGCGCTAGAGCGTCGGCAGAGGTCCCGTGCTTTACGGCTGGCCCGAGTGGTTCGCCCGTATGGCAGCCGACGTCCCCGGCACGGTCCGTCAAAGACCCCCGCGCTCGCCTCGCACCGCGCACACAGAAGAGGCAGCACCCTGACTACGACGTTTCGAGACCTTGGGATCCTTCCCGAGACAGCCGAGGCCCTGGAAGCCGTCGGCATCATCAACCCCTTCCCCATCCAGGAGATGACGCTCCCCGTCGCCCTTACCGGCACGGACGTCATCGGCCAGGCCAAGACCGGCACCGGCAAGACGCTGGGCTTCGGTCTCCCACTCCTCGAGCGCGTCACCGTCCCCGCCGACGTCGAGGCCGGACGCGCCACCCCCGAAGCCCTCACCGACGCCCCGCAGGCGCTCGTCGTCGTCCCCACGCGCGAGCTGTGCACGCAGGTCACCAACGACCTGCTCACCGCCGGCAAGGTACGCAACGTGCGCGTGCTGGCGATCTACGGCGGCCGGGCCTACGAGCCTCAGGTCGAGGCGCTGAAGAAGGGCGTCGACGTGGTCGTCGGCACCCCGGGCCGGCTGCTCGACCTTGCGGGGCAGAAGAAGCTGGACCTGAACCACATCCGGAGCCTGGTCCTCGACGAGGCCGACGAGATGCTCGACCTGGGCTTCCTGCCCGACGTCGAGAAGATCATCAACCTGCTCCCGGCCAAGCGCCAGACCATGCTGTTCTCCGCGACCATGCCCGGTGCGGTCATCGGCCTCGCGCGCCGCTACATGTCACAGCCCACGCACATCCGCGCCACCGCGCCGGACGACGAGGGCGTGACGGTCGCCAACATCAAGCAGTTCGTCTACCGCGCGCACTCCATGGACAAGCCGGAGATGATCGCCCGCATCCTGCAGGCCGAGGGCCGCGGACTGGCGATGATCTTCTGCCGTACGAAGCGCACGGCCGCCGACATCGCCGAGCAGCTCCAGCGGCGCGGCTTCGCCTCCGGCGCGGTCCACGGCGACCTCGGCCAGGGCGCCCGCGAGCAGGCGCTGCGCGCCTTCCGCAACGGCAAGGTCGACGTCCTGGTCTGCACCGACGTGGCCGCACGCGGCATCGACGTCGAGGGCGTGACCCACGTCATCAACTACCAGTCCCCCGAGGACGAGAAGACGTACCTGCACCGCGTCGGCCGTACGGGCCGGGCGGGCGCCAAGGGTACGGCGATCACGTTCGTCGACTGGGACGACATCCCGCGCTGGCAGCTGATCAACAAGGCGCTGGAGCTGGACTTCAACGATCCGGCGGAGACGTACTCGAGCTCCCCGCACCTGTTCTCGGACCTCGGCATCCCGGAGGGCACCAAGGGCACCCTGCCGCGCTCGGAGCGGACCCGTGCCGGTCTGGACGCGGAGGAGCTGGAGGACCTGGGCGAGACCGGCGGACGCGGCGGTCGCGGACGCGGGGACCGGGGCGGCCGTGGTGGCCGTGCCGAGTCCGCCCCGGTCGAGCACGAGCGTCCGGCGCGTACGCCGCGCCGTCGCCGCCGTACGCGCGGCGGCACACCGCTGGACGCCCCCGCCGCCACGACCACGCCGGCACCGGCCGCCGAGTCGGGCACCGAGGATTCGCAGGCGAACCGTACGCCGCGCCGCCGTCGCCGTACGCGCGGCGGAGCGCCGGCGGAGGCCGTGACGGCCACCACGGCGCCCGTGACCCCCGAGGCCGCCGTCGAGTCGGTGGACACGGTGGAGGCCCCTGCCGCGCTGGACGCTCCGGAGAAGCCGCGCCGCCGTCGGACCCGCAAGTCCGCGGAGCACCCGGTGACGGCCACGGCCGTGGAGCCCACGGTGACGGACGGCCCGGCCACCACCGAGCCCGTGACCGAGCCGGCCCCCACGGCCGCGCTGGACACCGCCGAGGCCACCGAGGCCAAGCCCCGCCGTCGTACCCGCAAGACGGCCGAGCCCGTCGCCGCGGCCGAGGCCGTACTGGACACCGCCGAGGCCAAGCCCCGCCGTCGTACCCGTAAGGCAGCGGAGCCGGCCACGGAGACCGCGCCCACGGCGCCCGCCGAGGCCACGGCCACGGAGGACGCCGCCCCGGCGACCAAGCCGCGCCGCACGCGGAAGACGGCGGCTGCCGCCGAGGCCGCCGCGGACACCGCCGAAGGCACGGAAGCCAAGCCCCGCCGCACCCGCAAGGCCGCCGCCACCACCGTGGAGGCCGCCGAGACGGAGCCCGAGGCCAAACCGCGCCGCACCCGCAAGACCGCCGCCGCCGAGGCCGCCGCGGACACCGCCGAAGGCACGGAAGCCAAGCCCCGCCGCACCCGCAAGGCCGCCGCCACCACCGTGGAGGCCGCCGAGACG
>NZ_JBICWR010000003.1:433128-683535 GCF_043199855.1 Streptomyces sp. NPDC048521
GGAGCCCGAGGCCAAACCGCGCCGCACCCGCAAGGCCGCCGCCACCACCGTGGAAGCCGCCGACACGGAGCCCGAGGCCAAACCGCGCCGCACCCGCAAGACCGCCGCCGCGGCCCCCTCCGACGCGCCCGAGGCCGAAGCCAAGCCCCGCCGCACGCGGAAGACCGCCGCTGCCGCCGAGGCCGCCGCGGACACCGCCGAAGGCACGGAAGCCAAGCCCCGCCGCACCCGCAAGACCGCCGCCACCACCGTGGACGCGGTCGACGGGGGCGAGGCGGCCGCTCCGAAGGCGCGGCGGACCCGCAAGGCCGTCGCGGCCGCTCCGGAGATTCCGGCGCAGGCCACCGAGGAGCCGGAGGCCAAGCCGCGCCGTCGTACCCGCAAGGCGACGGCATCCGTCGAGGCCTCCGAGGCCTGATCCGGCGCCGCGTACGCGGTAGCACCGTCAGCCGCCGATGGCCCGGTCCCCACAAGGGGACCGGGCCATCGGCGTCCCCTCCCCCGAACGCGCCCTCACCCGTACGCACCCTCACCCTGCCCGGTCCCTCGTCCGCGCCCGATAGCCTCTCCCCATGAGCAGGCCCGCCACCTTCGTCCCGCCCCCCGGTGCCCGTGCGTACTCCTTGCGCACGGCGCGCGGTGAGTTCGCCGTCGTCGACGCTCCCGTGGCCGCCGGGGTCGAGCCCAGGGGCGTCGCGCTGCTGCTGCCCGGGTTCACCGGGAGCAAGGAGGACTTCAATCCGCTGCACGTGCCGCTCGCGGAGCGCGGGTACCGGACCGTGGCCGTGGACGGACGTGGGCAGTACGAGTCGGACGGTCCCGAGGCGGACGAATCCGCCTACGCGCAGGAGGAGTTGGCACGGGATGTGCTGGCGCAGGCGGAGGCGCTCGGGCACCCGGTGCATCTGCTGGGGCACTCCCTCGGCGGACAGATCTCGCGCGCGGCCGTGCTGATCGACCACTCGCCCTTCCTGTCGCTCACCCTGATGTCCTCCGGCCCGGCGCAGATCTCGCCGTCCCAGCAGGAGCGGGTGAAGCTGCTGCGGGACGCGCTCGCGGTGATGGGCATGGCCGAAGTGTGGGTCGCGATCCAGGCGATGGAGACGCCCGAGGAGACCGAGACGCCCTCCCTCGACGACGGGCTGGACGAACGGGACGATCTGCGGCGCCGCTGGCTGGCCACCAAGCCCGCCCAACTCCTCGCCACGGGGCGCCAGTTGTGCACGGAGCCGGACCGGATCGCCGAACTCGCCGCCGTACCGCTGCCGTTCCACGTCCTGTCGGGCTGCCAGGACGACACCTGGCCGCTGCCCCTGCTCGACGAGATGGCGCTGCGGCTGAAGGCGCGGCGGACGGTCATCGACGGCGCCGAGCACTCCCCCAACACCGACCGCCCGCTCGCCACGGCCCGCGCGATCGCCGACTTCTGGGACGACGGCGCCGCCACGTCCTAGTACTGCGCCTGGAGGTGGTCCCAGAAGCCGTCCCTGAGGGCGCGGCGCAGGTCCGCCTGGCCCCGCAGGGAGTACTGCAGCAGGCCCTCGGCCTCGACCAGTAGGTCCTGGTCGACGGAGCCGGGCAGATAGGGGTGGCCGGGAAGGAGTTCGACCAGCGCCTCGCGGCCTCGGGAGGCCAGCCACTTCGCGGCGATCTGGGCGCCGACGAAGCGGACGTCCTCGCGGGAGGGGCGGGTGCCGGCGGTGGCGTCGTAGGCGGCGGCCGTGCGCCGGGTGACGTACGGCTTGAAGAACTCCAGGTCGAGGGTGCGCTGGCTGTCGACCTCCCAGAGCAGCGGTTCGGCCTGGTTGCGGCCCTCGGGGGCCTCGATGCCCCAGAGGTGGACGCGGGCGCCGTACCCCTGGGCCGACTCGACCGCCGAGACCAGGTCCTCGTCGCCGCCGAGCAGGGCCGCGTCGCTGATCGCGCGGTGGCGGGCCAGTGACTCCAGGTCGGAGCGGATGAGGGAATCGACGCCCTTCTGCTGGTTGTTGGCGTTGAGGTTGCCCAGGCGGACCTTGACGTCGGGGAGTTCCGCGATGGACTGCTGCTCGGCGGTGTGGATGCGGCGGCGGGCGCCGTCGTACCAGTAGACGCGCAGTAGCCGGCTGTCCGCGAAGATCGTGCGGGCCCTGTCGATCAGCGCGTCGATCAGGCCTTCGGCGTCGAGATCGAAGGCCCGGCGGTCCTCGGTGCCGGCGATCAGCCGGCCCGCGGCCGCGTACAGATAGCCCGCGTCGACGAAGATCGCGTGGGTCGAGGGCGTCTTGGCCACCTCGGCGAGCATGCGTTCCAGCAGCTCGTTCGTGCGGTCGATGCGGGCGCCGAGGGCAGCCAGGTCGTCGTTCATCGGCTCCATTGTCCCTTTGGTCACGCTGCGAACACAACCGGTCCCGGTCGGTCCCACGGGAGCCGCTTACCGGTCGGTAATTAGCCGTTCGAAAAATTTCTTTAGCGTAGGGAATGTTTGTAACAAGCAGCACGTTGACTACGAACGACACCGGATACACATCCGGTGCGCCAAGTAGTTCTCCGCAGGAGGATGACCAGACGAAGGGAGAAGCCCATGCGCTTCGAAATCATGCGACTCGACGAGGTCGACGGCACCACCGTGGACAGCACCGTCGTGGACGCCGCCTCCGTCAACCGGATCGTGCAACAGGCCGCCGCCGTAGGACAGCGCCTGTGGATCCGCCCGGCCGAGACCCCGGCCTCGTAACGGGCACCGCCACTCAAGCTTTCCGGGGGAGCCGAGCCGACTCGGGCTCAGCTCCCCCGGATCACCTGAGTGACCCCGTTGATGATCTGCTGCACCGCGATCGCGGAGAGCATCATGCCCGCGAGCCGTGTCACCAGGACGACACCGCCGTCCTTGATGACCCGGATGATCAGCAGCGAGTAACGCATCACCAGCCACAGCACGACGTGGATCGCGAGGATCGCGGACCACACCGACGCCTGCGTGGTCACGCTGTCGGCCTTCTGCACGGCCAGGATCACGGACACGATGGCACCGGGCCCCGCCAGCAGCGGCATGCCCAGCGGCACGAGGGCCACGTTCACGTCCTTGGTCTGCTTCGGCTCGTCGGTCTTGCCGGTGAGCAGGTCCAGCGCGATCAGCAGGAGCAGCAGACCGCCCGCGATCATCAGCGCCGGGACGGAGACGTGCAGGTAGTTCAGGATCTGATGGCCCAGGACACCGAAGACGGCGATGACCCCGCCCGCCACGCAGACGGCCTGGAAGGCCATCCGCTTCTGCACCTTGGCCGGCCGTCCGGCGGTCAGGGCGAGGAAGATCGGAGTGATCCCGGGGGGATCCATGATGACAAAAAGGGTCAGGAACAGAGAGCCGAAGACGGCGATGTCGAACATATTGAGCCTTGCAGGATGGAGCCACCGCCGACGGCACCCGTCCGGCTGAGCGGACGCGGGCGCACGGCGGACGTGCGAGAGGATGGGTGAGAGGGAGGGGCGAGGGCGGAGCCGCTGAGCGGACAGACGCCGGCCGTCAGATCCCGCCGGCCCCGGGGACGGGGAAGGCGCCGGTCGCCCGACGCGTGATCTCCCCGTACACCTCGGGGTCGGTCGTGTACGCGCCCAGGGACACGGTCTTGCGGCTGCCGTGGTAGTCCGAGGAGCCCGTGACCAGCAGACCCAGCTCCTTCGCGAGCCCCCGCAGCCGGGCCCGGGCGTCCAGGTCGTGGTCCATGTGGTCGACCTCGATGCCGTCGAGACCGGCCGCGGCCATCTCGGCGATCACGGACTCGGGGACCGTACGGCCACGCTTGGCGGCGGCCGGGTGCGCGAAGACGGCCACGCCGCCCGCGCCCTTGATCAGCCGGATCGCCTCGCAGGGGTCGGTCTCGTGCTTCTCCACGAAGGCCCGCCCGCCGTCGGCCAGCCACTCCTCGGTGAACGCGTCGCTCACCGTCGGTACGACGCCCAGCTCGACCAGTGCGGAGGCGACATGCGGGCGCCCCACCGAACCACCGGCGGCGATCCGCTCGACCTGCTCCCAGGTGACCGGCACGCCCAGCGCGTTCAGCTTGGCGACCATGCCCTGGGCCCGCGGCACCCGGTCGTCCCGTACCAGCTCGCGTTCCGCGAGCAGGGCGGGCTCCTCGGGGTCGAAGAGGTAGGCCAGCATGTGCAGGGAGATGCCGTCGACACGGCAGGACAGCTCGGCGCCGGTGACCAGGGTGAGCCCCTCGGGCAGCGCGGCGATCGCCTCGGCGTACCCGCGGGTGGTGTCGTGGTCGGTCAGCGCGACGACGTCCAGTCCGGCCGCGGCGGCGTTCCGCACCAGCTCGGCGGGGGTGTCCGTACCGTCGGAGGCCGTGGAGTGACAGTGCAGGTCGATGCGCACGGTGACTCCAGACGGGGCGACGCGGAAGGGGACACCTAAGGATAGCCGGGTTTCCGAGCCCGCCTGTCACACCCGCACCCCGGAAGCACCCCCTACGACAACTGCCTCAGGGGCGCGGGGAACTGTGTGAGCACGCCCGACGCGCCCGCAGCCGCCGACCGGCAGTCACTCCCACCCCGGTGGGCGCTACGGCCGGAGCAAGCGCGGCGACAACGCCCCGCACGGCACCAGGTCCAGCTCCGCCCCCGCCTCCCGCAGGTCCGTCAGCACCAGCTCGTCGTACATGAGCAGTCCGGCCTGCTCGGGCCACATCACCGCCCACAGCCACATCCCGAGGGCCTCACCGGCGAAGACGGCGCGGTCGTCGGGGGTGCGGTAGACGTGCCAGAGCGGGGTCGGGCGGCCGGCGGCCAGGACCTTCGCCTGGGGCGGCTTCTCGACGTTCATGTACGACCCCGGGTCCGGACCGTCGATGCCCGCGTACCGCGCGCCGAGTCCGACACCCAGCTCCTCGGCGACCAGGATCAGCTCACCGGGGCCGCCGAGCGGACCGGGGCCCGAGCAGGCGACGGCGGTGGCACGGCCGCCACTGCGGTCGTCCCCCGCGTAGGCCACGCCCGTGAACAGCCACCCGACCGGCAGCGGCCACGGCATCCACACCGGGACCTGCGTGCGATGCACCACGACGTTCAGGGCCTCGACGCTGGGCGGGATCACGGGCTGCAACGGATACACCGGCCCGTGCGCATCGCACTGCCACGAATCGGCGAAAAGACCGGGAGCCCTGACCCGGCCACCGCACTTCGGGCAACTGGGTTCGCCCCTCATAGGGCTCCACGGTCCTACCCCTGCCGCGCCACGTCAAGGACGATCACCCGTCCGGAGGGACGCCTGAGCAGGGAAAACTAGATGTAGCTTGCACTAATTAGCCCGGCTAACTTACTATGTGCAAACAGCAACTACTTGAAGCGGAGACGGGAGAAGCACATGGACCCCTTCGACGCGGGAGCCGGCGGCATCCTGCGACAGCCCAAGGCGGTCTGGGCCACGGCCGGCGCCTCCGTCGTCGCCTTCATGGGCATCGGCCTCGTCGACCCGATCCTGCCGTCCATCGCGCAGGGTCTCGACGCCACCGCCAGCCAGGTGTCCCTGCTGTTCACCTCGTACTTCCTGATCACCGCGGTCGCGATGCTGCTGACCGGCTTCGTCTCCAGCCGCATCGGCGGCCGCAAGACCCTGCTGGTCGGCCTCGCCCTCGTGGTCGTCTTCGCGGGACTGGCCGGTACGTCGGACTCCGTCGGCCAGCTCGTCGGCTTCCGGGCCGGCTGGGGCCTCGGCAACGCCCTGTTCGTGTCCACCGCGCTCGCGGTCATCGTGGGCGCCGCGGCCGGCGGCAGCGCGGCGGCGATCCTGCTCTACGAGTCCGCGCTCGGCCTCGGCATGGCCTGCGGCCCGCTGCTCGGCGCGGTCCTCGGCAACATCAGCTGGCGCTACCCCTTCTTCGGCACCGCCACGCTGATGGCGATCGGCTTCCTGTGCATCACGGCGTTCCTGAAGGAACAGCCGAGGCCGGCCCGCAAGACCTCGCTCCTGGACCCGATCAAGGCGCTCGGCCACGGCGGCCTGGCCTCGGCGGCGGTCTCGGCGTTCTTCTACAACTACACGTTCTTCACCGTGCTGGCCTTCACGCCGTTCGTGCTGAACATGACCCCGTACCGCTCGGGCGCGGTGTTCTTCGCCTGGGGCCTGCTGCTCGCCGTCTTCTCGGTGATCGTGGCCCCGCGCATGCAGGAGCGGTTCGGCTCGCTGAAGGTGCTCGGCGGCTCGCTGGTGCTGCTCGCGGCGGACGTCCTCGTGCTCGGCTACGGGGGCCACACCGCGGCCATCGTCTGCACGATCCTGTCCGGTGCCTTCATCGGCGTGAACAACACCGTCTACACCGAACTGGCCCTCGGGGTGTCGGACGCGCCGCGCCCGGTGGCGAGCGCGGGCTACAACTTCGTCCGCTGGTTCGCGGCCGCGGCGGCGCCCTACTTCGCCCCGAAGATCGAGGAGTGGAGCGACATCCACATCCCGTTCGTGGTCGCGGCGGTCACCGCGGTGCTGGGCGCGGTCGTGGTCGTCGTACGACGCCGTGCGCTCACGCACGACGCGGAGGAACCGGAGGCGAGGCACGCGACCGAGGACGGGGTCGGCGTCTTCGTCAACTGACCGTTCAGCAAGGGGCTTTGGTGAGCTTGCTCACTCCACGTCAGTCCAGCGGGACGGACCTGCGGGAGGGATCCCGCAGGTCCGTCCCGTTCGTCAGCCAGCGCTCCTGGAGGGCCTGGGCGCCGTGCACCCGCTTCCAGGCGGCCTCGTTCGGGGTCATCGGCAGCAGCGGCAGGAACCGTACGGGATCCATCGGACCGTCCAGCTCCAGGTCCTCCACCAGTCCGCCGGGCTCGCCCACCAGGACCGAGGTGAAGGGGGCGCCGGGCCACAGCGGGTCACCCACGTCCAGTGAGGCGCCGGGGGTCACCACCAGGCCCTCCACCTGCGGCGAAGCGGCGAGGACGGCGAGCGGGCGGAGCACCTTGTCGGTGTCGGCGACGCCCGCGCGGACCGACAGGACCAGCTCGGCGCGCGGGCCCTTGACCGGGTCGGCGAGCATCGCGGTGGGGTCCGTCATGGGGTGCTGGGACATGCCGAGGGTGGCGTACCGGACGACGTCCCCCTCCTGGAAGCGGAGCACCTCGATGCGGTCCGTACCGAGGAAGGTGACCGCGGCGCGCGCGTCCGGTTCGCCCAGCGCGGTGGTCAACCGCGCCTCGACCAGAGGAAGAACATCAACCATGCGGTGAGCATAGAACTCGCCAGTAGCGGGCAAAGCGGCGCCTTGACAGTACGGGCGGCTGGTACTCTGAGCCGGTGGTTCGGGGCAGCACGCAGAAGCGTCGCTATCGAGTCCCGACGCCGATGAGACTCCCTTACGAGGGACCGGCCGGAGGAGGTGGGGCTGTCATGGATCGAAGTCGACCTGGTAGTACCACTCGCTCTTCCGGTTGCTGATGTAGTTTCTGGCCGGCTTCCGCCCTCACGTTCGCTTCGTCGTTCGGAAGAGCACGTTCGTCTCGCTTTGCCTGATCTGAATCAGTTCTGCATCAGTAGCGAAGTCGCCACCGCGACGATGCGGTGCTCCCCGCTTTGTGGACGTGCCAAACATCATTCCCTGCCTTGAAAGGGCGGGCCCCCGCAGGACGTCCTCATTCCGGGTAGTTCCACCCGTCGCCGCGCGCTTTCGCTGCCTGCCCGCGAAGGAGCCTGCCCATGTCGATGATCCGCGACCTGCGCGCCGTGGTCCGTCCGTCGTCCCGCGTCTCACTGCGCAAGGACACGAACGCGTCGTACGACACCACGCGCGACCCCGCGACGCCCTCGGCCGTCGTCGACTGCGCCGTCTACCGCGACGGCGCCCGCGTGCAGAGCACGGGGCCGCTGACCCCGCAGGAGGCGATGCGGCTGGTGCGCCGCGACGGCGGGTTCGTGTGGATCGGCCTGCACGAGCCGACCGAGTCGGAATTCGCCGGTATCGCCGGCGAGTTCGGGCTGCACCCGCTGGCCGTCGAGGACGCGGTGCAGGCGCACCAGCGGCCGAAGCTGGAGCGGTACGACGACTCGCTGTTCACCGTGTTCAAGACCATCCACTACGTCGAGCACGACCGGCTCACGGCCAACAGCGAGGTGGTCGAGACGGGTGAGGTCATGTGCTTCACCGGCCGGGACTTCTTCATCACCGTCCGGCACGGCGGCCAGGGCTCGCTCAGGGCGCTGCGGCACCGCCTCCAGGACGACCCCGAGCTGCTCGCCAAGGGCCCCTCGGCCGTGCTGCACGCCATCGCCGACCATGTGGTGGACGGCTACATCGCGGTCGCCGACGCCGTGCAGGACGACATCGACGAGGTCGAGACCGAGGTCTTCTCGCCGGGCCGCAAGGGCGGGGTCTCGCGCGGTGTGGACTCGGCGCGGATCTACCAACTCAAGCGTGAGGTCCTGGAGTTCAAGCGGGCGGTGGCGCCGCTGCTGCGGCCCATGCAGCTGCTGAGCGAGCGGCCGATGCGGCTGATCGACCCGGACATCCAGAAGTACTTCCGGGACGTCGCCGACCACCTGGCCCGGGTCCAGGAGCAGGTGCTGGGCTTCGACGAACTGCTGAACTCCATCCTCCAGGCCAACCTCGCGCAGGCGTCCGTCGCGCAGAACGAGGACATGCGCAAGATCACCGCCTGGGCCGCGATCATCGCCGTGCCGACGATGGTGTGCGGGGTGTACGGCATGAACTTCAAGTACATGCCCGAGCTGCACTGGAAGTACGGATACCCGGTGGTCATGGGCATCACGGTCGCCCTGTGTCTGGGCATCCACCGCACGCTCAAGCGCAACGGCTGGCTGTGAGCGGGCCTGGTTAGGCTGGGCGCATGACAAGCGAGCTGCTCGACCGGGCCCTCATCGAGGAGGCCTCCAAGAAGTCCGGCCTCATCTGGGTCAGGAGTGCCGGTGCCCCCGCTGCGCGTGCCCTGTGGCACGTGTGGCACGAGGGCGCCGTGTGCCTGGTCGGTGACGGGCCCGGTGAACAGCCGCTGCCGGCGCTCGTGGACGGCGGCTCGGCCGAGGTGACCGTCCGCAGCAAGGACAAGGGCGGCCGGCTGGTGACGTTCCCGGCGGTCGTGTCGGAGTTGGCCGCCGGCTCGGCCGAGTGGGAGGCGGCCGTCGCGGAGCTGAAGGGCAAGCGCCTGAACGCCCCCGACGGCGAGGAGATGCCGGGCCGCTGGGCCCGCGAGTGCCGGGTGGTCCGCCTGGTGCCGACGGGGGGCGTGGAGCCGTTGCCTTCCGGCAGCCTGGCGGAGCGTCCGGTGCCGTCACCGGCGACGACCCGTCAGCCGATCCCGGCGGGCTTGCCGAGACTGCTGGCCAAGCGGCGTAAGAAGTGACGCCGGTGGGCCGAGAGGCGTTCGGCGCCGCCGGTTCGCGCCGCGCGGGCCCGGCGCCGTCGCGCCGGGGAGAGGGTGCCGGGGCTTCTCGGTGCCGCCCCTGTCGGTCCGGCGCGACGGCGATCGGCCACGTCGGCGGTGCCGGACTGCGCTCAGCCCGCTGCACCACTGCGCCGCGACGCCGATCGACCACGGCGTTCCGGTCGGCGGTGCCGAGCTGACCGCACCCCTCCCGGACGCCGCCTACGAGGCCGGCAGCTGCCTGCCGTAGTCCACCGTCTCGGACTTCGCGGGCTCCGTGACGGAGAAGTCCCGCCCCCAGTCCGAGAAGCGGAGCGTCCCCGCTCCGCCGGCGCGGACCAGGCGGAGCGGATACGGCTTGCCCCGGAGGGAGACGTCCAGGGTGCCGCCGGAACCCTGGTCGCCGGTGATGCGGATCGTGGGGGTACCCGACTGATCGTGGTGGCCGTCCGTCGCCAGCTTGCCGTGCAGCGTCAGCAGTCCGTCGAGGAGGACCGCCTTGTCCGTGAAGCCACTGAACTTCTTGTACGCGGGATCCCCCTGCGGCACCTTCACGTACTTGCCGTCCAGCTTGCCCGTGGCGCCGTCGCTGCCGTCGGCGTGGTTCCAGAAGTCCGCGTCGGCCTTGAGATACAGCTGCTTCCCGACCCGCAGCAGCTTGAAGGTGGCCCCCTGCGCGGTCACCGACCCGGTCCCGCCGTCGGCCTTGAGCCGCATGTCCAGCCGGTACGTACGGCCGCTGGTGACCACGGTCCCGGACAGCCGTACCGCCGGTGCCGCGTCCGCCGCCGCCCGGGTCTTCGCCTGGATCGTGCCGGCGGGCAGCTTGCCCACGCCGTTCGTCCCCGCGTCCGGATCGTCGTCGCCGCACCCCGACAGCACCATCGCTCCCGTCACGGCCAGGGCGCAGGTCGCGGTCACCAGCGCGGTCCGGCGGGTACGGCCCTGGGGAGTCGCAGTCACAGGTGGAGCTGCCTTTCTGACGGTTCCGGAGCGGCGTACGGCAGCGTACCGGTGCCCCGCCCGCCCGGCGGAGCCAGTCCGTCCGGACCCCCCACCAGGGCGTATCCGACCGGTACGGGCTAGCCTGAAGCGCACCCGAGCGGGCAATTCCGAGCAATTCCCACGCACAGAACAGCAGTCCCCCAGCGATTCCCAGGCAAAGGAAGCAGAGCCATGGCAGCCGGCGCCCCCCGGATCTTCGTCTCGCACATCGCCGGGGTCCCCGTCTTCGATCCGACCGGCGATCAGGTGGGCCGCGTACGCGACCTGGTCGTCATGCTGCGCGTCGGGCGACGGCCCCCACGCGTCCTCGGGCTGGTCGTCGAACTGTCCACCCGGCGCCGTATCTTCCTGCCCATGACCCGGGTGACCGGCATCGAGTCGGGCCAGGTCATCACCACCGGCGTGCTCAACGTGCGCCGTTTCGAGCAGCGGCCCACCGAGCGGCTGGTCTTCGGGGAACTGCTGGACCGGCGCGTGAAGCTCGTGGAGACCGGTGAGGAGGTCACCGTCCTCGACCTGTCCGTGCAGCAGCTGCCCGCCCGCCGGGACTGGGAGATCGACCGCGTCTTCGTCCGCAAGGGCCGGAAGGGCGGCGCCTTCCGGCGGGCCAAGGGCGAGACGCTGACCGTGGAATGGTCGGCCGTCACCGGGTTCTCCCTGGAGGAGCACGGGCAGGGCGCCGAGAGCCTGCTCGCCACCTTCGAGCAGCTGCGCCCCGCCGACCTCGCCAACGTCCTGCACCACCTCTCCCCCAAGCGGCGCGCCGAGGTCGCCGCCGCCCTGGACGACGACCGGCTCGCCGATGTCCTGGAGGAACTGCCGGAGGACGACCAGATCGAGATCCTCGGCAAGCTGAAGGAGGAACGCGCGGCGGACGTGCTGGAGGCCATGGACCCGGACGACGCGGCCGACCTGCTCTCCGAGCTGCCGGAGGAGGACAAGGAGCGGCTGCTGAGCCTGATGCAGCCGGCCGACGCGGCCGAGATGCGGCGCCTGATGTCGTACGAGGAGCACACGGCCGGCGGTCTGATGACCACCGAACCGATCGTGCTGCGCCCGGACGCCACGGTCGCCGACGCGCTCGCCCGGGTCCGCAACCCGGACCTCTCCCCCGCCCTCGCCGCCCAGGTCTACGTGTGCCGCCCGCCGGACGAGACCCCGACCGGCAAGTACCTGGGCACCGTCCACTTCCAGCGCCTGCTGCGCGACCCCCCGTACACCCTGGTCAGCTCGCTGGTCGACGACGACCTGCAACCGCTGGCCCCGGACGCCGGCCTGCATGTCATCGCCGGGTTCTTCGCCACGTACGACATGGTCGCCGCGCCCGTGGTGGACGAGTCCGGGTCACTGCTCGGCGCGGTCACCGTGGACGACGTACTGGACCACATGCTGCCCGAGGACTGGCGGGAGACCGAGTTCCACCTGGACGAGGACGCGGGAGAGGGGGCGGCCGCTCATGGCTCCTGAGCGCGAGAGCACACGCGAGCGCACCCCGGCGGGCGCCACGGCCGCGCCCCGGTCCCGTGCGCGCCTGGACCAGCCCCGCCCGCCCCGGCGCCGGATCCTGCCCGAGTGGGACCCGGAGGCGTTCGGCCGGCTGTCGGAGAAGATCGCCCGGTTCCTGGGCACGGGACGCTTCATCGTCTGGATGACGGTCGTCATCATCGCCTGGGTGCTGTGGAACGTCGCCGCGCCCCGTCACCTGCGCTTCGACGAATATCCCTTCATCTTCCTCACCCTGATGCTGTCCCTGCAGGCCTCCTACGCGGCCCCGCTGATCCTGCTCGCGCAGAACAGGCAGGACGACCGCGACCGGGTCAACCTGGAGCAGGACCGCAAGCAGAACGAGCGGTCCATCGCCGACACCGAGTACCTGACCCGCGAGGTCGCCGCGCTGCGCATGGGCCTGGGCGAGGTGGCCACCCGCGACTGGATCCGCTCGGAGCTGCAGGACGTGGTCAAGGAGCTGGAGGAACGAAGGCGCCACGACGGCCATGTCGTATTCCCGGCGGAACGGGCGGAACGGTCGCCCGGACGTGACGCAGACGACCGCTGAGGCACTACCCCGAGGCCCCTCGACGCGCCGTACCATCGTCCTTATGGCTACGGAAGACGCGGTGCGCGAGGCACTGGCGACGGTGAACGACCCCGAGATCAACCGACCCATCACCGAACTCGGGATGGTCAAATCGGTGGAGATCGGCGAAGACGGCACGGTCGCGGTCACCGTGTACCTGACGGTCTCCGGCTGTCCCATGCGCGACACGATCACCCAGCGCGTCACCGAGGCGGTCTCCCGGGTCGAGGGCGTCACCCGCGTCGACGTCACCCTCGACGTGATGAGCGACGAGCAGCGCAAGGAACTGGCGAACGCCCTGCGCGGCGGCCAGGCCGAGCGCGAGGTCCCCTTCGCCAAGCCGGGCAACCTCACCCGGGTCTACGCGGTCGCCTCCGGCAAGGGCGGCGTCGGCAAGTCCTCGGTGACGGTGAACCTCGCGGCGTCGATGGCGGCCGACGGCCTCAAGGTGGGCGTCGTCGACGCCGACATCTACGGCCACTCGGTGCCGCGCATGCTGGGCGCCGACGGCCGCCCCACCCAGGTCGAGAACATGATCATGCCGCCGTCCGCGAACGGCGTGAAGGTCATCTCCATCGGCATGTTCACCCCCGGCAACGCCCCGGTCGTCTGGCGCGGCCCGATGCTGCACCGCGCGCTCCAGCAGTTCCTCGCGGACGTGTACTGGGGCGACCTGGACGTCCTGCTCCTGGACCTCCCGCCCGGCACCGGTGACATCGCCATCTCCGTGGCCCAGCTGATCCCGAACGCCGAGATCCTGGTCGTGACGACCCCGCAGCAGGCGGCGGCGGAGGTGGCCGAGCGCGCCGGCTCCATCGCGGTCCAGACCCACCAGAAGATCGTCGGCGTGGTCGAGAACATGTCCGGCCTGCCCTGCCCGCACTGCGGCGAGATGGTCGACGTCTTCGGCACGGGCGGCGGCCAGCTGGTCGCCGACGGCCTGACGCGTACGACGGGCACGTCCGTCCCCGTCCTCGGCAACATCCCCATCGACGTCCGCCTCCGCGAGGGCGGCGACGAGGGCAAGCCGGTCGTCCTGACCGACCCGGACTCCCCGGCGGGCTCCGCACTGCGAGCCATCGCCGGAAAGCTGGGCGGCCGTCAGCGGGGCCTGTCGGGCCTGTCCTTGGGCATCACGCCGAAGAACAAGTTCTGAGACCTGTTCGGCGCGGCCGGATCAGCCGACCTGGAAGAGCGCGGGGAACCGCGACCGGCCACCACGGATCCGCACGCGCCGAACCACACAGGCCCTACGGCGAAGGGGCGCCGAAGCGAACCGGCGCCCCTCGGTCATGCGTAGGCGGCAACGTCCTTGACCACGGCGAACCCCAGCCCGTACGCACTCATGCCCCGCCCGTACGCCCCCAGGTGCACGCCCGCATCCGTCGTACCGGCCAGCACCCACCCGAACTCCGACTCCCGGTAATGGAAAGAGGCCGCCACCCCGTCCACCGGAAGAGAGAGTCTGGACCACTCCGGTCCCTCGAGATCATCGGCCAGAGCCCACGCCGTCTCCGTCTGCTGCTCCAGCCAGTCGTCCCGCAGGCTGTGATCCATCTGCCCCGGCCAGGTGAAGGACAACAGCCCCACACCGGCCAGCCACGCCGCCGAGGAGACCGACGTGGCCTCCAGCAGCCCCGTACCGTCCGCGCTCCTGCGGGACGGCTGCGCGGCGACGGTGACCACGACCGCGAACTTCTCCCGCGGCTCACCGGCGGAGCCGGCCTCGTTGCGTACGGAGGGCTCGTCACCGTGCCCGATCGAACCGTGCTCGACGGCACCGTCGGCCGCGGTGCCGACCTGCATCAGCCAGCGCGGCCCGGTGAACGCCTCGTCGAGGCCGTACCACGGGAAGGGCGCCTGCAGGTAACCGTCGACCGTACGCCGGGCGGAGGGGAGCTGCTGTCCGCCCTCCGCGGCCGGCGCCTGCGCGCCCACCCGACTCGTCGTCTCCATGTGCCCGGACGCCTCCTCGCTCTCGTCGGACCGGGGCGGCCCGCCCCCCTTCGGGCGTACTCGTCCGGTCCGCACAACAACTCGGCAGCATATCCACACCGGTGAGAGCGACAGGGCAGGCACTGGAAGCGTGGGTCGTGCGAACGGCCTGTTCAGGCCGTGTGCGCCAGGTGGGCGCTATGAAACGCGTCACGTGCGCGGCGTACGCCCGCGCCCGCGTGTCGCCGGCAAGGAGGCAGGCGCCGGTGCCGACCGGTCGCTTACGTGGCGTCCGCGTCGAAGGGCGGCCGGTCGTCCTTGCCCGGATCCTCGGGCTTCTTGGTCATGTCGACACGCCCGCCGCCGGAGGAGGAGCCCGACGCCTCGCTGTCACGACTGTGGACGGCGTCCGTGACCTCGGCCATCTCCTTCTTCAGGTCGAAGCCGTTGCGGATCTCCTTCAGCCCCAGCTCGTCGTTGTCCAGCTGCTTGCGCAGGAACGTCTTGGGGTTGAGGTCCTCGAACTCGAAGTCCTTGAACTCCGGGCCCAGTTCCTCGCGGATGTCCTGCTTGGCACTCTCCGAGAACTCGCGGATCTTCCGGATCGTGCGCATCACGTCCTGGATGACCTTCGGGAGCTTGTCCGGACCGAAGACGAGCACGGCGAGCACGATGATGGTCACCAGCTCCAGTGGTCCTATGTCATTGAACACCTGACGCTCCTTGCGATGTCCTCGGTCGCTCAACGGTACCCGGCGTTCCTGTCCGACCGGTACCGTCCCAAGGTGAGACTTCTGTCAGTTCTGCTCCGACGCGCCCAGCACGAGTGAGACCTCCCGCTCGGTACCGCCGCGCTCCACTGTCAGGCGCAGCCGGTCGCCGGGCCGGTGGGCGCGGATCTTGACGATCAGCTCCTCGCCGGTGTGGACGCGCTCCCCGTCGACCTCCGTGACGACGTCGCCCGCCTTGAGGCCGGCCCGCTCACCGGGGCCGCCCCGCGTGACGGCGGGGCCGCCGCCCGCGTTCTTGCTGTCGATGCGGGCGCCGTCGCCGGTGTAACCCATGTCGAGAGTCACGCCGATCACGGGGTGGGTGGCATGGCCGTTGTTGATCAGCTCCTCGGCGACCCGCTTGGCCTGGTTGACGGGGATGGCGAAGCCGAGGCCGATGGAACCGGCCTGACCGCTCTCCGACGCGGAGCCGCTGCCGGCGGAGCGGATCGCGGAGTTGATGCCGATGACGTGGGCCCGGGAGTCGAGCAGGGGCCCGCCGGAATTGCCCGGGTTGATGGGCGCGTCGGTCTGGAGCGCGTCGACATAGCTGACGTCGCTGCCGTCGCCCTTCTCGCCGCCGGCCGTGATGGGCCGTTCCTTGGCGCTGATGATGCCGGAGGTGACGGTGTTGGCCAGATCGAAGGGGGCCCCGATGGCGACGACCGGATCGCCGACCTCGACGCCGTCGGAGTTGCCGAGCGGCAGCGGAGTGAGCCCGTGCACGCCGTGCACCTGTACGACGGCGAGGTCGTAACCGCTGTCCCGGCCGACGACCTTGGCCTTGACGGTGTCACCGCTGCTGAACGTCACGGATATCCGGCCGTCCGACCCGGCGGGCTCCACGACGTGGTTGTTGGTGAGGATGTGCCCCTGGCCGTCGAGCACGAAGCCGGTGCCGGTGCCCGCCTCGTCGGCCCCGGTGACGTGCAGGGTGACGACGCTGGGCAGCGCGCGGGCGGCTATCCCGGCCACGCTGTCCGGCGCGCGGCCGGCCGGCACGCTCCCGGCCTGCGGCAGGCGCACGTCGTCGCCCAGGCCCGCGCGCTCCACGTACGCGCCCACCGCTCCGCCGATGCCGGCGGAGACGACGGCGACCAGCAGGGTCCACACCAGCAGCAGCCGATTCCCCCGCCTCCTGCGCTGCCGGTCCGTCAGCACGCGGGCGCCGGTCTGCTGCAGCGGCTTCCGGCCAAACACCTGCTCCTCGGCCGACGCAGCGCCCCAGGGGTCATACCGCCCCCAAGGCCCCTCACCCCCCTGCTCCCCACCCAACTGCCCTGACACCGTCACGGGGACGGCGGCCGCGGGGATGGGTGAGGCGAGGGTGGGGGCCGCGGGGGCGAGGGTGCTGGGGGTGGGGGCGGGGGCGCCGGGCACGGGTGCGGGTGCGGGAGTGGGGGTGCCGGGGACGGGCGCGGGCGCGTCGGGGGCGGGTGCGGGCGTGGGGGTGCCGGGGACGGGCGCGGGCGCGGGCGCGTCGGGGGCGGGTGCGGGCGTGGGGATGCCGGGGACGGGCGCGGGCGCGTCGGGGGCGGGTGCGGGCGTGGGGATGCCGGGGACGGGCGCGGGCGCGGGCGCGCCGGGCACGGGCGTGAGGGCGCCGGGGGCGGGCGCGGGCACACCGGGCGCGGACGCTGGTACGGGAGTGGGGGCGCCGGGCGCACCCGCGCCGGGCGCGGGTGCGGGCGTGGGGGCGCCGGGGGCAGGCGCGGGGGCGCCGGGCGCGGGAGCGGAAGCTGGAGCAGCGGCCGCGAGTGCGGAAGGCCCGGGTGCGGGAGCACCGGGGGCAGGGGCGACGAGGGCGGAAGCACCGGCCGCGGGTGCGGGAGCGGGCGCGCCGGGCGCGGGCACGGGAGCACCGGCCGTGGGTGCGGGAGCGGCGAGGGCGGAAGGTCCAGGCACCGTTGTGGGGCTCCCGGGCAGGGGGGCGGTGACCCCGGCCATGTGCGCGGGAGCGGCAGCGCCGGGTGAGGGTACGGCCGTGCCCTCCATCGGTCCGCGAACGCCGGGCACAGGGGCGAGAGTGCCCGGCAGCAGTACGGCCGTGCCCTGCGCCGGTGTGGCTGCCGGGTGCTGGACGGGCGGTGCCGGCGCCCAGGGACCGGGCTCGCCGTACGGCGGGGTGCCGTAGGGGTCGGGGTCGTGCAACGGCTTCGGCCGCTCGACAGGAGCCGCCGCCCAGCCGGTTTCCCCGACTCGGGCCCCTGGCCCGGCACCGGCACCGGCTCCCACCGCAGCTCCAGCGCCTGCCGCAGCAGGTCCGGCCCCGTACCCGGCTCCAACCTCAACCCGGACTACAGCCTCAGCGCCGGGTCCCACCTCAGCGCCGGCTGTGGCCTCGGTGCCGGCTCCGGCGCCGGCCGGTGGGGCGGGGGGCGGCTTGGGCAGTTCGAAGTCTCCGGCGGCCAGCGGCTCGTCCCTGCCGCCCTGTTCCACGGGCGCGGGTGCGGTCACCGGACGGGCCAACTCGAAGTCGGCTGCGGCCTGCGCGGCACCCTCTTGCACGGCGCCCTCAGGTGTGGCGGCCCGTGTCACCCCCGCCGTCCCCTCGGGACCCTTCTCCAGCGGGACACGGTTCCCCTCGTTCATGCTCTCCCCACGGCTGGCCGCGGCCGCTCACTCGGGCGGCGGCCGCGGAACGTCGACTACGCCCCCGGGTCATCGCCGCGGGCGTGGCCCTCACCGGATTCAACCAGGTTCGCGGGCCATGGCGAAGCGGCCGGTCAGGGGGCCTGGTGGGGAGTGGCGGAGGCCGCCGAGGGAGCGGGGGTGGTGTCGGGGACGGGGGCGGACAGCAGACCGGAGCCGATGACTCCGGGAGGCGTGGACCAGTCGGAGAGCGGGAGGCCCACCGTCTCGTCCACCGGACGTATGAGGGGGGACACGGCAGCCGCACCGGCCATCACCGGGGCGGTCAGGCCCCGTACGACGTCGTTCCCGGTCCGGCCGGGTGCGAGGGACGGCACTCCGGGCAGCAGCGGTGCGGACAGGGAGGTCGGCACCACCGGCGTCTGGCCGAGCAGCGCACCGCCCGAGGCGAGCAGCGGCCCCATCGCGCGGCGGCGCTGGGTGTCGGGCGTGGTCGCGCCTGCGCCCCCACCCGTGCCCGCCGAGCGCGTCGGCACCACATTGCTGCCGGTGCCGGACCCGCGGGCCTCCGCGGTCAGGTCGCCGGGGATGGCGGTGGTCACTCCGCCGAGGGCGACCGCGGCCAGCGAGACCGCGCCGGCGGCGGCGAACGCGAACCGCAGTCCGCGCGAGGCGGAGCGGCCGTCGTCCGGGCGGCCGACGGGATGGATGGGGAAGCCCCGCTCCCCGGGGACGGGGGCGCCGTCGTGCGGGCGGACGGGAACGTACCCGAACGCGAAGCGCTCGCCGCGCCTCACGCCGAAGACGCCGGTGGTCCCTGGGCCGGGGTCTCGTCCGAGGAGTCCGCCCCCGGGCGGCGGCGTGCCGCCGCCGTCGAGGCCACCTCCCCCCGGAAGGCCCTGGAGGCGGGCCAGGAAGCTCTCCGAGGGCGACGGTGGGGCCGCCTCCGCGAAGACGTTCTTCAGCGCGCGCTGCGCGTCCGCCTCCGCCTTGCACCGGGCGCAGGTGGCCAGGTGCGCGAGGACGCGCTCACGCGTCTCATGACCCAGCTCTCCGTCCACCAGGGCGGAGAGCCGGTCTCCCAGGTGCTGCTCCGCGAGGATCGTCTCCTCGACGGGCTTCGCTCGTGATCCACTCACGCGGTCGCGCCCCCTCCTCCCAGAGCGGGGACTCGAGCCACGAAGGAGCGCCGCTCGGCCGCGCGGGCCTCCGGGGAGCGGTGCGCGAGGGCCTTGCGGAGCTGGGAGCGGCCGCGGTGGATCCGGGAGCGGACCGTGCCGAGCTTCACGCCGAGGGTCGCGGCGATCTCCTCGTACGACAGCCCCTCGATGTCGCACAGGACGACGGCGGCGCGGAACTCCGGCGCGAGCGTGTCGAGGGCCTGCTGGACGTCCGCGTCGAAGTGGGCGTCGTTGAAGAGCTGCTGCGGGGTGGGTTCCCGGCTGGGCAGGCGCTCGGCCGCGTCCTCGCCGAGGGCGTCGAAGCGGATGCGCTGCTTGCGCCGGACCATGTCCAGGAAGAGGTTCGTGGTGATGCGGTGCAGCCAGCCCTCGAAGGTGCCCGGCGAGTACGTGGACAGGGAGCGGAAGACGCGGACGAAGACCTCCTGGGTGAGGTCCTCGGCGTCGTGCTGGTTGCCCGTCAGTCGGTAGGCCAGGCGGTAGACCCGGGCGCTGTGCGTGCTGACGATCTCGTCCCACGTGGGCGGAGTCCACGCCTGCCCGTCCGCGTCGGTGGAGAAGGTCGCGGTCTGGGCGTCGCCGACGGCAAAACCGGTGGCGTGGCTGTCAGCAGCGGTGTCGGTCACGGATTTCGGCCTGCCCGCCGACCCGAGGAAGCGCCGCAGCGCTCCACCCCGATCCCCGCGCGCGGCCGCACCTCCCCTGTCGGCTCTGGTGGTGTCCAGTGGAGCCCCTACCATAGCCACCTCGCCCGTTAGCTCCGGATAAGCGGTTTTACGAGAATTTGATACACGCTGATACGGCTCATCCGGCTGCGTCAGCAGTTGCTCGGCGTCCTGATCCACCTCTTACCCCCCGTCGCGTCCCGGGCCACCGGCTCACCCCTTTAAACGCCCGGCCTCATCTGCGGGTTCCCGACGCCAACGGATACAGTCACGCCCAGGCAACCACGGGGACAGGAGAGGGTCATTACCGGCAACCGGCAGACGAGCTGGGCGTTCGCCGACGCCTTTGTCGCCGAGGACGAAGCGCTGCACTGGGCCCGCGACCGGGCCCGCGAGGCAGGGCTGCGCTCGGTGTCGCCCAGCACGGGCGCCGCGCTGCGACTGCTCGCCGCCTCCGTGGACGCGAAGGCGGTGGCGGAGATCGGCACCGGCTGCGGAGTGTCCGGGATCCACCTGCTGCACGGCATGCGCCCGGACGGGGTGCTCACCACGGTCGACCCGGAGCCGGAGCACCAGCAGTTCGCCCGGCAGGCCTTCCGCGCCTGCGGTTTCGCCAGCAACCGCGCCCGCTTCATCCCGGGCAGCGCGCTGGAGGTGCTGCCCCGGCTCGCGGACGCGGGCTACGACCTGGTCTTCTGCGACGGCGACCGGCAGGAGTACCTGGACTATCTCGCTGAATCGTTGCGTCTGCTGCGTCCGGGCGGCGTGGTGGTCTTCGAGGGGGTCTTCGCCAACGGCCGTACGGTCGACTCCGGTCCGCAGCCCACGGAGGTGCTGCGGCTGCGGGAGCTGCTGCGCACGGTGCGCGAGAGCCAGGAGCTGGTGCCGTCGCTGCTGCCCGTGGGCGACGGGCTGCTGTGCGCCGTCAAGCGGTGACCGCGGCCCCGTAGGGGCCCGCGAACGCGGCTGCCCCGACACCGCGTACGATGCCGGGGCAGCCGCAAGGACAGGATCGCTGGGACGTCAGACGACGACCTTCTTGAGGGCGTCGCCGAGCGCCTCGGCCTCGTCAGGGGTCAGCTCGACGACGAGTCGACCGCCGCCTTCGAGCGGAACGCGCATGACGATGCCCCGCCCCTCCTTGGTCACCTCGAGCGGGCCATCGCCCGTCCGCGGCTTCATGGCCGCCATGCTCGTTCCCCTTCCTGAAACCAGCTCATCGTCTGCCGACGGCCCAGGCAGGGCCCTCGCCGTCCGAAACGGACACGCGTCACCGGCATCGAACACATTGCTTCCAAGCCATTATCCCGCATCGCAGGACCCGATGACCAACATCGGTCGGCATCGCTTGGGCAACGCGCGCGAGCAAAACCACCCAATTCGGCGATGTGGCTGCGATACTGCGCCGCCGCACGGACATCCGCCGACCGGATCCGCTCCGCATTTCTTTGACGCAGGTCACACGTCGGGTCCGGCCCCTGCACGCCGATCTCCGCCATGCTGTCCTCTGACAGGGACGTACTGAGCGGTACGTCACCAGCCGTGACACCGAAGGGGATGCGCCATGGCCGACACCGTGCTCTACGAGGTGAGCGACGGGCTCGCGACGATCACGCTGAACCGCCCCGAGGCGATGAACGCGCTGAACATCGCGACCAAGGTCGCCCTCCGGGAGGCGGCGGAATCCGCGGCCGGGGACACGGCCGTACGGGCGATCCTGCTGACCGCCGCCGGGGAGCGGGCGTTCTGCGTGGGCCAGGACCTCAAGGAGCACATCGGGCTGCTCGCCAGTGACCGGGAGACCGGGTCCGGGCAGACGATGAGCACGGTCAGGGAGCACTACAACCCGATCGTGCGGGCCCTCACCGGGGCGGCCAAGCCGGTGGTCGCCGCGGTGAACGGCGTCGCGGCAGGGGCCGGCTTCGGCTTCGCGCTCGCCGCGGACTACCGCGTCGTGGCCGACACCGCCTCCTTCAACACGTCGTTCGCGGGCGTGGCCCTGACCGCCGACTCCGGTATCTCCTGGACCCTGCCCCGGGTGATCGGGCCGAGCCGCGCCGCCGACCTGCTGCTCTTCCCGCGCAGCATCGGCGCGCAGGACGCGCTGGAGCTGGGCATCGCCAACCGGGTCGTCCCCTCCGCCGAGCTGCGCGCCGAGGGCGAGAAGGTCGCGCGGGCACTGGCCGAGGGTCCGACGGTGGCGTACGCGGCGATCAAGGAAGCGGTGGCGTACGGGCTCACCCACTCCCTGGAGGAGACCCTCGAGAAGGAGGACGAGCTGCAGACGCGGGCGGGGCGGGCCGAGGACCACGCGATCGCGGTGCAGGCGTTCGTGAACAAGGAGAAGCCAAAGTATCTGGGGCGGTAGTGCGCCGTGGGGAACTGCGGATGCGTCGTGGTCGCTCGCGCGGTTCCCCACGTCCCTCACGGGGCGCTACGGGCCACGCACGTCTCCAGGTGGTCGTTCACCAATCCGCACGCCTGCATCAGTGCGTACGCCGTCGTCGGGCCGACGAATCTCAGGCCGCGCTTCTTCAGGGCCTTGGACAGGGCCGTGGACTCCGGGGTGACCGCCGGGACGTCGGCGAGGGTCTTCGGGGCCGGTCGGGTGGCCGGGTCCGGGGCGTGGGACCAGATCAGGTCGTCCAGGTCGCCCTCGGCCCAGTCGGCGAGCACGCGCGCGTTGGCGAGCGTCGCGTCGACCTTGGCCCGGTTGCGGATGATGCCGGGGTCGGCCAGCAGGCGCTCGCGGTCCTCGTCGGTGAAGGCGGCGACCTTCTCGATGCCGAAGCCGGCGAAGGCCGCGCGGAAACCCGGGCGCCGGCGCAGGATCGTGATCCAGGACAGGCCCGACTGGAAGGCCTCCAGGCTGATCCGCTCGAAGAGGGCGTCGTCGCCGTGGACGGGGCGGCCCCACTCCTCGTCGTGGTACGACACGTAGTCGTCGGTGGACAGGGCCCACGGGCAGCGCAGGGCGCCGTCGGGCCCCGCGAGGGCGGTTCCGGCGCTCATCGCTGGTCCTCCTGCTGCTCGGGCTTGTCCAGACGGGTGTGCGCGGCGGCTGCCCGGGCTCCGGCCAGCGCGGACTCCAGGTCGGCGATCCGGGCGTCCCGCTCGCCGAGTTCGGCGGCGAGGCGGCCGAGCGCGTCGTCGACGTCGGCCATGCGGTAGCCCCGCGGGGACACCGGAAAGCGCAGGCTCTCCACGTCCGCGCGGCCCACCGGGCGGTCCACGGGCAGCGGATCCTGCAGCCGCTCCGGTGCCGCCTCGGGCAGCGGGCCGCTCTCGCCGCCGCCCACCACGGCGAGTGTCACCGCGGCGACCACGACGGCCAGCGCGACGACCAGGAACAAGAACATCACCATCGCCAGGGGTCCCCACGCTCGGTACCGGACGTTGTGCCGGACGCTGAATCTGTCAGGGTCCGATCGTGCCATGCGAGTCTGACAGTTAGGGTCGCAGGCGGCCGTACTGCGGGACGTACTAGGAGAGGTCACAGCGGATGCTCAGGCTGGGCAGGCGGGAATTCGGGCCCCACGAGCCGGTGATCATGGCGATCGTGAACCGGACCCCGGACTCCTTCTACGACCAAGGGGCCACCTTCCGTGACGAGCCGGCCCTCGCGCGCGTGGAGCAGGCGGTGGCCGAGGGCGCCGCGATCATCGACATCGGCGGGGTGAAGGCCGGGCCCGGTGAAGAGGTCACGGCGGCGGAGGAGGCGCGGCGGACGGTCGGCTTCGTCGCCGAGGTACGGCGCCGGTTCCCGGATGTGATCATCAGCGTGGACACCTGGCGGGCCGAGGTCGGCGAGGCGGTGTGCGAGGCGGGTGCGGACCTGCTGAACGACGCGTGGGGCGGGGTCGATCCGGGGCTGGCGGAGGTCGCGGCGCGGTACGGGGTGGGGCTGGTGTGCACGCACGCGGGTGGTGTGCAGCCGCGGACCCGGCCTCACCGGGTGACCTACGACGACGTCATGGCCGACATCCTGAAGGTGACCGTGGGGCTGGCCGAGCGGGCGGTGGCGCTGGGGGTGCCGAGGGAGTCGGTGCTGATCGACCCCGGGCACGACTTCGGGAAGAACACGCGGCACAGTCTGGAGGCGACGCGGCGGCTGGACGAGATGGTCGCGACGGGGTGGCCGGTGCTGGTGTCCCTGTCCAACAAGGACTTCGTCGGCGAGTCCCTGGACCGGCCGGTGAAGGAGCGGCTGATCGGTACGCTGGCGACGACCGCGGTGTCCGCGTGGCTCGGGGCGCAGGTGTACCGGGTCCATGAGGTCGCCGAGACCCGTCAGGTACTGGACATGGTGGCGTCGATCGCCGGCCACCGTGTCCCTGCGGTGGCTCGCCGGGGTCTGGCCTGACCCATGGGCTCCGCCCCGGACCCCGTTCCCCCACCCGCCGACCTGCCGCGGTCACCGAGAGACGACAGCGGGGCCGTGTTCCCCTTCGACACCGTCCACACCTGCTGGATGTGCGGGGCGGGGACAGCAACGGTCGAGAACGGGGCCGGACAGTCCCTCACCTCACCCTCGAGCCGACCGACTCGACCTGCCCCACAGGGCCGGGCCACCCACCTTCGCCCCAGGCTCTGACCGACGGACTCGAACGCCTGCCCCCGGCCGGGCTATCCGCCCTGCCGCCGCACCCTCCGACCCGACCGACTCCGAGCCCCGCCGCACGCCCGGACCATCCGCCCCTGCCGCCTCACCCTCCGGTCGCGGGTGGTGGGTGGTCATCGGCCGGGGGCACGGGGGTGGAGCCCCCGGGCTGGGGGTGGGGCGGGGTGCCGGGCCGGGGTGGGGCGCCGGGGCAGCGGGGGTCGGTCGAAGCCCCGCGCTAGCGGCCCGCCTCCTTGGAGACCAGGGCCACCGCTTCCTCCACGTCGTCCGTCACGTGGAAGAGCAGCAGGTCCTTCTCCGCCGCCTTGCCCTGGGCGACCAGCGTGTTCTTCAGCCAGGACAGCAGGCCGCCCCAGTACTCGGTGCCGAAGAGGACGATCGGGAAGCGGGTGACCTTCTGGGTCTGGACCAGGGTGAGGGCCTCGAAGAGTTCGTCCAGGGTGCCGAGGCCGCCGGGCAGGACCACGAACCCCTGCGCGTACTTCACGAACATCATCTTGCGGACGAAGAAGTAGCGGAAGTTCAGCCCGATGTCGACGTACGGGTTCAGCCCCTGCTCGAAGGGAAGTTCGATGCCGAGCCCCACCGAGATGCCGCCCGCCTCGCACGCGCCCTTGTTGGCCGCCTCCATCGCGCCCGGTCCGCCGCCCGTGATCACCGCGAAGCCGGCCTCCACCAGCCCCCGGCCGAGCCGCACGCCCGCGTCGTACTCCGGCGAGTCCACCACCGTACGCGCCGAGCCGAACACGCTGATGGCGGGCGGGAGTTCGGCGAGTGTGCCGAAGCCCTCGATGAACTCCGACTGGATCCGCAGCACCCGCCAGGGGTCGGTGTGGACCCAGTCCGAGGGGGCACGCTCGTCCAGCAGCCGCTGGTCGGTCGTGCTGGCCGTCACCTGTCCCCGCCGTCGGAGGACCGGTCCGAGCCGCTGCTCGTCCGGCGGCTGCTTCTTCCCCTCGGGGTTTCCGGTAGCCATGTGCGCTCCCTCCGCTTGCCGGTAGTTCGGTCTCAGCCTAGATCTACACGGGTTACGGAGGGGGGACCTGAGCGTGTCGGGCGCGCAGCGGCGCCCCGCACGGGCTACGCGGTGAGCCAGTTCCGCAGGCGCTCCTCGCCCGCCAGGATCTTCGCGGTCTCCACCCGCTCGTCACGCTTGTGCGCCAAGTGCGGGTTGCCCGGGCCGTAATTGACCGCGGGGATGCCGAGCGCCGAGAAGCGGGACACGTCCGTCCAGCCGTACTTGGGCTGCGGGGTGCCGCCCACCGCTTCGATGAAGGCCGCCGCGGCCGGGTGGGAGAGGCCGGGCAGCGCGCCCCCGCTGTGGTCGTCGACCACGAACTCCTCGACACCGCAGTCCGCGAACACCTCGCGCACGTGTGCGATCGCCTCCTCCTCGGTGCGGTCGGGGGCGTAACGGAAGTTGACCGTGACCACGCACTCGTCGGGGATGACGTTGCCCGCGACCCCGCCGCTCACGCCCACTGCGTTCAGGCCCTCGCGGTACTCCAGGCCGTCGATCACCGGGTAGCGGGGTTCGTAGGCCGCCAGCCGGGCCAGGACGGGGGCCGCCGCGTGGATGGCGTTCGAACCCATCCAGCTGCGTGCCGAGTGGGCCCGCTCGCCCGTGGTCTTCAGCAGCACCCGCAGGGTGCCCTGGCAGCCGCCCTCGACCTCGCCGTTCGAGGGCTCCAGCAGGATCGCGAAGTCGCCCGCCAGCCACTCCGGGCGCGCCTCGGCGACGTGCTTGAGGCCGTTGAGGTCGGCGGCGACCTCCTCGTTGTCGTAGAAGACGAAGGTCAGGTCGCGGTTGGGGGCCGGGACCGTGGCCGCGATGCGCAGCTGCACGGCCACGCCCGACTTCATGTCGCAGGTGCCGCAGCCCCACAGCACGCCGTCCTCGTCCAGCCGGGACGGCACGTTGTCGGCGATGGGCACCGTGTCGATGTGGCCGGCCAGGATGACCCGCTCCGCGCGGCCCAGGTTCGTCCGGGCGATCACGTTGTTGCCGTAGCGGTCGACCGTCAGGTGCGGCAGGGCGCGCAGCGCGGCCTCGATCGCGTCCGCGAGCGGCTTCTCGGTGCCGCTCTCGGAGGGGAAGTCCACGAGCTGAGCGGTGAGCGCGGCGGCGTCGAGCGTGAGGTCAAGCGAGGTGTCGGCCATGGCCACGACCCTAGCGCGCCCTGCCCGGCCGGGGTCCGCGGCGCTGTAACGGACCTCACGTGAGCGCCCGGGGGGGCTCCAGTACCTTGTACGCGTGTCAGAGCCGTCCCCCACCCGTCCCAAGCGTCGCGGCCGCCTCTACCGTTTCGCCGCGGCCCTGCTGGTCCTGTGCGGCGTCGCCGCGTACCTCGTGGTGCAGTACATCACCGGAGGCGGCGGAGCGCGCGGCTGCAAGGTGGTCTCGGCCTCGGGCCGCGGGCAGTCGTACGAGTTCACGCCGGAGCAGGCGGCGAACGCGGCGACGATCGCCGCCGTCGGCACCGGGCGCGGGATGCCCCGGCGGGCCGTGACGATCGCGCTCGCGACCGCCCTGCAGGAGTCCGGGCTGCGCAACATCGAGCACGGCGACCGGGACTCGCTGGGCCTGTTCCAGCAGCGGCCCTCGCAGGGCTGGGGCACCGAGCGGCAGATCATGGACCCGGCGTACGCGGCGGGCATCTTCTACGCCCACCTGGCCAAGGTGCCCGACTACACCGGCCTGCCGCTCACGGTGGCCGCGCAGCGGGTGCAGCGCAGTGGCTACCCGGAGGCGTACGCCAAGCACGAGCCGGACGCCGAGCTGCTGGCGGCGGCGCTGACCGGGCATGCGGCGGCCGCGCTGACCTGCGACGGGCGCCCGCAGCGCTCGGCTTCGGCGACCGGTCCGGACGCGGTAAGGACCGCGCTGGTACGGGACTTCGGGCGGGACGCGCTGCAGGAGACCGGTGCGGAGGTGGGCGGTACGCCCGTGCCGTCGCCGTCTCCCTCGCCGAGCGTGACCGCGACCGCGCACGGGCGGACGGTGACCGTCCCGGTGTCCGAGGGCGCGCGGGCGGACGCGTCCGGGCGCACGGAGCGGGAGCGGGGCTGGCAGCTGGCGCAGTGGGCGGTCGCCCACTCCTCCGCGCTGCGCATCGAGCGGGTGTCGTACGCGGGGCGCGAGTGGACCGTCGGGAGCAGGAGCGACCAGTGGCGGTCGGTGCGTTCGGACGGGGCCGCCGGTGCGGAGAAGTCCCTGGGGGCCGTCCGGATCGTGACCGGACAGTAGTGCGGGGCCTCACTCCGGCGGGTTGTGCGGCTCGGGTTCGCCCGGCTGTCCGAGTACGTCTCGCGCCAGGTCCGGAAATCCTTGGAAATCAAAGGCCGTAAGGATTCTGCGGGATGGTGGGCAGACGTTCTTTGCCCGTTTTTATCCACACCTGATAATGCGATGCGTTATCCATTCTTTACCTGGAGCGTCCGCAACCTTCGCGCTCCTCGAGCGGTAGTCACGGCGTCCGAGCCCGGACACGGCCCGGACACACACCGTTCTCTCCCGTCGAATGGAGCATCATGTCCCTCCCTCTGACCCGCCGGATCGCCCGTGCCGCGCTGCTCGTCGCAGCGGGAGCGGCTGCCGGGGTCGGTGCGGCCGGCTCCGCCGGTGCGGCCACGAATCTGCCGGCGGCCACCCCCAACCTGGGCGGTCTGACCGCCCTGGACGGAGCGCACGTCGGCAACACCGTCGGCGGTGCCGCGCAGAGCGCCACCTCGCTCGCGGGTGACGCGGGCAGCATGGCGGTCGAGCAGGCGATGCCGACGGCGGGCAAGGCCGGCGGCGGTGCCGTGAAGACGGCGGCGCCCGTGGCGCAGAAGGCCGCCGGTGATGCGGCCGGGGCCGCGACGGCTGCCCTCGGGAACACCGCGTCCACCGCGACGAAGGGCGGGCTGCCGACGGACGCGCTGACCAAGGGCGGGCTGCCCACCTCGTCCCTGCCCACGAAGGGTCTGCCGCTGGGTGGCTGACGACACGGCCTGACGGCGACGGGGTCCAGGGAGTTCCCTGGACCCCGTTCCTTACGCCGAAAGGCGGTCCACCGCCGCGCGGACGCGCTCGTCCGTGGCGGTCAGGGCGACGCGGACGAAGTTCTTCCCCGCCTCGCCGTAGAAGTCCCCGGGAGCCACCAGGATGCCCCGGTCGGCCAGGTGGGCGACCGTCTCCCAGCAGGACTCGTCCCGGGTGGCCCAGAGGTAGAGGCTCGCCTCGCTGTGCTCGATGCGGAAGCCGTGGCCGAGCAGTGCCGCCCGCAGGGCCTCGCGGCGGGCCGCGTAGCGCTCGCGCTGGACGCGGACGTGCTCGTCGTCGCCGAGGGCCGCCACGACGGCCGCCTGGGTCGGCGCGGAGGTCATCATGCCGCCGTGCTTGCGGATCTCCAGCAGGGGGCCGAGGACGGCCGGGTCGCCGGCGGCGAAGGCCGCGCGGTAGCCCGCCAGGTTCGAGCGCTTGGACAGGGAGTGGACGGCGACGATGCCGTCGTACGAGCCGCCGTTGACGTCCGGGTGCAGGACCGAGACCGGGTCGGCCTCCCAGCCCAGCTCGAGGTAGCACTCGTCGGAGACGAGGAGCACGCCGTGCTCGCGGGCCCAAGCGACGATGCCGGTCAGGTCCTCCTTGGACAGGACCTCGCCGGTGGGGTTGGACGGGGAGTTCAGCCAGAGGAGCCTCAGACCGGCCGGGTCCAGGTCGCGCGGGTCGTCGTAGACCTCGTAGTCGGCGCGGGCCAGGCGGGCACCGACCTCGTAGGTCGGGTAGGCGAGGCGCGGGTAGGCGACCTTGTCGCCGGGGCCGAGGCCGAGCTGGGTCGGCAGCCAGGCCACCAGTTCCTTGGAGCCGACGACCGGCAGGACATGGCGGTGGGTGACGTCGCGGGCGCCCAGGCGGCGCTCCAGCCAGCCGGTGATCGCGTCACGCAGGGCGGGGGTGCCCCACACGGTCGGGTAGCCCGGGGAGTCGGCCGCCTCGATCAGGGCCTTCTGGACCAGCTCGGGGACCGGGTCGACCGGGGTGCCGACGGAGAGGTCGACGATGCCGTCGGGGTGGGCCGCGGCGGTCTTCTTGTACGGGTCCAGCTTGTCCCAGGGAAAGGCGGGCAGGCGGTCGGAGACTGCGGACACGATCTGTGGCTCACTTTCGTCTGGTGCGGCGAACGCCTCGGCCCCGTACGGCGGTGATCTGGGCGATCGGGCCGTACGGGACCGAGGCGGCGCGCAGCGCGGGCCGCCTGGCGCTTAAACGGTCACTCGCCCTGCGGCGGCAGCGCGGCGACGAAGGGGTGGTCGCGCTCGATCAGCCCCAGCTTGCTGGCGCCGCCGGGAGAGCCCAGCTCGTCGAAGAACTCGACGTTCGCCTTGTAGTAGTCCTTCCACTCCTCCGGGACGTCGTCCTCGTAGAAGATCGCCTCGACCGGGCAGACCGGCTCACAGGCACCACAGTCGACGCATTCGTCCGGGTGGATGTACAAGGACCGCTGGCCCTCGTAGATGCAGTCGACCGGGCACTCCTCGATGCACGCCTTGTCCTTGACGTCGACACAAGGCTGCGCGATGACGTAGGTCACGCTGTCGTTCCTCCTCGATAGGGCGCTGGCGGGCCTCCTCAGGCTCCGCCGCCTGGCGCGCGGGAGCGCGGCGTCGTCGATGCCCGCCCCTAGTATCTCCGTTCCGGAGCATGATCCGAACAGGAGGGGTGAACTGACCGGTGGAAATCTCGGACGCAGGACGCCTGGAAGTCCGTATCACCTCTGCTGACGTGGGGAAACGAGTGTCGGTACGGCGCTTGAGCGAACCCGGAGAGACGCAAGAGAAGTTCACTGACACGGTGGGTGTTCTCACATCATGGGATGATGGCGTGCTCATGATCACGCGGCGGGACGGCGGGAGTGTCCGGATCCCGGAATCGTCGCTGGTCGCGGGGAAGGTCGTGCCGGCCGCTCCCGCCCGCCGGCGGGGCCCCGTGGCGAGCTACCCGGAACTCGCCCGTGTCGTCTCGCGCGGATGGCGGCCGGTGGAGAGCGAGCGGCTCGGCGCGTGGGAGCTGCGGGCCGCCGGAGGGTTCACGCGGCGGGCCAACAGTGTGCTGCCGCTCGGTGATCCCGGTCTTCCGCTCGACGCGGCCCTGGCGGCCGTACGACGCTGGTACGGCGAGCGTGGCCTGCCCGCCTACGTGCAGACCGCCACCGGGGCCGAGGGCACGCAGGAGCTGCTGAGCGCGGAGCTGGAGCGGCGCGGCTGGGTGCGGGAGGTGAGCGCCGAGCTGTGGACCGGTGCCCTGGCGCCGGTCGCGGACCGGGCGCAGCGTGTGGAGGTGGTCCTGTCCCGGGAGGCGGACGAGGCGTGGCTCGCGCGGTACCAGCGCAAGGGGGTGAGCGAGGTGGCCTTGCGGGTGCTCGGCAGCGGTCCGTCGGTGTGGTTCGCGTCCGTACCGGGAGCAGAGGGTGAGCCTCCGGCGGCGATCGGGCGGTGTGTCGTGGACGGGCGGTGGGCCGGGTTCGCGGCGGTCGAGGTGGATCCCCGGCGGCGGCGGCGGGGGCTCGCCGGCGAGGTGATGGCCGCGCTGGCCCGGCGCGCGCTGGACGAGGGCGCGTCGGCGGCCTGGCTGCAGGTAGAGACGGACAACGAGGGCGCGCGTGCGCTCTACGCCGCGCTGGGCTTCACACCGCATCACGTGTACCACCACTACCGGTCCCCGGAAGCCCCGGCCGCCGCCCCACCGCCGACGGCGTCCGGCGAACAGGAGCAGGCGCCGCCGACACCCAGCGGCCATCCGGGCGCGGCCGACGCACCCGGCGACCAGGGCCGGACGGCGACCACGTCCCCCAGCCACGGCCAGGCGCCGCCGACATCCAGCGGCCATCCGAGTGCGGCCGACGCACCCGGCGACCACAGCCAGACGGGGAGCACATCCCACAGCCAGGGCCAGACGGGGAGCACGTCCCGCAGCCAGGGCCAGGCGGGGAGCGCCTGCCGCAGTCAGGGGTGCGCGGCGAGTGCGTCCCGCAGGCACCGGGCCGGCGTAGTCGGCGGGTGGGGCCGGGCCGGCGTCGGCTCCGGGCGGGTGCTGGGGCGGTCCGGCGTGGGACGGTCGTAGGAAGCGTTGTGGAAGGGCAAGAGCCTGTCATGGGTCATCCGCATCTGCCGCCCCCGTACCCGCCCCCGCCCGAGCGGTCCGCCGAGCTGCGGCAGCGGTTCGCCGAGGAGGCCCGCTCCGAGCGGCCGGACCTGTCGGCTCTGTGCCTGCTGATCGGCGCGCTGGCGGACGGCTCGCTGGACGAGGCCGGCATCGACGCCGCGCAGCTGGAGCTGGACCGGCTGGCGGGCGAGCTGCCGTACCGGCCCGGCGGGCCGCGCGCGTGGGCCGAGGCGGTACGGCGGCTGCTCGGCGCACGGTACGAGTTCCACGGCACCCCGGCCGACTACCAGCGGCTGGAGTCCTCGCTGCTGCACGAGGTGCTGCGGCGGCGGCGCGGGCTGCCGATCCTGCTGTCGGTGGTGTGGATGGAGGTCGCCCGCAGGGCAGGGGCCCCGGTGTACGGGGTCGCGCTGCCGGGGCACTTCGTGGTCGGGTTCGGCGCGGCGGAGGAGCAGGTGCTGGCCGATCCGTTCGAGGGCGGACGCGTGCTGACGGGCCCCGACGCCGAGTTGCTCGTGGTGGGTGCCACGGGGGCGCCGCTGGACACCTCGATGCTGGAGCCCGCCCCGCCGCTGGAGGTCGTACAGCGCATCCTGAACAACATCCGGGCGTGGGCCGCCGCCCGGCCCGAGCGGTCCGACGTGGCCCTGCGCGCCGTGGAGCTGGCGCTGCTGGTCCCTTCCCATCCGGCCCGGCTGCGGTACGAGCGTGGACAGCTCCTCGTGCAGCGCGGTGAGTTCGTCGCGGGTGCCGAGGAACTGGACGCCTACGCGGATCTGATCGAGGTCGTCGACGAGCCGGCCGCCCGCAAGGTGCGGCAACAGGCCCATACCGCCCGGGCGATGCTCAACTGAGCCGTCACAGCCACCCCTTCTCGCGGGCCGTCCGCACCGCCTCCGCCCGGTTGCGTACCGCCAGCTTCTGGATGGCCGTGGAGAGGTAGTTGCGGACCGTGCCCTGGGAGAGGTGGAGCGTCTTGGCCAGTTCGGCGTTGGTGGCGCCGTCGGCCGCCGCGCGGAGCACCTCGCGTTCGCGCTCGGTGAGCGGGTTGGCGCCCTCGGCGAGCGCGGCGGCGGCGAGCGTGGGATCGATGACGCGCTCGCCGGACAGCACCTTGCGGATCGCCTCGGCGAGCTGGGCGGCCGGGGCGTCCTTGACGAGGAAGGCGTCGGCGCCCGCCTCCATGGCGCTGCGCAGATAGCCGGGCCGGCCGAAGGTGGTGAGGACGACGAGCTTGACGCGGGGGTGCTCCCGGTGCACCTGGGCGGCCGCCTCGATGCCGGTGCAGCCCGGCATCTCGATGTCGAGCAGCGCCACGTCCACACCGTGCGCGCCGACGGCCGCCAGCACCTCGTCCCCGCGGGCCACCTGGGCGACGACCTCGATGTCGTCCTCCAGGCCCAGCAGCGCGGCCAGCGCCTCGCGGACCATCGACTGGTCCTCGGCCAGCAGGACCTTGATCGTGCTCGTCATGCCCCGGATCCTACGTCCGCCGAAGGGGCCGTGGACACGCGGGCGACCAGCCGGAACCCGTGCTTGACCCGGCCCGCCTCCAGGGTTCCGCCGGCCTTCTCCAGACGCTCCGTCAGGCCGGTCAGACCGTTGCCGGGGCCCGTGCCGGAGCCGCCGGAGCCGTTGTCCTCGACGGCCAGTTCGAGGACCGGTCCGTCCAGGGTCTGACGGTGCGTGAGCTGGACGAGACAACGGTCGGCGCCGCTGTGCCGGACCACGTTGGTGACCGCCTCGCGCAGCGCCCAGGCGAGCGCGGACTCGGCTTCCTCGGGGACACCGGTGAGGTCGGGCTCGGCGGGCACCTCGGCGACGACACCGGCGGCGGTCAGGGCGACCTGGGTGCCGGCGAGTTCGGCGGCGAGCCGGGGACGCCGGTAGCCGGTGACGGCCTCCCGGACGTCCACCAGCGCCTGCCGGCTGACCTGTTCGATGTCGGCGACCTGCTGGGCCGCCTTGTCGGGGTGGTCGGGCAGCATGCGTCCGGCCAGCTCGCTCTTGAGCGTGATCAGGGAGAGGGAGTGGCCGAGCAGGTCGTGCAGGTCGCGGGCGAGGCGCAGGCGTTCCTCGTTGGCGGCGAGCTGGGCGACGGTGGCCCGGGCCTTGCGCAGCTCGATCGTCGTACGGACCAGTTGCCCCACGCCGACCATCGCGAACCCGATGAGGAGCACCAGGAGCAGCAGGCCCCGGGCCTCCTTCTCGTTCGAGTGCAGTCCGACGAGGTACATCACCGCGCCCGTGGCCGGGATCGCCCAGTAGGAGGCCCGGATCGGCAGGGTGGCCCCGCAGGCCACCGAGAGGTAGACGAAGAGGCCCAGCCAGGCGCTGCCGAGGGTGGAGGCCAGGACGGGGGCGAGGACGCCGAGGACCGCGAGCAGGGTGACGACGATCCGCGGCGAGAAGGACCGGCCCATGTTGCGGAAGACCAGTACCAGATACGTTCCGACGAAGGCGGCGAGGCCGAGCGCGCCGGCCACGGTGGCGTTCGCGGTGTGGTGGCCGGAGGCCAGGTCCTGGATCGGCGAGCTGAGGAAGACCAGCCAGACGGCGATCCACAGCACCTTGACCACCAGCTCACGCCGGTTGCGCGGCCCCTGGCCCACCCGCACCTGCTCTTCCGGCCGCTTCTCGCGGGCTCGTGGGTCTTCCGTCATCGTGCTCACGCCTTCAGCGTGTCCTTCCGGTACAGCCAGGCCGCGCCGCCCGTGAAGAGGAGGAAGTAGACGGCGAGGACGGCGATGTCCGACGCATGCGGGGCCTGGCTCTGTTCGATCGCCCGGCCCAGGGCAGCGTACGCGTGGGTGGGCAGCCAGTCGGCGATGTCCTGAAGGAGCTGCGGGAAGGACGTGGAGGGCATCCACAGACCGCCGAGGATCGACAGACCGAAGTACACGATCATCGTGATCGGGCGGACCGCGTCCCCGGAGGCGAGGTACCCGATGGCGACGCCGAGCGCGGCGAAGACGAGGCTGCCGGCCCAGATGACCCCGGTGAGGGCGAGCCACTGCCAGGCGTCGAGGCGTACGTGCTTCACGGCGGCGGCGACGAGGAACACGACGACGATGGACGGCAGGCTCACCACGGCGGCGCCGGCGGTCTTGGCGAGGACGTAGCCGCGTCCGGGCAGCGGGGTCAGTCGCAGCTGCCGTACCCAGCCGCTCTCGCGTTCCTTGGCGATGCGCTCGCTGTTGCCCATGAGGACGGCGGTGAGGGCGCCGAAGGAGGCCATGGAGACCATCAGGTAGGTGGCGACGGTCTGGCCGCTGCCGTCGACCTTCTCGGTCGAGCCGGCGCTGCTGGAGAAGATCAGGTAGATGATCGAGGGGTAGAGCACCGAGAAGAACAGGAACTTCTTGTTGCGCAGGGCGCGGGTCAGCTCGAGCTTGATGAGCGCGTTCACGACTGCTTGGCCTCCTCGGCCTCCGTGAGGGCGACGAAGGCCTGCTCCAGGCCGAGGCCGGCGACTTCGAGGTTGCGGGGGTGGACGCCGAGGCCGTACAGGGCGTGGACGGTCGCGTCGGCGTCGGAGGACTGGATGCGGACGGTCCGGCCCGAGACGTCGAGGGAGGTCAGGAAGGGCAGGGCGCGCAGAGCCGCCTCGTCCACGGTCCCCGTCAGGTCGAAGGAGACCCGGCGGGCGCCGGCCTTGGCCTTGATCTCGGCGGCCGTGCCGTCGGCGAGCAGTCGGCCGCGGTGCAGCACCAGGACCCGGTCGGCGATGGCGTCGGCCTCTTCGAGGTAGTGGGTGGCGAACAGGACCGTACGGCCCTGGTCGGCCTGCTCGCGCATGGTGGCCCAGAAGGCCTGGCGGGCGGAGACGTCCATGCCGGTGGTGGGTTCGTCCAGGATGATCAGGTCGCTGTCGCCGGCGGTGGCGAGGGCGAAGCGGACGCGCTGGGTCTGGCCGCCGGAGAGCTTGTCGACCTTGCGGTCCGCGATCTGCGCGATGCCGGCGCGGGCCAGCACGTCCGTGACCCGGTACGGCTTCGGGTGCAGCGAGCAGGCCAGCTTCACCAGTTCGGCGACGGTGACCTCGTCCATCAGGCCGCCGCTCTGCAGCATGGCCCCGACCCGGCCGGCGACGATCGCCTCGCGCGGGCTGGTGCCGAACACGCTCACCGTGCCGCTGTCGGGCTGCTTGAGCCCGAGGAGCAGGTCGAGGGTGGTGGACTTGCCGGCCCCGTTCGGGCCGAGGAGGGCGACGGTCTCGCCGGGGTGCAACTGGAGCGAGAGCCCGTCGACGGCCCGGGTGCCGCCGTACGTCTTGGTCACCTGGTCGAACCCGGCCACCGCGGTGGTGGCCGGCGCCGCTGTCGTTGTCATGGCGTCCATGCTGGCCGGGAGGGCCCCGGGCCCGGCAGTGTCGGCGGTCCTGACTGCCGGATGACAGATGTCATGCGGATCGGGTGACAGGCACGGCGAGGGGGGGGCGTCCCTTGGACGCCCCCCGGTGCGGCGGACTAGCTCGGGTCCGTGTCGATGACCGCGACCCGGTTGGTCTTGCTCATCAGGGCCTGGCGCAGGGCGCCGTAGACGTCCTGGGGCGTGACGGGCGTCTTCTTGCCGTTGGCGCGCGTGATCAGCACACCGTCGAAGGCCTGGCCGTAGAGCTGCTGCAGGGCGTTCAGGTCCGGGGAGTCGACCAGCTTGCCGTCCGGCGTCGCCTTCACCCTGAGGAACTTCCACAGCGACTTCTCCGGGCTCATCAGGATCGAGTGCACCGCGTCGGTCTGCACCGTCACCTTGCCCGACATGGCCGGCTCGGCGAAGTCCTTCATCTCCCGGTCGACCTCGGCCTTCGAGACCGTCGGCTGCTTGGTGGTCGTCGGCACGGTGACCGGGGTCGCCGAGCCCGTCTCCACCAGCGCGCGGTACGCCTGTTCGACCGCCTGGGCCGAGCGGCCCGCGTCGATGGCCTTGCCCGCCCTGCCGTAGATCGGCACGGCCCGGCCGGTCTCGAACCTGATGGTGCCGTCGGTGACCGAGCCGGAGCCGCCGCCGGCCTGCTGGAGGGCGGCCTGCAGCTTCTCCTCGTCCACCGGCATGACCGGCTCGACCACCCGCTTCTGCCCGAAGAGGGAACCGACGACGTGGACCGGGTTGTAGTCGCTCTTGGCGGCGTGGCTCACCGTGGCCTGGTAGTCGAACTGCAGCCCCGCGTTCTCCGGCGTGAGGGTGACGGTCTTGCCGCCCACGGCCAGCTTCAGCGGCTTGTTCACGCGGCTGCCGAACGCGTCGTCGAGCCTCTTGACGGCGTCGTCGCGGGTGCCGCCGCCGATGTCGACGCCGAGGACCGTGGTGCCCTTGGGCACGTCGGTGCGGTTCATCAGCAGCCCGGCGCCGTAGGCACCGCCCGCGACGAAGACCACGGCGACGGCGAGCAGCACCAGCTTGCTGCGGCCCTTCTTCTTCGGCTTGGCCGCCGCCTTGGGCGCGGCGGCCGGCTCCGGCTTGGGTGCCGTGTGCGGCACCGGGCCGTCGGGGTGCGTGGCGGAGCCGAACGGGGGGGTGCCGGCACCGGGGACGACCGGGATGCCGCTGGTGACCGTGTGTCCGGAGACGTTGTCGGCGGACGGGGAGCGGTAGCCGGGCGTGCCGGGTGCGGGGGCCGGCTTCTGCGGGGTGAGGATCGCGGTGTCGTCGCTGAGCCCGCCACCGGGACCGCGCCCTGCGGGACCACCGCCGGGGTTGGCTCCCGGGCCTCCGGGGCCGCCGGGCACACCGTAGCCGCCCGTGCCGCGCGGGCCGCCGGGGCCGTCGAAGGGCTCGCCGCCGTCCGGGCCGCGGCCGCCGCCCGGCGGGACGAGGGGGCTGTCGCCGGTGACCGGGCCACTGGTGGGGCCGGCCGGGCCCTGCGGGCCGCCGGGACCGCTGAAGCCGCTGGTACCGCCGGGGCCGCTGAAGCCGTTGGTACCGCCGGGGCCACCAGGCCCGTTCGCACCGCCGGGTCCCGTGCCGCCGCCGAAACCGTCGTGGCCGCTCGAACCCGCGCCGGTGCCGCCGAACCCGTCGTGGCCGTTCGCTCCGGTGCCGAAACCGTCCTGGCCGCCGCCGTTCTCCGCGAAGTACGGCAGGTCGTCGCGGCGCGGCTCGCCGCCGCCGCTGCTCGCGCCGGGGCGGGAGCCACCGCCGAGGGGGCCCGCGGCCAGTGCCTCGGTCACGTCGAAGGAGCCGGTGCCGCCGCCGTGGCCCGGGGCGACCGGGCCGCCGGTGGCGCCGGGCAGTCCCTTGCCGTTCGTGGCGCCGGTCCGGGGCGCGCCCGGCACGCTCATGGAGCCGACCACACCGCCGGGGCGGCCGGTGCCAGGGCGTGCGCCGGCGGTACCGGCCGCGCCGGACGCTCCCGGACCACCCGTACGGGCGCCTGGCGCGCCGGAGGCGGTGGAACCGCCAGGGGCCCCGGCCCCGTTGGTGCCGCCGCCGCCCGGACCGCCCTTGCCGGGGCCGGACTTGCGGGGCGCGAACCAGTCGCTGGTCTTCTCCTCGGCCTGGGCCGCGGGCTCGGCGGGGGCCTCGGCGGTGCCGTCGGCCGTCCGCTCGGGCGAGGGCCGCGTATCGGCGGCGGGCGCCTCGTCCTTGGTGCCGTCGGCGTCCCCGACGGGCGTGCGCACGACGACCGGCGGGATGGGCCGCGATCCGGGGATGTTGATCCGGATCCGGGTCGTCAGCGTGGTCTCGGTCTTCTTTTCCTCCGGCCGCGTGCCGGAACGGCCCGCGTCCGTACCGTCGTCGGAAGCCATGGGGGTCCCGTACGGCGGCGTGCCGGAGGGGTATGCGGCTCCGCCGCGCCCGTTGGGCCCGGAGGACGGAGTGTCAGTTTCACGACTCAAGGCAGGTTCTCCCAGTTGGCTCCACCGCCCGTTACGACCTCACTGCTCTGGGGTCCCCCCGGCTCGAGCGAAGTCGAGAGCTTGGGGGAGGCTCGGCGGCGCGCACCACCATACTGGCCACTTCTGGCGTGTATCCCGTGACCGCTGAGGAAACCCACACCGGACTCGCACGTGCGCCGCAGGGCGAAGTGGTACGTCACTTGCCAAGTCGGGCGGAGCCGCCGCGCGGTTGCCGCCCGGCGCCAATGGTGGCGCAGATCACAGCGAGAGCCATGCCGCCGAGCAGGAAGAGATAGGAGCCGCCTCCGGCGCCGAAGAGGAAGTCGCCTTCGGGGCGTGAGGTGGTGAGCAGGATGACGGTGACAATCCAGCCGGCCGCCGGCGCCACCGCCCCGCCCCGGCCTCCGGTGGCGCGCGCCCCACCGAGGAACAGCCCGGCCGCGCCCGCGAGGGCGAGCAGCAGCCCGCCGGGGAACCAGGCGGGCTGCAGGAGGGCCCCGGCGAGTCCCGTGACCGCGCCGAGCAGGAAGAGGCCGACGTAGGTGGCCACCCGTCCGGCCGGGGGGCGCTGCAGCGGCTGGGCGAGCAGCGGCCCCTGTCCACCGTTGCTCATGACCCCTCCCCGACGCCGGCGAACAGGTCGGTCTCCCCGGGCTGTCCGCTCCCGCGCACCAACTCGTAGTACTCGGTGCCGAACAGCGGCTGGGCGAGTTCGTTGGAGAGCGCGAAGTAGGGCTCGGCGACCTCGATCTGGGTGGCGTGGGCGCGCATCGCGGCGGCCTTGGCGGAGGCGTACGCGCCGCCGTCGACCGTGGTGGTGATCCGCTCGTCGTCCACGACGCCCGGTACGTCGTCCACGGCCGCGCTCTTGTCGAACGGCAGTGCGGCCAGCTCGTCCTGGAGGCGGGCGAAGGCGGCCTCGGCGACGGAGCGCGGGACGCGGTTCCAGTAGACCTTGGCGATCCGGTGGCCCCGCTCGGCCGCGAGGTCGACGGCGCGCATGGCGACCCGGTGGGCCTGGATGTGGTCCGGATGGCCGTAGCCGCCGTGGTCGTCGTAGGTGACGAGGACCTGGGGACGGACCTCCAGGATCACCTCGGCGAGGTGGCCGGCGGCCTCGTCCAGGTCGGCCTGCCAGAAGCAGCCGGGGTCGTCGTTGTCGGCGCCGCCCATCATCCCGGAGTCGCCGTACCGGCCCGCGCCGCCGAGCAGCCGGGCGTCGCTCACGCCCAGTTCGCGCAGGGCGGCGGCCAGCTCGCCGCGCCGGTGCGCGCCCAGCGCGGGCCCCGTCAGGTGCCGCAGCTCGGGCGGGATGACCTCGCCCCGCTCCCCGAGGGTGCAGGTGACCAGGGTCACGTGGGCACCCTCGGCCGCGTACCTGGCCATGGTCGCGCCGTTGTTGATCGACTCGTCGTCCGGGTGCGCGTGCACCAGCAGCAGACGGCGGGCTGGCAGTTCCGTCATGGGACCACCCTACGAGGTCCCGTGCGACGAGGCCGCTGCGCCGAGGCCGCCGGACAGCGGCCGTCAGAACTTGATGCTGCCGATCATGCTGGCGACGTTCGTCGTCAGCTCGCTGATCGTGGGAGCGACGGTCGAGGAGGCGAGATAGAAGCCGAGCAGGACGCAGACGACCGCGTGGCCGCCCTTCAGCCCTGACTTCTTGATCAGCAGGAAGACGATGATCGCCAGCAGCACCACCGCCGAAATCGAGAGTGCCACGGCGGCTCACCTCCAAAGATCCCAGGGACGCGGGGGGTGTCGAGCAACTCCATGCAGAAGCCAGCAGGTTCATACCCACACAGCGGTAGTGATCATAACTATCCGTACTCGCGCATCGCTCGGCGCACGGCCGCACAAGGGGGCGCATGGCCAATATGGTCGGGGTATGACGACAGAGGCTGACTCCTTCCCCCGTCGGCACGCCCGGACCCAGCGGTTCACGCTCGGCGCGCCGCGTGCGTTCACCGTGGCGCCCGACGGTTCGCGTGTCGCGTTCCTGCGTTCGAGTTCCGGCACGGACCGGGCCAACTCCCTGTGGGTACTGGATCTGCCGGACGGCGGTGAACGCCTGGCGGCCGACCCGGGCGACCTCCTCGAAGGCGCCGCCGAACAGCTCTCGCCGCAGGAGCGGGCACGCCGGGAGCGCAGCCGGGAAGGCGGTGCCGGCATCGTCGGCTACGCCACCGACGCCGCTGTGGAGTTGGCGTCTTTCGCCTTGTCAGGGCGGCTTTTCACGGCCGAGCTGCGGGCCGGTACGGCGCGTGAACTCCGCGTTCCGGGACCGGTGATCGACCCTCGTCCCGCCCCCGACGGCCGGCACGTCGCGTATGTCGCGCGGGGGGCGCTGCGGGTGGTGGGCGCCGAGGGCGAGGGCGACCGGGCGCTCGCGGAACCGGAGTCCGAGAACGTGACCTACGGTCTGGCGGAGTTCATCGCGGCCGAGGAGATGGGGCGTTCGCGGGGTTTCTGGTGGGCTCCGGACTCCGGCCGGCTGCTCGTGGCGCGCGTGGACGACACGCCGGTGCGGCGCTGGTGGATCGCGGACCCGGCCAACCCCGGACGTGAGCCAAATAACGTCGCGTATCCCGCGGCGGGCACGCCGAACGCCGACGTACGCCTGTTCGTGCTCGGTCTCGACGGGGAGCGCACGGAGGTCGCGTGGGACCGGGCCCGCTACCCCTATCTGGCCCATGCGCACTGGTCAGCGGCGGGCGCACCGCTGCTGCTGGTGCAGGCGCGGGACCAGCGCAGCCAGCTGTTCCTGGCGGTGGACCCGGACACGGGGACGACGCGGATGGTGCACGCCGATGAAGATCCAACATGGCTTGAACTTTTCCCTGGGGTGCCCTGCTGGAGCCCCTCCGGGCAGCTTGTCCGGATCGCGGACGAGGGCGGGGCGCGCGTCCTGGCGGTCGGCGAACGACCGCTGACCAGGGGACAGTTGCACATCCGCGCGGTGCTGGACGTAGGTGCGGACGACGTACTGGTTTCCGCCTCGGCGGGCGCGGAGGCGGAGACGCCGGAGATTGGCGAAGTCCATGTGTACCGGGTGAACGAACTGGGCGTGGAGCGCGTGTCGCAGGAGCCCGGCGTCCACTCGGCGGTGCGGGGCGGGGGTGTGACCGTACTGGTGTCCTCGACCCTGGACAGGCCGGGCGCCCGTGTCCAGGTACTGCGTGACGGAAAACCGACGGCCACTGTCCGGTCGTACGCCGAAGATCCCGGTATGTCCCCCCGGGTCACTCTCACCGAGGGGGGCGCACGCCGAATTCCGTGCGCCGTGCTTATGCCACGGGACTACCACGGTGACACTCCCCTGCCGGTTCTCATGGACCCCTACGGTGGTCCGCACGGTCAGCGGGTCGTCGCGGCGCACAACGCCTTTCTGACCTCCCAGTGGTTCGCCGACCAGGGCTTCGCGGTGATCGTCGCCGACGGCCGGGGCACGCCGGGCCGCTCGCCGGCCTGGGAGAAGGCGATCCGGGACGAGGTGGCGGCCGTCGCACTCCAGGACCAGGTCGACGCGCTGCACGCCCTCGCCGACCGGTTCCCGCTGGATCTGGACCGGGTGGCCATCCGGGGCTGGTCCTTCGGCGGCTACCTGGCGGCACTGGGGGCGTTGCGCCGCCCGGACGTCTTCCACGCGGCGGTGGTCGGTGCGCCCGTCACCGACCTGCGGCTGTACGACACCCACTACCAGGAGCGCTACCTGGGCCATCCGGACGAGCAGCCGGAGGTCTACCGCCGCAACTCGCTGATCGACGACGCGGGTCTGGTCGACCCGGCCGAGCCGCACCGTCCGATGATGATCATCCATGGTCTGGCGGACGACAACGTGGTGGTCGCCCACTCCCTGCGGCTGTCCTCCGCCCTGCTGGCCGCGGGCCGACCGCACGAGGTCCTGCCGCTGTCCGGGGTGACCCACATGACCCCGCAGGAGACGGTCGCCGAGAATCTGCTGCTGCTCCAGGTGGACTTCCTCAAGCGTTCGCTGGCAGAACGGGATAAATCCGAGTGAAGTGCGTTAACACGCAGGCAACTTCACGGAAGCGGTACCGATATACGGACGCGGGAGGCTGACCAGCGTACGGCCGTGCGGGTGCCGTGAACGGGCCGGGGTGCGCCATGTCACCCCGGCCCGTTGCCATACCGCTCCGGCTCCTGCGACGGCACCACACCCGGCGCGGTCCGCCTGACCGACACGGCGTCCTCGGCGAAGTGGCAGGCGGAGTCGTGGGCCGCCGGGCCGGCCGTGTCCCGGAAGGCGGCGGGGACCGCGAGGGCCGGGACCTCCAGGGCGCAGCGCTCCTGGGCCTTCCAGCAGCGGGTGCGGAAGCGGCAGCCCGAGGGGATGTTCGTCGGGGAGGGGACGTCTCCGGTGAGGATGATCCGTTCGCGATCCTCGCGGGCCACGGGGTCGGGGACCGGGACGGCCGACAGCAGCGCCTGGGTGTAGGGGTGGGTGGGGTGGTCGTAGATCTCGGCGTCGCTTCCGATCTCCACGATGCGCCCCAGGTACATGACCCCGACCCGGTCGGAGATGTGGCGGACGATGGACAGGTCGTGCGCGATGAAGACGTAGGAGAGGTCGAACTCCGTCTGGAGGCGGTCCATGAGGTTGATGACCTGGGCCTGGACGGAGACGTCGAGGGCGGAGACGGGTTCGTCGGCGACGATGATCTCGGGGCGCAGTGCCAACCCGCGTGCGATACCGATGCGTTGGCGTTGGCCGCCGGAGAACTGGTGGGGGTAGCGGTTGATGTATTCGGGGTTGAGGCCGACGACGTCGAGGAGTTCCTGGACCCGGCGGCGGCGGTCGCCCTTGGGTGCGACTTCGGGGTGGATGTCGTAGGGCTCGCCGATGATGTCGCCGACCGTCATGCGGGGGTTGAGTGAGGTGTAGGGGTCCTGGAAGACCATCTGGATGTTGCGGCGTACGGCCTTGAGGGCCTTGCCGGACAGTGTGGTGATGTCCTCGCCCTTGAACCTGATGGACCCGGCCGTCGGCCGCTCCAGATGGCAGAGCATCTTGGCGACGGTGGACTTGCCGCAGCCGGATTCGCCGACGATGCCGAGTGTTTCGCCCTTGCCGAGGGTGAAGTCGACGCCGTCGACCGCCTTCACCGCTCCGATCTGCTTCTTGAACAGGATGCCCCGGGTGAGCGGGTAGTGCTTGACCAGCCCGCTGACCTCCAGGATCGGTTCAGTGGTCGCGGCCATCGAGGCACTCCCTCCAGAAGTGGCAAGCGCTGCCGCGTGCGTCGGAGACCTCGTAGAGGGGGGGTTCGTCGGTGCGGCAGACGTCCCTCGCCATGGGGCAGCGCGGGTGGAAGGAGCAGCCGGGCGGGATGTGCATCAGGTTCGGCGGGAGGCCCTTGATGGCGTACAGCTCCTGGCCTTTGTGGTCCAGGCGGGGGATGGAGTCGAGCAGGCCCCGGGTGTAGGGGTGGGCCGGGGCTTTGTAGATGTCGTGCACGGGCGCGGACTCGACGATCCGGCCCGCGTACATGACCGCGATCTTGTCGGCGACGTCCGCGACGACACCGAGGTCGTGGGTGATGAGGACGAGTCCCATGCGGTACTCGCGCTGCAACTCGGCGAGCAGGTCCATGACCTGGGCCTGGACGGTCACGTCGAGGGCGGTGGTGGGTTCGTCGGCGATGATGAGCGCCGGTTCCAGCGCCAGTGCCATGGCGATCATGATGCGTTGGCGCATGCCGCCGGAGAACTGGTGGGGATAGTCCCGCACCCGCTGGGCGGCGGCCGGGATCCGGACCCGCTCCATCAGCTCCACCGCCTTGGCCCGCGCGTCCTTCCGCGACATGCCCCGGTGGACGACGAACATCTCCCCCAGCTGATCCCCCACCGTCATCACCGGGTTCAGGGCCGACAACGCGTCCTGGAAGATCATCGCCATTCCGGCGCCCCGGATCCTCCGCCGCGCCTCTTCCTTCAGCGTGAGCAGGTCCTGCCCCTGGAAGAGGATCTGCCCCCCGGTGACACGCCCGGGCGGCACGTCCAGGATCCCCATCACCGCCTGTGCGGTCACCGACTTGCCGGAGCCGGATTCGCCGAGCACGGCGAGGGTCTCCCCCGCGTCCACCTCGTAGCTGACGCCGTTGACGGCGTGGGCGACGCCGTCCCGGGTGCCGAACTCCACGTGCAGATCGCGTACTTCGAGCAACACGGCACCGTCACCTCAGCTTCGGGTCGAGGGCGTCGCGGACCGCGTCGCCGAGCATGATGAACGCCAGCACCGTGACGGCCAGCGCCCCCGAGGGCCACAGCAGGGCGTGCGGGGCGTTGCGGATGTAGGGGGAGGCGGCGGAGATGTCGATGCCCCAGGAGACGCTGGGCGGTTTGAGTCCGACGCCGAGGTAGGACAGGGTCGCCTCCAGGGCGATGTAGGTGCCCAGCGCGATGGTCGCGACCACGATCACCGGGGCCACGGCGTTCGGGGTGATGTGCCGCAGCAGGATCCGGGAGTCGGAGGCGCCGAGAGCGCGGGCGGCCTGGACGTAGTCGTTCTGCTTGGCGGTGATGACCGAGCCGCGCGCGATCCGGGAGATCTGCGGCCAGCCGAGCAGCACCATGAACCCGATGACCGGCCAGACCGTATTGGAGGTCACCACCGAGAGGAGGACGAGTCCGCCGAGGACCACCGGGATCGCGAAGAAGATGTCCGTGATCCGCGACAGCACCGCGTCCCAGGTGCCACCGAAGTAGCCCGCGAGCCCGCCCAGCACCGAGCCGAAGAGGGCGACCCCCAGCGTCGCCAGGACGCCGACCGTGACGGACGTACGGGCGCCGTAGACGGTGCGTGTGTAGACGTTGCAGCCCTGTCCGTCGTACCCGAAGGGCGCGCCCGGCCCCGAGCCGTCCTGGGCCTTGGCGAGATCGCACTTCAGGGGGCTGCCGGAGGCGATCGCCGACGGCCACAGGGAGATGAAGACCAGGAAGAGGATGACCAGGGCGGAGATGATGAAGACCGGGTTGCGGCGCAGGTCCCGCCAGGCGTCGGACCACAGCGAGCGCGGTCTGCCGGCCGGTCCCGTGCCTTCCGGCCCTCCCGGCGTCTTCTCCAGCGTGACGGCCTCGCTCGCGCCGAGGTCCATCGCCCCGCCCATGCCGGTGCCGGCGATCGCGCCCTGGGGCTCGTACGGCTGTTCAGGCATAGCGGATCCTCGGGTCGAGTACGGCGTACAGGAGGTCGACGAGGAGGTTGGCCAGAAGGAACACGAGGACCAGCACCGTCACGAAGCCGACGACCGTCTGCGTGTTGTGCCGCAGGATGCCCTGGTACAGCTGATAGCCGACGCCGTGGATGTTGAAGATCCGCTCCGTCACGATCGCCCCGCCCATCAGCGCCCCGATGTCGGTGCCGATGAAGGTCACCACCGGGATCAGCGAGTTGCGCAGCAGGTGACGGACGATCACCCGGCGCCGGGGAAGGCCCTTGGCGACCGCCGTACGGACGTAGTCGGAGCGCCTGTTCTCCGCGATCGAGGTCCGCGTCAGCCGGGTGACATAGGCGAGGGAGACGGAGGCGAGGACCAGGCCGGGCACGATCAGCTCGTCGAAGGTGCCGCTGCGGACCGAGGGCTTGATCCACTGCCACTTGATGCCGAGCAGCAGCTGCAGCAGCAGACCGGTGACGAAGGTCGGGACGGAGATCACGACGAGGGTGGCGAGGAGCACACCGGTGTCGACGGGACGGCCGCGCCTGAGTCCGGTGACGACCCCCAGCGTGATGCCGATGACGACCTCGAAGAGGATGGCCACGAGGGTCAGCCGGATGGTCACCGGAAACGCCGTGGACATCAACTCGGTGACCGGCTGCCCGTTGAACGCCGTACCGAAGTCGCCGGTGAAGACGTTCCCCATGTAGGTCAGGTACTGCTGCCACAGCGGCTTGTCGAGGCCGAACTCCTTCTCCAGCTGGGCGGTCGTCGCCGGGTCGCAGGCCCGCTCCCCGCACAGGCCGGCGATGGGGTCGCCCATCACGTTCACCATCACGAAGATCAGCAGCGTGGCCCCGATGAACACGGGGATCATCTGGACCAGCCGCCGGACGACATAGCGCCCCATGGCGGCTCAGCCGACCTTGATCTCGTTGTAGACGGGGACGCTGAAGGGGTTGAGCGCCACGTGGGACAGCCGGTCGGAGTAGCCGGCGCTGCCGTTCTGGTACCAGAGCGGGATCGCCGCCATCCGGTCCCGCACGACCTCCTCCGCCTTCTGGAAGGTGGCGACCGCCTTGGTGGTGTCCGTCTCGGCGTTGGCCTGGTCCACGAGCCTGTCGAAGTCCTTGTCGGACCACTTGCCGTCGTTGGAGGAGGCGCCCGTGTAGTAGAGCGGCTGCAGGAAGTTCTGGATGAGCGGGTAGTCCATCTGCCAGCCCGCCCGGAAGGGGCCGGTCATCTTGTGCTGCCCGATCTGGTTGCGGAAGTCGGCGAAGGTGCCGACCGGGTTGCCGACACACGCCTTGTCGTTGCCGAGGGCGTTGTTGATGGAGTTGCACACCGCGTCGATCCACTCCTTGTGCGAGCCCGTGTCCGCGTTGTACGTGATCTTGACCTGGCCGCCGGGGATGCCGCCGCCCTCCTTGACCAGCCTCTTGGCCGCGTCCGGGTCGTAGGCGCAGGCCTTGCCGCACAGGCCGTCCATGAAGCCGCCGGCCGTGCCCAGGACCGGTGAGGTCCAGTCGGTGGCCGGGGTCCTGGTCTTCCGGAAGATGGTGTCGGTGATCTGCGCGCGGTTGATCGCCATGGACAGGCCGGTGCGGACCTTCTCGGAGCCGGGCTTGTTCCAGGCCTTGTCGTAGAACGGGAAGGCGAGGGTCTGGATGATGCCCGCGGGGGTGTTGATGTAGCGGTCGCCCAGGTCGCCCTTGACGTTCTTCAGCTGCGCGGCGGGCACGTCGTCCACGAGGTCGAGGTTGCCGGCCAGGAGGTCGGTGTAGGCGGTGTTGCTGTCGGTGTAGACCATGAGGGTCACGCCGTCGTTCTGTGCCTTGTCCGGGCCGTGGTAGCCGTCCCACTTCCTCAGATACATCTGCGAGCCCTTCGTGTAGGACTCGACGGCGTACGGGCCGTTGCCGACCGGCTTCTTCACCCAGGCCGCGTGGTCGGTGAAGAACGCACGGGGCAGCGGGGCGAAGGCCGCGTAGCCGAGCGTGTCGGGGAAGCCGGAGAACTTCTGGTTGAGCTTGACGGTGAAGGTGTGGTCGTCCACCACCTTCAGCCCGGACAGGGTGTCCGCGCTCTGCTCGCCGCTGTCGGGGTGGACCTTGTCGTAGCCGTCGATGTAACCGAAGAAGTAGGCGTTCTTCTGGTTGTTCCTCAGGCCGGCCCCGTAGTTCCAGGCGTCCACGAAGGACCGGGCGGTGACCTTCTCGCCGTTGGAGAAGGTCCAGCCGTCCTTCACCTCGATGGTGAAGTTCCTCGAGTCGGTGGTCCTGATGGATCGGGCCAGCCAGTCCTGGGCCTTGCCGGTCTTCGGGTCGTACTTCTTCAGGCCCCGGAAGATCATGTCCAGGACCTTGCCGCCCTGCACCTCGTTGGTGTTCGCCGGCTCCAGCGGGTTCTGCGGGTCACCCCAGGAGGAGCTGAGCACCGCGCCGCCGCTCGAGCCGCTGCCCCCGCAGCCCGTGGCCGCGAGCGCCAGCGCCGCCGCGCCGGCGGCCCACCGGGCGTGCGTGCGTCCACGCATGGCGCGCCTCCTCCATGAGCGTTGATCATGATCGGACAATATCGGCACATACCGTGCATAACACATACGTGCTGCCCGATTGAGGGGCCTTTAGAAGGACACGTCATCCGAATGCAGTCACCGCCCCCGAGCGGCCTCGATGATCTTGCATGGAGAGCGCAATAGATCTTCGCGCAACGATGCCGAAACGTTGGATTGCGACGTTCCGATGTACGCATGTCGACACTCCACCGTCCGCATATCGAACCCCTTGCCCGATTAGTCCAGTTAGCCCGATGTGAGACACGGATTGATTACGGCGCGCTACCCGCGTAGCTACGGAACAGTCAAGGAAGAGCAAAGAAGGTAAATAGACAACCAAGGCGACCGAGAATTTATTGACCTTGAATGAATTGCGTTGAAAAAGTCCGGCGTAGCCCGTAGGGGAGCGCCCTGCGGAGTCATCAGACCCTCCCTTGGGCCAGGAGCACCATGACCCCCCCAACTCCATCCGCGGCTGCCGCGCTTGAGGTGACCGACGAGACCGTCGAGAAGTCGACCGCTTCGGACGGCTCCAAGGGCAGCGAAGGCCGCTCTCCGGGACGGCTTGCCTGGAAGCGCTTCAAGCGCGACAAGACGGGCGTCATATCCGCCTATGTCGTGATCTTCTTCTTCGTGATCGCGATCGTGGCACCGCTGATAGCGAAGCTGTACGGCAAGAACCCGTACACCACCTACGCGAGCGAGAACCCTGACCTGCTCGACGCCTTCTCGTACCCCGCGGGTCCGAACGGCGGCATCAGCTCGCAGTTCTGGTTCGGCATCGAGCCGCAGCTCGGCCGGGACGTCTTCACGTTCCTGCTGTACGGCATCCGGACCTCGCTGGGCATCGCCACGGCCGCCACCCTGCTCACCACCCTCCTGGGCGTGGTCATCGGTGTCACCGCGGGCTACCTGGGCGGTCGGACGGACTACCTCGTCAGCCGGGTCATCGACATCCTCCTGTCGTTCCCGTCCACGCTGTTCTTCATCGCCTTCATGCCGGTCGTCTACGGCCTCTTCGTCGCCGACGACGACAACATCCCGACCTGGCTGCGGGCCACCTCCCTCATCCTCGTCCTGTCCGCCTTCGGCTGGGCCTCCATCGCCCGCCTGCTGCGCGGCCAGGTCCTCGGTCTGCGTGAACGGGAGTTCGTCGAAGCCGCCAAGGTCACGGGCGCGTCCCCGCGGCGCATCGTGTTCAAGGAACTGCTGCCCAACCTCTGGACGCCGATCATCATCCAGTCGACGCTGCTGCTCCCGGCCTTCGTGACGGCCGAAGCCGGCCTGGCCTTCCTCGGCGTCGGCATCATCGACCCGACCCCGGACTGGGGCGTGATGATCCAGCGAGGGGCCCAGTTCTACTCCCAGGACATCACCTTCATGCTCTTCCCGGGTCTGTCCATGGTGATCTTCGTCCTCGCCTTCAACCTTCTCGGCGACTCCGTGCGTGACGCGCTCGACCCCAAGTCCAAGCGCTAGCGAGCAACGTCGTTCTCCCCGGCCCGGTTCGATGACGTCCGGCTGGTTCGTCCGTCCGTATTGACCCCTATAGGCAGGCTCAGCATGTCTTTTTCCCGTAGAAACTTCCTGATCGCCACCGGTGTGGCAGCGGCCTCCACGACCGTGCTGAGCGCCTGCGGCAACGGTGACAAGGGCGGCTCCGGCAGCAAGGTGCCGTCGGTCACCGGTGCCAAGACCGTGAACATCCCGGTCGGCACCAAGGCCGACTCCACCGGCCCGGCCCCCGAGGTCCCGGGCGCGGTCAAGGGCGGGACGCTGTACTCGCTCGACCAGTTCGACATGGACCACCTGGACCCGGCGCAGATCTACGTCTCCACCGAGGGCGCCATCACCGTCCCGATCATGCGTGGCCTGACCGGCTACAAGATCGACGACAAGGGTGGCTGCACCCTGGTCGGCGACGCGGCCACCGACGCGGGCACCATGAAGGACGGCGGCCGGACCTGGACGTTCACGATCAAGGACGGCATCAAGTGGGAGGACGGTTCCGACCTCTCCATGGACGACGTCCGCCACACCTTCGAGCGCCTCTTCGCCTCGTTCGTCACCGAGGGTCCGCGCTACGTCCAGCAGTGGCTGGTCGGCGGTGACAAGTACAAGGGCCCGTACAGCGGCAAGGAACTCGACTCCATCGAGATCTCCGGCCGGAAGATCACCTTCCGTCTCACCGAGCCCCGCACCGACTTCAACTACACGCTCGCCATGCGCGGCTACTCCCTGGTGCCGAAGAAGCACGACACCAAGGAGAAGTACGACAAGCGCCCGTTCTCCTGCGGCCCGTACAAGATCGACAGCCGCAGCATCGGCAAGTCGATGACCTACGTGCGCAACGAGCACTGGGACCCGAAGACGGACTCGATCCGCAACGCCTACCCGGACAAGTTCGTCTTCCAGTTCGGCTTCCAGCCCATCGCCTCGACCGACCGCTTCATCGCGGACCGCGGCAACGACCAGTACGCGATGGCGATCTTCAACGAGGTGGCCGCGGAGCGCATCGCGCAGGTCCTCACCAACGCCAAGCTGAAGCAGCGCGTCCTCACCCAGGTCGACACGGTCACCTACTACTGGCCGATCAACATGACCCGCATCAAGGACGTCAAGGTCCGCCAGGCGATCAACTGGGCGTGGCCGCACCAGCAGCTGCAGACCATCCGCGGCGGCAAGGCCAGCACCGAGGTGGCGACCACCATCCTCAGCCCCGTCACCCCCGGCTACGAGAAGTTCGACCTGTACGGCGCGAGCACCAAGCCCGGTGGCGACCCGGCCAAGGCCAAGGCGCTGCTGAAGGAGGCCGGCAAGCTCGGCCAGAAGCTGGTCATCGCCTACCAGCAGTCGGACAACTCCGTGAAGCAGGCCGTCGCGATCAAGAACGCGCTGGAGGCCGCCGGCTTCGAGGTCGTCAACAAGCAGATCGACAAGTCGACCTTCTACACGCAGATCGGCAAGATCGACAACGACTTCGACCTGTTCGCCGCCGGCTGGAGCCCCGACTGGCCGAACGGTTACTCGGTGTTCTTCCCCTGCTGGAGCGGCAAGAACATCGGCGACGGCCGCAGCAACTACGCCCAGCTGAACGACCCGGGCGTCAACAAGGCGATCGACGCCGCGGCGAAGATCGCCGACCCGAAGGCGGCCAACAAGGCCTGGGGCAAGGTCGACCGCCAGATCATGGAGCTGGCGGCGGTCGTCCCGGACTACCACTCCATCCGCAACTGGATGCACGGCTCCAAGGTCGGCAACGTCGTGTTCGACGCCGGCAACACCTGCATCGCCCTCTGCAAGCTGTACGCCAAGAAGTAAGCGCGATCGATCCCGGGGGGCGGCCACGACCCGGCCGCCCCCTCCGGCCCACCCCTCACCCCGGCGACGGCGCCCCGTCCGGAAAGTCACGCCCCATGCTCCGCTTCCTTGTCCGCCGAGTCATCGGCGCGCTGGTGATCCTGCTGATCATCAGCGCCGTCACCTTCTGGCTCTTCTACGCCATCCCGCGTGACCCCGCCCAGTTGTCGTGCGGCAAGAACTGCACGCCCGACCTGCTCAAGCAGGTCCGGCACAACCTGGGCATCGACCACCCGGTCCCGGTCCAGTACTGGTACTGGCTGAAGGGCATCTTCGTCGGACGCAGCTACGGGGAATTCGGTGACTGCAGCGCTCCCTGCCTCGGTTACTCGTTCGCGAACCGCGAGCCCGTCCTCGGCACCATCCTGGACCGGCTGCCGCTGACCCTCTCGCTGGCGTTCGGTGCCGCGATCGTGTTCCTGGTGCTCGGCGTCGGCGCCGGCATGATCGCCGCCGTCAGGCAGGGCAAGTGGCAGGACAAGCTGGCCAGCTCCGCCTCGCTGCTCGGCTCCTCGCTGCAGGTCTACTTCATCGGCTACATCGCGATGTACTTCCTCGTCGCGAAGCTCGACATCCTCGACAACCCGTCGTACACGCCCATCACCGAGAACCCCGTCGAGTGGGCCTCCGGCCTGCTGCTGCCCTGGCTGGTGCTCGCGATCATCTTCACGGCGAACTACACCCGTATGTCCCGCTCCCAGCTGGTCGAGCAGCTCAGCGAGGACTACGTGCGCACCGCCCGCGCCAAGGGTCTCTCCTCGCGCAGCGTCTTCTTCCGGTTCGCCTGGCGTGGTGCGATGGGTCCCATCGTCACGGTCTTCGGCATCGACCTGGGCACGCTGATCGGTGGCGCCATCATCACCGAGTACACCTTCAGCCTCCAGGGCGTCGGCCGACTCGCGGTGGACGCCGTGGACAAGAGCGACCTGCCCATGGTGCTGGGCGTGACCCTGCTGTCCGCCGGCGCGATCGTGCTCTTCAACATCATCGTGGACGCCGTCTACGCCCTCATCGACCCGCGGATCCGGCTCGCCTGACCCTCCGCCCCGCCGTCCCTTCCCACCCGCCCCACCCGGCGACCCCTCGCATCACCCCCCAGGAGCGTCCCCGTGACGAGCACCGATCAGCAGCCGTTCCTCTCCATCAAGGACCTCAGGGTCCACTTCTCCACCGAGGACGGCATCGTCAAGGCCGTCGACGGACTCAGCTTCGATCTGGCCAAGGGCCAGACGCTCGGCATCGTGGGCGAGTCGGGCTCCGGCAAGTCGGTCACGAACCTGACGATCCTGGGCCTGCACGACCGCGACCGCACCGCGATCGAGGGCGAGATCGTCCTCGACGGCAAGGAGCTGCTCACCGCTTCCGAGCGGGAGCTGGAGCGGCTGCGCGGCAACAAGATGTCCATGATCTTCCAGGACGCGCTGGCCTCGCTGTCGCCGTACCACACCGTCGGCACGCAGATCGGCGAGACCTACCGCAAGCACACGGGCTGCTCCAAGTCCGAGGCCCGCAAGCGCGCCATCGAGATGCTGCGCCGGGTCGGCATCCCGCAGCCGGACATGCGGGTCGACGACTACCCGCACCAGTTCTCCGGCGGTATGCGCCAGCGCGCGATGATCGCCATGGCGCTGGTCTGCGACCCCGAGCTGCTCATCGCGGACGAACCGACGACCGCCCTCGACGTGACCGTCCAGGCGCAGATCATGGACCTGCTCAAGGACCTCCAGCAGGAGTTCGGCACCGCGATCATCTTCATCACCCACGACCTCGGCGTCATCGCCGACATCGCGGACGACGTGCTGGTGATGTACGGCGGCCGGTGCGTGGAACGCGGTACCAAGGAGGAGGTGCTGCGCACCCCGCAGCACCCGTACACGCTGGGCCTCCTCAACTCGATGCCGAGCCTGAACGGGCCGGTGGACGTGCCGCTGACGCCCATCCCCGGTTCGCCGCCCTCGCTGCTCAACCCGCCGACCGGCTGCCGCTTCCACCCGCGGTGCGCCTTCGTCGAGAAGGTCGCGGGCGGCCTGTGCTCCACCCAGAGCCCGCTGCTTGAGGTGGTCGAGGGCCGCGGCTCCGCCTGCCACCTCACCTCGGAGCAGAAGCGGGAACTCTTCGCCGACTTCGCCGGAACCCGGCACCACTGACGGACACGAGACGGACTTCACGATCATGAGCAACACGAACCCCCTCCTGGACGTCTCCGGGCTGACGAAGCACTTCCCGATCAAGGGCGGCTTCCCGATCCGGCGGACCGTCGGCGCCGTGCAGGCCGTGGACGGACTGGACTTCCAGGTGTCCAAGGGCGAGAGCCTGGGCCTGGTCGGCGAGTCCGGCTGCGGCAAGTCGACCACGGGCCGGCTGATCACGCGCCTGCTGGAACCGACCGGCGGCAAGATCCTCTACCGCGGCCAGGACATCACGCACGCGGGCCGCAGGCAGCTGGCGCCGATCCGCTCCGAGATCCAGATGATCTTCCAGGACCCGTACGCCTCGCTGAACCCGCGGCAGACGGTCGGCAAGATCATCTCGGGGCCGATGGAGATCAACGACATCAACCCGGCCGGCGGCCGGGAGAAGCGCGTCCGCGAACTCCTGGAGATCGTCGGTCTCAACCCCGAGCACTACAACCGCTTCCCGCACGAGTTCTCCGGCGGTCAGCGCCAGCGCATCGGCGTCGCCCGCGCGCTCGCCCTGGAGCCGAAGCTGATCGTGGCGGACGAGCCGGTCTCGGCCCTGGACGTCTCCATCCAGGCCCAGGTGGTGAACCTGCTGCAGAAGGTGCAGCGGGAACTCGGCATCGCGTTCGTGTTCATCGCCCACGACCTCGCCATCGTGCGGCACTTCTCGCAGCGCGTCGCGGTCATGTACCTCGGTAAGATCGTCGAGATCGCCGACCGCGAGGACCTGTACGACAACCCGCGCCACCCCTACACGCGGGCCCTGCTGTCCGCCGTGCCCGAGGCCACGGTGGACGAGGAGCCGCGTGAGCGCATCCGGCTGACCGGCGACGTGCCCTCCCCGATCAACCCGCCCTCCGGCTGCCGCTTCCGCACCCGTTGCTGGAAGGCGACGGAGAAGTGCGCGACGGAGGCACCGCCGCTGGTGCAGGTGGAGGGCAACAAGCCGGGTCACCTGACGGCGTGCCACTACCCGGAGACGGCGGACGCCGTTCCGGCCCCGCGTCTCGCCAAGGACCCCGAGGCGGCGGCCTGACACACCCCTTTCCGTCAGCCGCCCCCTTGCGGAACGGACCTTCTCGGCCCATTGACCCGAGCCCACGAACGTCCGGTCCAGGGGACAGAAGGCCCGCGTCTCCCCGGACGCGGGCCTTCGCCGCATCCCGGTACCGCGGTCGCTGTGCGCAAGGGCATCGAGCCGACGCGGAGTAGAGGGGTGCCAGTCCCCGGGAACTGAGCCGAAAAACTGACACACCGTTCGGGATCGTGTGTCAGACTGCCGCGGTGGTCGATCACTCGTTCGCCGATCTCTCGCTCGCCGCGTTCTACGACAGCCTCAACCCCTGGGGACCGGGTGACGACTTCTACCTCGGCCTGGTGATCGGGGCCCGCTCGGTGCTGGACATCGGCTGCGGCACCGGGCAGTTGCTGCGACGGGCCCGGGCCCAGGGGCACCGGGGCCGGCTGATGGGGCTCGATCCGGCCGCTGCCATGCTGGTACAGGCGCGGCGGGAGTGCGGGGACGTCGAGTGGGTGCTCGGGGACACGCGGGTGCGGCGGTGGGACCGGGAGTTCGACCTCGTCGTGATGACCGGGCACGCCTTCCAGGAACTGGTCCGGGACGAGGAGATACTCGTCTGTCTGCGGGCGGTCCGCGCGGCCCTGGGGGACGGCGGGCGGTTCGTGTTCGAGACCCGGAACCCGGGCGCCCGTGCCTGGGAGCGGTGGACGCCGGAGCGGGTGTACGAGATCACCGGGGCCGACGGCACCCCGGTGCGGGTGTGGCACGAGGTGCGGGGCGACGGCCTGGCCCAGGGCCTCGTCCGCTTCACGGAGAACTTCGAGGGCGACGGGTGGACGGCCCCGCGGGTCAGTCATGGCGTCCTGCGCTTCCTCGACGCCGAGACGCTGGAGGGTTTCCTCACGGAGGCCGGCCTGGCCGTCGTCGAGCAGTACGGGGACTGGGGGCGGGGGCCGCTCACCCCCGCCGGTCCGGAGATCATCACCGTGGCCCGGCGGGCCTGAGGACCCCCTACTCCCTCGCGTCCTCCTCCAGCGCCGCCAGCGCCGGGTCCAGCACGATGTCCTCGTCCCGGGCCTCGGTGGTCGGGTCCTCCGGGAAGTGGCAGGCCGTCAGGTGGCCGTCCCGGTTCCCGGAGAGCTGGATCAGCGGCGGCTCCTCCGTCGCGCACTTGTCCTGCGCCTTCCAGCAGCGCGTGCGGAAACGGCAGCCGGAGGGCGGGGAGATCGGGGACGGCACATCGCCGGCCAGGCGGATGCGTTCGCGTGCGGGCGCACCGCCCACTTCCAGGCTGACCTCGGGGACCGCGGACAGCAGGGCGTGGGTGTACGGGTGGCGCGGGCGGGCGTAGATGGAGTCCCGGTCACCCACCTCGATGATCTTGCCGAGGTACATGACCGCGACGCGCTGCGAGAAGTGCCGTACCACCGCCAGGTCGTGGGCGATGAACACGAACGCGATGCCGAGTTCCCGCTGCACCTTCTGCAGCAGGTTCACCACCTGGGCCTGGATGGAGACGTCCAGGGCCGAGACCGGCTCGTCCGCCACGATCAGCTTCGGCTCCAGGGCGAGCGCGCGGGCGACGCCGATGCGCTGGCGCTGACCGCCGGAGAACTCGTGCGGGAAGCGGTTGTAGTGCTCGGGGTTGAGACCGACGATCTCCAGGAGTTCGCGGACGCGCTTCTCCCGGCCGCCGGCCGGGTTGATGTCGTTGATCTCCATCGGACCCGAGATGATCTTGCCGACCGTCTGCCGCGGGTTCAGCGACGAGTACGGGTCCTGGAAGATCATCTGGATCTCGGAGCGGATCGGCGCCAGCGCCTTGCGCGAGGCATGGCTGATGTCCTGGCCGCGGTAGGTGATCGTGCCGCTCGTCGGCTCCATCAGCCGCGTGATCAGCCGGCCCGTGGTCGACTTGCCGCAGCCGGACTCGCCGACCAGGCCGAAGCTCTCGCCGGCGTGCACGGTCAGGTCGATGCCGTCCACGGCCTGCACCGCGCCGATCGTGCGGCGGATCGGGAAGCCGCCCTTCACCGGGAAGTGCTTGGTCAGCCCCGAGACTTCCAGCAGCGGTTCCCCGTCCGCGCCGGCGCTCGTCTTGCGCGGGACCGGGAGGACCAGGTCCTCTTTCATGACGGTGTCCTCCTATGACGACCTAGCCCAGTCGGGGCTTGATCTCCTCGATGAAGATGGTCCGCTTCTGGTCGGCGGTGAGATGGCAGGCCGACGCCCGGTCCGGGGCCAGCAGCGGGCGCTCGTTCACACAGCGGCCCGTGCCCGCCACCCGGTCCTGGAAGGTGCAGCGGGGGTGGAAGCGGCAGCCGGACGGCGGGTTGAGCAGCGAGGGCGGCGAACCGGGGATCGGGGACAGCTGGGCGCCGAGGTCGGAGTCGAGACGTGGCATCGAGTTCAGCAGGCCCCAGGTGTACGGGTGCTGCGGCGAGCGCAGCACCTCGTCGACGGTGCCCCGCTCCACCGCGCCGCCCGCGTACATCACCATGATGTCGTCGGCCATGTCGGCGATCACCCCCAGGTCGTGGGTGATGAAGACGATGCCGGTGCCGAACTCCTGCTGCAGGTCCTTGAGCAGGTCCAGGATCTGCGCCTGGACGGTCACGTCCAGGGCCGTCGTCGGCTCGTCGGCGATCAGCAGGTCGGGGTCGCAGACCAGCGCCATGGCGATCATCGCGCGCTGGCGCATACCGCCGGAGAACTGGTGCGGGTACTCCTTCGCCCGCTCCCTGGGGTTGGGAATGCCGACCTTGCCCAGCATCTCGACGGCGCGCTCCCATGCCTCCTTCTTCTTGGCGCCGGTGTGCTTCATGTACGGCTCGGCGATCTGGCGGCCGACGGTGTAGTACGGGGAGAGCGCGGTGAGCGGGTCCTGGAAGATCATGGCGACCTTGTTGCCGCGCAGCTTCTCCAGCTCCGACTCACGGGCCGACGTCAGCTCCTGCCCGTCCAGCAGGATCTCGCCCTCGACCGTGGTGAACATCGGGTTGTGCAGGCCGAGGATGGTCAGGTTCGTCACCGACTTGCCCGAGCCGGACTCCCCCACGATGCCGAGCGTCCTGCCCCTCTCCAGATCGAAGGAGAGCCCATCGACGGCCCGTACGACGCCGTCCTCGGTCTTGAAGCTGACGTGCAGGTCCCGCACCGAGAGCAGGGGCCCGGTGCCGGCCGGGACGGGAGCGCCGGCTTCCTTGGTCAGAGTGGTCACGACAGTGCTCCTAGGACAGCCGCACGCGCGGGTCGATGAAGGCGTACGCGGCGTCGACGACGATGTTGAACATCAGGATCATGGTGGCGGCGAACAGCATCACGCCGAGCAGCAGCGGCAGGTCGCTGAAGAAGACGGACTGGACGGCCAGTTGGCCGATCCCCGGCAAGCTGAAGGTGGTCTCGGTGATGATGGCGCCGCCGAGCAGGGATCCGAGGTCGATGCCGAAGATGGTGACGATCGGGATCAGCGAACCGCGCCAGGCGTAGCGGAAGAAGACGTACCGCCGGGACATGCCCTTGGCGCGGGCGGTGCGGACGTGTTCCTCCTGCAGCTGTTCGATCATCGAGGACCGTGACATACGGGTGTACTGCGCCGCGAAGATCGTGGAGAGGACCACCCACGGGATGATCAGGCCCGAGAACCAGGTGACCGGGTCCTGGGTGAACTCGTTGTAGGAGGGCTTGTCGAACCAGTGCGTCTGGTAGACGAGGATGGCCAGGGCCAGCGGGCCCAGGAAGTAGATCTGCAGGGAGCTGAGGACCATGGCCCCCGCGGTGGCCGTCTTGTCGATCAGCGTGCCGCGCCGCCAGGCGGCGAGCAGGCCGGCGCCGAGGCCGACGAGCAGGAAGACCACGGCCGCGCCCAGGGTGAGCGAGATGGTGGTGGGCAGGCGGTCCAGCAGCGTGCCCCAGACCTGCTCGTTGGTGTGGTACGAGTAGCCGAAGCAGGGGGCAGGGCACGGGCCCTGGGCGAACTGGTCACTGCCCAGGACGAGGTTGTGCAGGAAGGTCCAGTACTGCTCGGGGATGGATTTGTCCAGGCCGAGCACATGGTGGATGTTCGCGATGCTGTCCGGGTTGCAGGTCTTGCCGCACATCAGCAGCGCCGGGTCCCGGGGCACCCCGAAGAACAGCACGAACGCGACGATGCTCAGCAGGAACAGAATGACGACGGCACCGATGATCCGGCGGACGAGGAAGCGCAGCATGACAGGGCAGCTCTCAGACGTCGGCGGTCCGGGCGGTACCCGGCGCACCCTTGGTGCGGGCGCGCCGGGTACCGGAGGGAACGGTTACTTGATGTAGAGGCGACGCGGGTCGATGCCGCCGAGCACGTCGTCGTAGACGAGCCCGCCGACCTTGGAGCCGGCGATCTGGGTCTGCTTGTAGTACGCGGTCGGAACGACGTTGACGCTGTCCTTCACGATGTACTGGTCCAGCTTCTCCCACTCGGCCGCGGACTTGACCGGGTCGGTGATCTTGTTGATCCGGTCGATCTCGCTGTTGATCTTCGGGTCGTTGACCTGCGAGTAGTTCTGCGCGCCGTCGGCGATCACGCGGCCGTCGTACAGCGGCGGGATCACGGTCGAGGCGGACGGCCAGTCGGCACCCCACGCGGTGTGGAAGATGTCGTAGTTGTTGTCCAGCTTGGAGACCTGGTCGTAGTAGGTCTCGGCCGGGATCTCCTGGCGCTGGACGTTGAAGCCGGCCTTCTTCAGGCCCGCCGCCATGGCGGTGGAGTACTGCTGGCCCTCGGGGGTGTTGATGTAGCCGAAGGTCAGCTTCATGTTGAGCTTGCCGGCCTTCTTCAGCAGCTCCTTGGCCTTGACCGGGTCACCGGCGGGCTTCTTCTTCTTGCCCCACGGGTCGAACGCGGCGTCGTAGCCGGAGACGGTCGGGGAGATCAGACCGCCCGCGACCTCCATGGCGTCGTTGCCGCCGTAGGCACGCACGAACGGGGTGACCGGCAGGGCGTAGGCGATCGCCTCGCGGATCGTCTTGTCCTTCATGGCCGGGTGGCTCATGTTGATGTTCATCTGGCCCACGTACGGCTGGTAGCCGGAGACCGTGCGGGACTTCATCTTCGGGTCACGCAGCACCTGGGACAGGTTGCCCGCGTCGACCTGGTTGTTGAAGCTGACACCGGTCTGGTCCGCGCCGGTGTCGGCGAGGAGGGCCTTGGTGGAGGTCTCGTACTGCTGGTTGAACGTGATGTTGAACCGGTCCACGTACTGGTGGCGGATCGGGTCCGTCTTCGGGTCCCAGTTGGTGTTCTTGACCAGCACCATCGACTTGCCGGACTTGAACGACTGGACCTTGTAGGGACCGGTCACCACCGGCGCCTTGTCGTACTTCTCCTTGGTGTCGCCCTTCTCCGAGACGACCGCGTAGCCCGCCATCGCCAGCGCGTAGGGCAGGTCGGGGTGCGGGGTCTTGAAGTGGAAGACGATGGTCTTGTCGTCCGGCGTCTCCAGGACGGAGCCGGGCAGGTGCTTGCCCTTGTACGGGCCGTCCTTGAGGAGCTTGCGGTACTCGGTGCCCGGCTTGTCGGCCAGCCACTGCTGGAGGTAGGTGGGGCCCTGGTTGATGAACGGCGCGAAGAGCCGCTCGACGCTGTGCCGGACGTCCTTGGACGTGATCGGGGAACCGTCCTGGAACTTGATGCCGTCCTTGAGCGTGTACTTCCAGGTCTTGCCACCGTCGCTGGTGGTGCCGGAGTCGGTGGCGAGGTCGCCGACCACCTCGTGCTTGCTGCCGTCGTTGCTCGTGGCCTTGTAGCCCGTCAGACCGCGGTGGAGCAGCGAGGCGAGGGAGCCCTCGTCGGAGACGTAGATCTGCGCCGGGTCGAGGTGGGCGTAGCTGTCGCGCTGCAGCACCTCCATCGTGCCGCCGGGCTTGGCGCCGGGCACATCGGCCGCCGGGCCGGTGGAGGCCGCCGCGTCGCCGAACTTGATGGACGCCTGCTGGCGTTCGGCGTTCTGCTTGTCCTTCTTGCCGTTGTCGCCGCTGTCGCTGCCGCCCTTGCTGCAACCGGTGAGCACAAGAGCTCCGGCCGCGAGCACGGAGAGTGCGCCGTAGGCGTGGCGTCCGCCCCTACTCATCACGAAGATTCCCACCCATCTGTGTGTCACCAGTGCGTTCTGTGTGTCACCAGTGCGAAAAGAACTGCTGAAGTGCAGTGAAGAACAACGGAACTGACGTTCCGTACGGTTGATGTGCTGAGGTCAGCGCGCGGTCTTGGGATCGAAAGCGTCTCTGACCGAGTCCCCGAGCAGGTTGAACGCGACGACGAAGATGACCATCGAGATGCCGGGGAAGAACATGTAGGTGATGTCGTTCTGCAGCACCAGTTCGGTGGACGCCTTGGAGAACATCTGCCCCCAGTCCGGCGTCGGTTCGACGATGCCCACGCCCAGGAAGGACAGGCCGGCCTCGGCGGTCACGAAGCCGGGCAGCAGATACGTCGTCTGCACCAGCAGCGGGGTGACGATGTTCGGCAGGATCTCCTTGCGGATGATCCGCCACGGCGAGGCCCCGCTGACCCTGGCCGCCTCGATGAACTCTCGTTCGCGCAGGGCGAGTGCGGTGCCGCGCAGGATGCGGCCGAGCCCCATCCAGCCCAGGAACCATTGCACGAGGATCAGCGCCACCACCCGGACGTAGGTGGGCGTCTCGTCGCGCGGGCTGACGAACAGGGAGACCACGACCGGCATGCTCGCGATGAAGAACAGCTGCGCCGGGAAGGCGAGCAGGAAGTCGATGACCCGGCCGATGAAGTAGTCCGTCTTGCCGCCGATGTAGCCGGCGGTGACGCCGAGCAGGATGCCGGTCACGACGACCGCGAGGGTCACGGCGACCGAGATCATCAGCGAGGTGCGGATGCCGTAGATCAGCTTGGTGAAGACGTCGTAGCCGTTGCCCGGTTCGAGCCCGAACCAGAACTCGCCGCTGATGCCGCCGTTGGGCTGCACCGGCACGCCGGCGCTGTCGAACAGCTCCGGACGCTCGTCCGCGTAGACCGTGTACGGGTCCTTGCCGTACACCTTGGCGATCAGCGGAGCGAGCAGGCCGATCAGGAAGAAGAAGCCCACGACGTAGGCCGAGATCACACCGGTGCGGTCGCGCTTGAAGCGCATCCACATCAGCTGGCCGGGGGACCGGCCTTCGAGCTTGACGGCTTCGCTCTTCGCCTCCGGCCCTGGTTCGCCGTCGACGACGACCGAAGTCCCGCCGCCCTCAATGTCGATAGGACTTGTCACGGTTCGTCCGTTTCACAGATATAGGTGTGAGAGGTGTTCGGGTACTCGGAGAACGCGCGAACCCGCAGTCGGACGCGCGTAGTTCTACAGCCGAATCACACCGCTGGAAGCGACGAACTGTCCCACCTGGTGTTTTTGACACCGCGCATGGGGCTTCCTCCTCATGACTTCACGTGTTCACCAACAGGAGAGGGTTACCGTCTTTCCTCCGACACCCCTGACGGAGGGTCAGACACCCCCTGGTGCTCGTGAGTCGGCGCTGTCCCCACAGCGCGAGACCCATTGACCCGAGCGCTACGCGGCTAACTATCTGCCATGAGCCAGGTGGCGACCACTGTCTTTAAATCTCAATTCAGTCACAGCTGCCGTGTAGAACTTCCAAAAACTGGACAAACTGTTCGAGGGGAGAAGGCCGCGAAACGGACGTGTTACATGGCTATCGGTCGGGGATCTCCGCATTTCGGACACCGGGCCCGCGTAATCGATCATCGTCCGCCGGAAAACGGGTTGCAAAAAGCCCGGGTCCCTCCATCCTGGAGGGACCCGGGCTCAAGTGTCCTTGGATCAGCTGTGCTTGGCGCGGCTCGCGGCGCGGGCGCGCTCACGCTGGTCGAGCACGACCTTGCGGATGCGAACGGCCTCCGGGGTCACCTCGACGCACTCGTCGTCGCGGCAGAACTCCAGCGACTGCTCCAGCGACAGCTTGCGCGGCGGCACGATCGACTCGGTCACATCGGCCGTCGAGGACCGCATGTTGGTGAGCTTCTTCTCCTTGGTGATGTTGACGTCCATGTCGTCGGAGCGGGAGTTCTCACCGACGATCATGCCCTCGTACACCTCGGTGCCCGGCTCCGTGAAGAGCACGCCGCGCTCCTGAAGGTTCGTCATCGCGAACGCGGTGACGGCACCGGAGCGGTCGGCGACCAGCGAGCCGTTGTTGCGGGTCTGCAGCGGTCCGAACCAGGGCTCGTGGCCCTCGTGGATGGAGTGGGCGATGCCCGTGCCACGCGTCTGCGTCAGGAACTCCGTACGGAAGCCGATGAGGCCGCGGGAGGGCACCACGAACTCCATGCGGACCCAGCCCGAGCCGTGGTTGGACATGTTGTCCATCCGGCCCTTGCGGACGCCCATGAGCTGCGTGACCGCACCCATGTGCTCCTCGGGCACGTCGATCGTCATGCGCTCGACCGGCTCGTAGACCTTGCCGTCGACGTCCTTGGTGACGACCTGCGGCTTGCCGACGGTCAGCTCGTAGCCCTCCCGGCGCATGGTCTCGACCAGGATGGCGAGCGCCAGCTCACCACGGCCCTGCACCTCCCAGGCGTCCGGCCGCTCGGTCTCCAGGACACGCAGGGAGACGTTACCGATCAGCTCGCGGTCCAGGCGGTCCTTGACCTGGCGGGCGGTGACCTTGCGGTCCTTCACGGCCGCCTTGTTGTCGGCGCCCTTGCCGGTGGCGCCGCGACCGACCAGCGGCGAGGTGTTCGTACCGATCACCATGGAGATCGCGGGCTCGTCGACCGTGATCAGCGGCAGCGGGATCGGGTTCTCGGTGTCGGCGAGGGTCTCGCCGATCATGATGTCCGGGATGCCGGCGACGGCGCAGATGTCACCGGGACCGGCCTTCTCGGCCGGCTTGCGGGTGAGCGCCTCGGTCATCATCAGCTCGCTGATGCGCACGTTGCTGATGCTGCCGTCGCGCTTGATCCAGGCCACGGTCTGGCCCTTGCGCAGCTCGCCCTGCTCGACGCGGAGCAGCGCGATACGGCCGAGGAAGTTGTCCGCGTCGAGGTTGGTGACGTGCGCCTGGAGCGGCGCGTCCTCCTCGTACGTCGGGGCCGGGATGTGCTCCAGGATCGTGGAGAAGAAGGGCTCCAGGCTGTCGCTGTCGGCCGGGACCGTGCCGTTGTCCGGCTTGGTCAGCGAGGCGATGCCGTCACGGCCGCAGGCGTAGACGATCGGGAACTCGATCTGCTCCTCGTCGGCGTCCAGGTCGAGGAAGAGGTCGTAGGTCTCGTTGACGACCTCGTCGATCCGGGCGTCGGGGCGGTCCGTCTTGTTGATGCACAGGATGACGGGGAGCCGCGCCTGCAGCGCCTTGCGCAGCACGAAGCGGGTCTGCGGCAGCGGGCCCTCGGAGGCGTCCACCAGCAGCACGACGCCGTCGACCATCGACAGACCGCGCTCGACCTCACCGCCGAAGTCGGCGTGGCCGGGGGTGTCGATGATGTTGATGGTGATCGGTTCCCCGCCGTCCTTCGGGTGGTACTTGACCGCCGTGTTCTTGGCGAGGATCGTGATGCCCTTCTCACGCTCCAGGTCGTTCGAGTCCATCATGCGGTCGTCGACGGAGTCGAGCTGGTGGGCGGCGAACGCGCCGGCCTGCTTGAGCATGCCGTCGACGATGGTGGTCTTGCCATGGTCGACGTGGGCGACGATGGCGACGTTGCGGATGTCGTGGCGCGTGGCCATAGTGCGGCGAACTCCCGGGGTGTGAGGATTGCCCTGCGCGTACGTCTGTGTTGCGCGGGCCCTGCCGGGCTGGACACGCCACGGCCTCACCCCATGGTACGTGCCGTCCGCGGCGGGGGCTCGCCGGGCCGCTTCCGGGCAGGCGACCAGGCCGCTTGCCCAGGCGCGCGGGGAACGGCGCGAGCGGCCCCCACGCACCCTGAGCCGGCGAGGGTGCTCACTGCCCCTTGGGGGCGGCAGGAACCTTCGCCCCCTTCTTCAGGAAGCCCATGTCCTCGTAGATCGGCGTCTGGAACCCGAACGCCCCCGCGTTGACCAGATCCTTGCGCGCCCCCACCAGCTGGGGCCGCTGATAGAGCGGAATGGAGCCCGCCGCCGCCCAGATCCGCGCGTCGGCCTTGCGGATCAGCGCACGCGCCTCGTCCTCGTCCAGCGTCGCCGCCGCCTGGTCGAAGAGCTGGTCGACCTGGTCGGTGCCGACCCGCGTGTAGTTCTGCCCGATGTTCACCGACCCGTCGGCCGCCGCCACCGGCTTGGCGTAGATGGGCCGGGCGTCGGTCGCGGGGAAGGCGGAGGACGGCCAGGAGTACAGGGCGAGGTCGTAGTCGCCGGAGGCGATGTGGTCCTTGAAGTAGCTCTCGTCCGAGACCTTGGTGATCGTCGTCCGGATACCGACCCGCTCCAGCATCACCGTGATCCGCTCGGCGACCGTGTTCAGGGTCTCGGAGCCGGGGCCCGAGGGCAGCACGAAGCTGAGCGCGAGCGGCTTGCCGTTCTTGGCGAGCGGTCCGGCCGGCGCGGCGGCCGGAGCGGCCGTGCCCTTGGGGGCGTACGCGCCCGGCGCGCCGCCGTGCTTGCCCTCCTGCGCGAGGTGCCGGCCGTCCTCCTCGCCGTGCTGCCGCCTGCCGTCGGCGGACTCCTGGTCCTTGCCCTCCTCCCCGCTCTTGTCCTCCCCGCTCTTGTCGTCCTCGCCGACGATGTACTCGCCGTCGCCGCCGCCGTCGGACGTGTCCTCGTTCTGGCTCTTCTCGCCTTCCCCGCTCTGCGGGCCGGCCGCCTTCTCCCCCTTCTTCTCCTCCTTGACCGGGCCGCCGGGCACCCAGCCGGCGTCGGCGAGGAGCGCCTGCGCCTCCTTGGTGTCCTGACCGCCGATGGCGCCGCTGTTGTCGGCGTAGGCGGTCTGCCCGGACAGGGCGAGGTGGCTGCCGACCGGGACGGCGGGCAGGCCGAGCGGGGTGAGGACCAGCTTGGCCAGTTCCTCGCGGTCCAGGGCGCGGGCGACGGCCCGCCGGACCCGTTCGTCGGCGAGGGGGCCCTGGGAGCCGTTGAGGGCGAGCTGGGTGTAGGCGGGCTCCAGGGACCTGCGGACGTCGAAGGCGCGCAGGGCCTGCTGCTGCTCCAGGTACTCGGAGATGGCCTTGCGCAGCTTCTTCTTGCCGACCTTCACCTTGTCGGAGTCGAAGCCGTGCGCGAGCGCCCAGGAGCGCAGCTTCTTGACGGAGGTCTTCCCGCCGCCCTGCAGCGGGGTCCCGGTGCCCTTCTGGCGGGTGGCGAGGCTGATCCGCTGGGCGTCCGCGGCATCGATCTCGGCGAGGTCCACGCTGCCGTCGGCGAGCGCGGCGGCCCGCTTGTCATGGGGTACGGCGTGCAGCACGATCTGGTTGAGTTTCGCGGGCTTGCCCCACCAGCGCGGGTTGCGGGTGAGGACGACGTCCTTCTTGGCGGTGTCGACCTTCTCCACCTTGAAGGGTCCGGCGGTGACCTTCAGCTTGCGGCGGGCGCCGTCGTTGAAGGCGTCCGGGGTACCCATGACGTCCTTGGGGTACAGCGGGGAGAACAGCGATCTCCAGTCGGCGTAGGCGCGGGAGAAGGTGACCCGGACCTGGAGGTCGTTGGCGCCGCGCTCGATCTTGGCGATGCGGTCGTAGCCGGCGTTGCGGGCGGTCCAGTAGGCGCTGTCCTTTCCGGACAGGGCGCGCCACTGGGCGACGAAGTCGGCGGCGCCGATCTCCCGGCCGTCGCTCCAGACGGCCTGCTGGTTCAGCTTGTACAGCACGACCTGGCGCGGCTCGGTCTCGATGACCTTGGCCGACTCGAGATAGGAGGGGTTCGCCACCGGGCGGCCGCCGGCGTCGAGCCGGAACATCGACGGCAGCACGGCCTGGGCGACCCGGGTGGTGCCGGCGTCGGCGTCGGCCTGGAAGGTGTTCAGGGTCTCCGGTACGGCGTCCACGGCCCACTTCAGGGTGCCGCCGTCGGCGACCAGGTCGCGGGCGACCAGGGCGATGTCCTGCGGCGCGAGCGGGCCGCTGGTGTCGTCCTCGGAACCGCACCCGGCCAGGAGGGGCACCGCGAGCGCCCCCGCGGTGAGGAAGGCGGCCGAGCGCATGGCCCTGCGCTGGGAACGCCGCGAGGAGCGGTCGATCGGCTGCGGCACCGTCATGGCTGGTCGCGCGGTTCCCCGCGCCGCTTCGGGGCGCTGCCGGACCCCAGCGGACCTCGCCCCGCCTGCTGCGGCCGCGTAGGGGCCGACGCCGTCGTAGGACATCTCTGCTACCTCCGGGAAGCCGCGGGCTTTATGCTCACATTTATCGGTATATGGAGCTGATCACTTTTGGCGGTATATGGAGCTGATCAGATCTATGCGGCCACTGAAGAGGAAAGGATCCGGCCACAGCGGGCGACACGGCGACGACGGGCGGTAACCCCACCCGTGCGGCGCAACACACCCGGAGATGCATCCGTGCGCCTCCGCCAATCGCTGCACATGCCTTCACACCGGCAGGTGTGACGCGCAACACTCCAAGGCGCATGAACGTTGCCGCCCAGGTCCCGTCGGACCCATGGAAGTGAGGGGCAAGTCATGACCGTGCACGACGACATCACCTCGGTCCAGCGCTCCCTCGACGATCTGTACCGGTCGTTGGGACGTCTGGAGCAGCACCTGGGCAGCGGCGGCCTGGAGATGCGCCGGGTCCGACTGGACGCCGACCATCTGCGCGAGAGCGTGGCGCTGCTGCGGGATGCGGCGGCCGCCCCCGACGCGGCGCGCCGCCCCGACCTCGTCACCATCTCCGACACGCCCTACGACATCAGCCTCTGGACGGACACGGACGACGAGGGCCTGGGCGCCCGCGACCGCCGCGCCCCCTGAGATCCCCGCAACCGACCGGAGTCCCCCTTGGCTACTGGTACGGAACCCCAACAGAACAGCGGCGGCGTGCGCACCGGTACGCGCGCCGCGATCGCCGCACCGCATCTGCGGACCGACCGCTGGTGGCTGGCGCCCGCCGTCACCGCGGCCGGTCTGTTCGCCTTCGTCGTCTACTCGACCTGGCGGGCCTTCGCCAACGCCCACTACTACGCGGCGCCGTACGTCTCGCCGTTCTACTCGCCGTGCCTGGCGGAGAACTGCCGGGCCATGCGGGCGGGGCCGAACGCCGACCTCTTCGGCAGCTGGTGGGCGATCTCGCCCGCGATCATCATCCTGATCTTCCCGCTCGGCTTCCGGCTGACCTGCTACTACTACCGCAAGGCGTACTACCGCAGCTTCTGGGCGTCCCCGCCCGCCTGCGCGGTCGCCGAGCCGCACCGGACGTACACCGGTGAGACCCGCTTCCCGCTGATCCTGCAGAACGTCCACCGGTACTTCTTCTACGCCGCGCTGCTGGTCGCCGGCGTGCTGACCTACGACACGGTGCTGGCCTTCCGGGACACGCACTACCGCTGGGGCCACATGGGCCTCGGCACCCTGGTCTTCCTGGTCAACATCGTGCTGATCTGGGCGTACACGCTCTCCTGCCACTCCTGCCGACACATCGTCGGCGGCAAGCTCAAGCACTTCTCCAAACACCCCGTGCGCTACCGGACGTGGCAGTTCATCGGGAAGCTCAACGCCCGGCACATGCTGCTCGCCTGGACGTCCCTGGTGAGCGTGGCGCTCGCCGACTTCTACGTCTATCTGGTCGCGTCCGGGGTCTTCGACGATCCGCGCTTCTTCTAGAGATTCCAGTGAGGGACTGACTGATGTCCGTGGTGGACCGGCAGGAGTGGGACGTCGTCGTGGTCGGCGCGGGTGGCGCCGGTCTGCGGGCCGCGATCGAGGCGCGCGAGCGGGGCGCCCGTACGGCGGTGATCTGCAAGTCCTTGTTCGGCAAGGCGCACACGGTGATGGCCGAGGGCGGTATCGCGGCTGCCATGGCCAACGCCAACGAGCACGACACCTGGCAGGTCCACTTCCGCGACACCATGCGCGGCGGCAAGTTCCTCAACCAGTGGCGGATGGCCGAGCTGCACGCCCAGGAGGCCCCGGACCGGGTGTGGGAGCTGGAGACCTGGGGTGCGCTGTTCGACCGTACGAAGGACGGCCGGATCTCCCAGCGCAACTTCGGCGGCCACGAGTACCCGCGCCTCGCGCACGTCGGCGACCGTACGGGCCTGGAGCTGATCCGCACCCTCCAGCAGAAGATCGTCGCGCTGCAACAGGAGGACTTCAAGGAGACCGGGGACTACGAGTCGCGGCTGAAGGTCTTCCAGGAGTGCACGGTCACGCGGATCCTCAAGGACGGTTCCCGGGTGAGCGGGGTCTTCGCGTACGCGCGCGAGACCGGACGCTTCTTCGTCCTGGAGGCGCCCGCCGTGGTCGTCGCGACCGGCGGCATCGGCAAGTCCTTCAAGGTCACCTCGAACTCGTGGGAGTACACCGGCGACGGCCACGCCCTCGCGCTGCTGGCCGGCGCGCCCCTGCTGAACATGGAGTTCGTGCAGTTCCACCCGACGGGCATGGTCTGGCCGCCGTCGGTGAAGGGCATCCTCGTCACCGAGTCCGTGCGCGGGGACGGCGGAGTGCTCAGGAACTCCGACGGCAAGCGGTTCATGTTCGACTACATCCCGGACGTGTTCAAGGACAAGTACGCCGAGTCGGAGGAGGAGGCCGACCGGTGGTACGAGGACCCCGACAACAACCGCCGTCCCCCGGAGCTGCTCCCCCGCGACGAGGTGGCCCGCGCGATCAACGCCGAGGTGAAGGCGGGCCGGGGCTCCCCGCACGGCGGTGTCTTCCTGGACGTCTCGACACGGATGCCGGCGGAGGTCATCCGGCGCCGGCTGCCCTCCATGTACCACCAGTTCAAGGAGCTGGCCGACGTCGACATCACCGCGGAGGCGATGGAGGTCGGCCCGACCTGCCACTACGTCATGGGCGGCATCGCCGTGGAGTCCGACACGGCGGCGGCGCGCGGCGTGCCGGGGCTCTTCGCGGCCGGTGAGGTGGCCGGCGGCATGCACGGCTCCAACCGGCTCGGCGGCAACTCGCTGTCCGACCTGCTGGTGTTCGGGCGCCGGGCGGGTCTGCACGCGGCCGAGTACGCGCAGGGGCTGGCGAACCAGCGCCCGCCGGTGGACGACGCGCAGATCGACACGGCCGCCGCGGAGGCGCTGCGGCCCTTCTCCGCGGAGACGGCGGACGAGGCGGGGCCGCCGGAGAACCCGTACACCCTCCACCAGGAACTCCAGCAGACCATGAACGACCTGGTCGGCATCATCCGGCGCGAGGGTGAGATGGAGCAGGCCCTGCACAAGCTGGCCGAACTGCGGGCACGGGCGCGCCGGGCGGGGGTGGAGGGCCACCGCCAGTTCAACCCCGGCTGGCACCTGGCCCTCGACCTCAGGAACATGCTGCTGGTCAGCGAGTGCGTGGCGCGGTCGGCGCTGGAGCGCACCGAGTCGCGCGGCGGGCACACCCGCGAGGACCACCCGACGATGGACCGCGCCTGGCGCAACGTGAACCTGCTGTGCGCCCTCGCCGACCCCACCGGCGGCCTCGCGGCGACCGACCCCGCCCGCGGCCAGATCCGTCTGACCCGCGAGACCACCGAACCCATCCGCCCCGACCTGCTCGCCCTCTTCGAGAAGGAGGAGCTGGTCAAGTACTTCGCCGAAGAGGAGCTGTACGAATGAGCAGCTACGAGGCCCGCTTCAAGGTGTGGCGGGGCGATGTGCAGGGCGGTGACCTGGAGGACTTCGAGGTCGAGGTCAACGACGGCGAGGTGGTGCTCGACATCATCCACCGGCTCCAGGCCACGCAGGCGCCCGACCTCGCCGTGCGCTGGAACTGCAAGGCGGGCAAGTGCGGTTCGTGCTCGGCCGAGATCAACGGCCGCCCGCGGCTGATGTGCATGACCCGCATGTCGGTCTTCGACCGCGCGGAGACGATCACGGTCACTCCCCTGCGCGCCTTCCCGGTGATCCGTGACCTGGTGACGGACGTCGGCTTCAACTACCAGAAGGCGCGGGAGGTGCCGGCGTTCGTGCCGCCCGCCGGTGTGGGTCCCGGCGAGTACCGCATGATGCAGGAGGACGTGGACCGCTCGCAGGAGTTCCGCAAGTGCATCGAGTGCTTCCTGTGCCAGGCCACCTGCCATGTGGTCCGCGACCACGAGGAGAACAAGACGGCGTTCGCCGGCCCGCGCTTCCTGATGCGCGTCGCGGAACTGGACATGCATCCCCTGGACGCGGCCGCCGAGACGGGCCTGGACCGGGGACGCACGGCCCAGGACGAACACGGCCTCGGCTACTGCAACATCACCAAGTGCTGCACGGAGGTCTGCCCCGAGGGCATCAAGATCACGGACAACGCCCTGATCCCCCTCAAGGAACGGGCCGTCGACCGCAAGTACGACCCGCTGGTGTGGCTGGGCTCGAAGATCGGGCGCCGGTCTTCCTAGGCGTCGCTCGTCATTCGGCCCAGTCCTCCCGGTACGCCCGCCAGTCCGCCTCCGTCGCGGCGAAGTCGACGTACAGGGCGACGCCGAACCCGGCGCGGTCGGCATCGGTGCGGGACAGGCCGAGGCGGACGCCCCGGACGGCGGCCGGGACGGTCTCGGCGTGCGCCCAGTGGCCGAAACGGTTCTCGTGGTAGAAGGGCAGGCCCATGAGGAGGTCGGTGCTGTCGGGCGTGACCTCCAGGGCGAGGCTCGTCTGCTGGGCCACGTAGCCGCCGTACAGGCTCTCCAGCGGCTGCATGGTGTCGTACGACATCACGGCGATCTGGTCCACGCGGCGGGCCACCTGGCCGAAGTAGGCCTGGGACCACCACTTGGGGTGGCCGGTGGTCGCACCCCAGAAGGAGTGGAACGCGGGCAGCGGGTCGATCTGGTGGGCGGCCACGGAGAGCAGCGCGTGCCGGGCGCGGGTGAGGTCCCGCAGGTCGTCCAGGAGGGTCAGGTAGTCGCGGTCGCCGGAGTGGAGGGGTTCCAGGTCGAAGTGGGCGCCCTCGAAGCCGGCGGCGAGGACGCGGCGGGTGGAGGCGAGGATCGCGGCGCGGGTCGCGGGGCGGTCCAGGCGCAGCCCGTCGGGGCTCTCACTGGCCAGCTTGTCGCCGAGCCAGGCCTGCACCCGGACGCCGGGCAGCTCCCGGTGGACGGCCGCGATCAGCCAACGGGCCCTCGGGTACGCCGAGCCGGGCAGGGTGCCGTCGTGCTCCAGCGGCCCCGAGTGGACGTACAGATCCCGGATCCCGCTCCCGCTGAGACGCCTGGCGAGCGCCTCGACGTCCTTGCCGCCCTTACGCCCGTCCACCCAGGCATGACCCAGCCAGAGGGCGTCCCGGTGGCGCGTGCGGGTGCCGGGGGCCGGATCACCGGTGTAGTGGAGACGCAGGGCGGTCTCGGCGGTGAGGAGCGGGACGAGGAGCACGGCGAGTGCGGCGAGGGCCCACCGGAGAACCCGCCGCCGCATGCGCCCCACCGCCCGCCGTGCCGACGGCTCGGGGGGCGTGGGCTGAGTCGAGGCATCGGCCGGCTGCGGCGAGGGGGACTCGGGCCGGTTCGGCGCATCGGCCGGCTGGGCGCCCGACTGGCTTGAGGTGCCCGACGGCTCTGCCCTGGGCCGCGCCGAGTCGGCGACGCTATCCGGGCGGGCGGTGCCGTCGCCCTGCTCCGCCTCCGGCCTGGTCGTCTCTTCGTTGTCCATCCCGCCCCCTTGTCCACCTGGTCCCCCACCCGTATCCACCCCGCTCGCGAAGCCGCCTACCTGCCCATACGCTCCAAAATGTGACGTCCTCCCTGATCCGGGGCCGGCCCCGGCACGCCAAGGCGCAGATACGGGCGCGGGTGGCGCATGTCGTACTGGGTGCCCTGATCGGCGGCGGGTGGCTGGTGTTGCCGGTGATGACGGTCGCCGCCCGTGATCCGGTTCCCGTGCCCCCCTCCGGGCCGGTCGCCGGCGCCACCGCACCGCAGCAGGACGAGACGTCCACCGCCGATCTCGTACTGCCGCTGGTCGCAGGCGGTGCGGCCGTCGTGCTGGCCGGATACGGCTACCTGCGCCGCACTCGGCGTGCCCGCTCCCGGACGACGCCGGGGATCGTCTCCGTGCACCCGCCCACGCCCGCACCGGCCGAATCCGAACGCCAGGCCCGCGCCGCGCTGGTGCTGGCCGACGACTGCGTGCGTACCAGCCGGGAGGAACTGTCCTTCGTACGGCAGCGGTTCGGCGAGGCGGAGGTCGAACCGTTCACGCACGCCCTGCGGGCCGCCGAGACCGAGCTTTCGGCCGCGTTCGCGATCTGGCGGCGGTACGAGCAGGGGGTGCCGGCCGAAGCGGACGCGCGGCGACAGGCGCTCGTGGGGGTGATCGGGCGGTGCGCGGAGGCGGGGCGGCGGCTGGACGCCGAGGCACCGGCCCTGGACCGGCTGCGGGGACTGGAGGAAGGGGTGGGCGGGGCGCTGGAGGTCGCCGAGGGACGGTTCCGGGAGCTGACGGTGCGGACGGCTGCCGCCCAGGGCACGCTCACGGCACTGCACGAGCGGTATCCGCCCCTGGCCGCCGGGTCTGTCACCGGGTACGTCGAACAGGCGAAGGACCGGTTGGTGTTCGCCACGGCCCAGCTCAACCGGGCCCGCCAGGCCGACGACTCCGGCGAGGAAGAGTGGGCGGCGGGGCACCTACGCGCCGCCGAGGGCGCCATCGCCCAGGCCGGTGTCCTCACCGGCGCAGTGGAACGACTCGCAGCCCAGCTACGGCAGGCAGCCGACCTGCTGCCCCCCACCCTGACCGACGCGGAGGCGAAGCTCACGGTGGCCCGAAAGGGGGAGGTGGCCCTCAAGGGGGAGATGGCACGGAGGCAGGAGGCGGCGCGGGAGGGCAGGGTGATCCGGGAGGGGGAGGTGGCACGGGACGACGGGGCGGCCCGGGAGGAAGTGCTGCGGGAGGTCGGGGTCGCTCGGGAGGAGGCCGAATCGATGCGCCAGGGCGAGGGGACCCGCGAGGGCAAGGCGACGCGCGGCGACGGGGCGACCCGCACCGACGACGCGACCGGCAGTGAGGACGAGGCGACGCGCGAGGGCCGGGCGACCCGCGAGGGGGCGACGCGCGAGGACGAGGCGAACCGCGACGAGGGCCTGGCGAGAGACGAAGGCCGGGCGGCCCGCGACGAGGACGAAGCGAGGCACGAGGGCCAGGAGAGCGAGGCGGTAGGTAAGGCCAATGCGTCGCCGGAGAGCTGGGCGGCGCGAGCGGGTGCGGTGCGGCCGTCCATGGCCGTCGGCGAGTTGCATGCCCGGCTCGTTCATGCGGACGGCGTGTTGGCAGCCGTCCGCGCGGAGTTGACCGGGGGGCCGTACGACCCGCTGGACGCGTTGCGCCGGATCACGCGGGCCGTGGCGCGGCTGAGGGTGGGACGGTCGGGGGTGCTCGACACCGCGGCGCTGCTCGTGGCACGGAGTTCCGTGGCCGGCGCGGAGGAGTTCGTGGCGGTGCACCGGGGTGCGGTGGGCGCGGAGGCGCGGGCCCGGCTGGCGGAGGCGGTACGGTCGCTCACCGCGGGGGATGCCGAGAGGGCCGACACCGAGTCCCGTCACGCCCGTGAACTGGCCGAACGGGATGTACGGACGCACGGCAACCCGTACGCAGGCCCCGACGGCGACTCGGCGGGCCTGGTCGGTGCCGTCCTCGGCGGGATCCTCCTGGCCGAGGACCCGACCGGCGGCCCCCCGGCCGGCTTCGGCGGACCGGAGACCAGGAGCAGGCACCGCTTCCCCCCGACGCCATAGTCACCCCCGAAGCACCCCCACCGGCCCCTCACCCACCCCTCCCGTCGCCTTCTCAGTCGGCCGAGTCGGGTGGGTGGGTAGGCAAGCAGTGTCGGCGGGCGGTGCCCAAGCCGTGCCGGCCAGCCCTGTCGGCCGGCGGTGCCGTGGGTCAGAAGAGGCTGAGCAGGGCCTCCGCCGGGTCGGTGAGGCCGTTCTCGCCGCCGGGCAGCGGAAGCTCGAACCACACGGTCTTGCCCCGATGCGTCCGCCGCGATCCCCACGCCGCGCTCAGCAGCCCCACCAGCTGCAGCCCCCGGCCCCCCTCGTCCGTGTCGCGGGCCCGCCGCCGCCGGGGCTGGACCAGTCCGGAGTCCCACACCTCGCACACCAGCGTCCGGTCCAGCAGCAGCCGGAGCCTGATCTCCCCCTCGCCGTACCGCAGCGCGTTCGTCACCAGCTCGCTCACCAGGAGTTCCGTGGTGTCGATCAGCGGCTCGAGATCCCAGCTGAGCAGCTGCGCACGGGCGTACTCCCGGGCCCGGCCCACACTGCGCGGCTCGCGCGGCAGCGTCCAGTCGCCGACGGATGCGGCGGGCAGCCCCTGGACCCTGGCCATCAGCAGGGCGATGTCGTCCTCGCCGTGGTGGGTGTCGAGGGTGTTGAGGACGTGGTCGCAGACGTCCTCCAGCGGGCGGGAGGGGTCCGTGAGCGCGCCCACGAAGGCCTGGAGGCCCTCGTCCAGGGGGTGGTCGCGGGATTCGACCAGGCCGTCCGTGTAGAGGGCGAGGAGCGCGCCTTCGGGGAGTTCGACCTCGACCTCCTCGAAGGGCTCGCCGCCCACGCCGAGCGGCATGCCGGGCGGCACGTCGAGCATCAGGGCCGCCTCGCCGGGCTCCACCAGGACCGGGGGCAGATGGCCGGCGTTGGCGAACGTACAGCGTCTGGTCACGGAGTCGTACACGGCGTACACGCAGGTCGCGAGGTACACCTCGGAGAGGTCGGCGTCGCGGGGCTGCCGGGCCGTGCGGGTGGCCTGCTGGACGCCGCCCGGGGTGCCGAGGCCCCGGGCGATCTCGTCCAGGGCGGACAGGACTTCGGCGGGTTCGAGGTCCAGCAGGGCCAACGTACGGACGGCCGTGCGCAGTTCGCCCATGGCGACGGCGGCCCGCAGGCCCCGGCCCATCACGTCGCCGACCACCAACGCCGTGCGGTGTCCGGGCAGTTCGATGACGTCGAACCAGTCGCCGCCGACCTCGGTCGCCGCGTTTCCGGGCAGATAGCGGCAGGCGATGTCCAGCCCGGAGGCCTCCGGGTCGCCGGGTGGGAGCAGGGACCGTTGCAGTATCAACGCGCGTTCGTGCTCACGGCGGTACAGGCGCGCGTTGTCGATGCAGACCGCGGCGCGCGCGGCCAGCTCCACCGCCAGATCCCGGTCACGGTCGCCGAACGGCTCGCTGCCCTTCGTCCGGGAGAACTGCGCGAGGCCTACGACGGTGTCGTGGGCGACCATGGGCACGGCCAGCGTGGACTGCACGAGCCCGCCCTCCTCCGGGGGCACGGCCTGTGTGCGGGCGGTGCGCAGGGCGTCCGCGCAGGGCGAGTTGAACGGGAAGTGGTGGACCGCGCCGAGCGCGACGGCTTCACCGGCGCCGCTGAAGGGCGCGTCGGAGACGGCGCTGGCGAAGGCGACGCGGCGCAGTTCGGCGCTGCCGTCGGCGAGTCCGGGCGGGGCCTCGTCGCCGGCCAGCAGCCCTTGGTAGAGGTCGACGGTGGCGAGGTCGCAGAACCCGGGGACGACCACGTCGAGGAGTTCGCGCGCCGTGGTCTCCAGGTCGAGGGAGTTCCCTATGCGGGCGCCGGCCTCGTTGAGCAGGGCGAGGTTGCGCCGGGCGGCGGCGGCCTCGCGGGCGGCGGCGCGGCGGGCGGTGATGTCGGTGCCGAGCCAGGCGATCCCGATGGGCCGGCCGCTGCCGCTGTGCACGCGGTAGAGGTTGACGGACCAGTGCCGGCGCTCCTCGGAACCCGGGAGGAAGCCGGTGACGTGCATGTCGGTGATGGACTCGCCGGACTCCAGCACCCGCCGCAGGGTGGCCGAAACCCGTTCCGCCTCGCCGCGCGGCAGATAGTCGTGAACTCCCTTGCCCCGGTGGTCGTCCGGGGTTCCGCCGAAGATGGAGGCGAAGCGTTCGTTGGCTCGACGGACCCTCAGATCGTCGTCGATCAGCAGGAATCCGAAGGGTGATTGTCCGAAAATAGCCTGCGATGCGGCGAGGTCGGTCTCGATGCTGCGCAGGGTGCGGACGTCCACGACGATGCACACGGCCGCCTTGTCGCCCTCGGCGGTCCGGGTGGGCATGACATAGACCTCGGCCAGGCCCTCCTCGCCCCTCGCGCCGTCCGGGGCGTCCGGCATCCGGAAGGGGACCACCCCGGTCCACTCGCGTCCGTCGAGGATCTCGGCCATCTTGCGCTGGCCACGATCGCGCAGGTCGGGGTCGATGAAGGCCTCTATGGGGTCCATTCCGACGGCGCGTCCGGCGGGGATGCCGAAGAGCTGCTCGGCGCGCAGGCTCCACTGGTCGACCAGTCCGCCGGGGCTGATGGAGAAGGACGCGACCTTGATGTAGTCGTAGATCGAACCGGGCGGACTGCTCTGCCACATGGCGTCGCCGGGTGCCGCGGCACCATCCGCGGCCTGCTTCCTCGCGCCGTCCGACGGGTCCTCGGACTCCGTGGCCTTCGCTGGTATCTCGCTCACGCGAACCGTCCCCTCCAGCTCACCGCGTCCGGCACCGGTCACCGGGGGCGGCTGCCCGCAGTATCCAGCACTACGGCGCCGCACGACACGGTGTTCACGATCACAGCTCGGTCCAGGTGCTTTTCGGACCGGTCCGTGACAACACTTCCACTCTTCTAACCAGGGAACACGCCCACGAATCCCGCACCGGGGGACCGGTCGCGGGCGGGGAGCGCACGACGGACGGCACACCGGCGGACGCACACCGCTGTTCGGCCCCGCCGGCCCCTCCGCATCACCCGGGCACCGCCAGTTCGAACCAGACGGTCTTTCCGTTCGCGCCGGGCCGGGTGCCCCAGCGGCGCGAGGAGCCGGCGACCAGTTGCAGGCCGCGTCCGCTCTCGTCCTCGGGCTGGGCGACGCGCTCGCGCGGCGGGTCCGGGATGGGGTCGGAGACCTCCACCAGCAGCGTGTCACCGAGCCCGGCGGGGCGCACCAGCCGTACGCCGATGGGTCCGGTGGCGTACCGCATCGAGTTGGTGACCAGCTCGCTGACCAGCAACGCGGCCAGGTCGGCGACGCAGTCGAGGTCCCAGCCGTGCAACTGGCCCCGTACCGCGGCCCGGGCGGTGCGCACGGCACCCGGTTCCGCGGGAAAGGACCACTCGGCGCAGTCGCCATCGGTGTCGATCACGCCGATCACTTCCCAGGCCAGCAAGCCCACCCATGTCCGGTTTCGTGGGGTTAATGGGCACATACCCGATATGTCGCGGGCAGTACCGTGCAAGAGGGCGCGCTGTGGCACGAACGGCGTACGAGGCGCTCCGCGGGGTCGGGTGAGCGCCGGGCCGAGGCGCGCGTCGGCTCGACGGGCACCGCTCGCAGGTCGGCCGAGCAGGGGACCGGTGTCCGACTCGGTCAGCCGGGCAAGGGCCGTCGGTGTTGCGCTAGACCCAGGGTGCGGTCAGATTCCTGATCTCCTGGACCGCCGGGACGTCCTGGTCCAGCCATGCCACCGTCCAGAGCTCCCCCGGGGTCAGCCAGCGCAGTTCGTCGTGGTCCTGAAGGGGCCGGGGCGTGGGCGAGCCGGGACGCAGGCGGGCGGTCCACACCTGTAGGACGTACGGCGCCCGCAGGGGCCACTCCCCCGGCACGCGCTCGACCGGCTCGGTGTCGACGCCGAGTTCCTCGCGCAGTTCGCGCACCAGGGCGTCCTCGGGCCGCTCTCCCGCTTCGACCTTGCCGCCGGGCAACTCCCAGCGTCCGGCCAGTTCGGCGGGCGCGGTGCGGCGCGCGGCGAGCAGTCGGCCGCCGTCGAGCAGGGCGGCCCCCACCACCACGATCCGTTCCGTCTTGGGCGTCATGGGGCGGAGCCTACGGGAGCGCGCGGCCGGTCAGTTGCGGCCGCCGTCCCCGTTCTGACCGATGCGCTCGACCCAGTAGAGCTGCTTGTGCCCCCGGTCGTCGAGGCTGTCGGCGATCTTCTGGGCCTCGGCCCGGGTCGCGTACCGGCCGACGCGGTAGCGGTTGCCGTTGTCGTCCTGCCGTATCACGATCCAGGGCAGCGAGACCGTGCCCTCACTCATGGCCCCCACCGCCCCCGTCACTCCTTCTCGCACCGCCCCGCCCTCCCCCACGCTCGGCTGCTCCCCCACCTTGGACCTCCTTCGCGCGGGAGGGACTCCCATCGCAGGAGGGCCCCTGTCCCGTCCGGGGCCCCCGCCGGGCCCCGCCTAAGGAAACCGCGATCCGCATATGCCCGAGCGTACGCCCAACCTTTACGCAGCGAATACGGCTTTTCACAAAGAGGTACGCAACCAGCCAGAACGCCGGGGGCGCACGGGAGCGAATGCGCCGTCGCCCAGGTGCGGGGCCTCGGGCCGGGGCCTGTCGGCGGAAACCGGGGCCACCTGGGAAAACGGCCGGATTGCAGCGCCCCGCCGAGCCCGGCCCCGACCGGCCCGGCCGGGGTGTCCGCCCACCCGAGGCGCCGAGGGTGTGCGCTACCTCACTCGGGGGAGCGCGTGAAAGTCCGGCCGGCGGCCCGCGCCGGCACCGGGAGCCTCCAGGGACGTCACTTCACGGGCAGGTGGTACGCGACCCGGTAGCGGTCCGCCGGGATCACCACGTCGGCGGTCTCCACCGGGCGGCCGGAGGCGAAGTAGGTGCGCTGGATGACCAGGACGACATGGCCGGGGACTCCGCCGAGCACATGCAGCTCCTCGGCGAGGCCGGGGCGGGCGCCGACCTCCTCGGTGACGTTGTCCACGATGACGTCGATGGCCCGCATGCGCTCGACCACACCCATGCCGCCGAGCGGTCCCTCCTCGGGCAGCATCACCGGGGTGCGGCCGGTGACGACGAGCGGCTCCCAGGAGGTGGAGAGCATCATCGGCTCGCCGGCCTCCCGGAACAGGTATCTGGTGCGCATGACCCGGTCACCGGCCTGGATCGCGAGCCGCTCGGCGATGGCCGCCCCGGCCTCGGTCTGCTCGCTGCCGGATTCCCAGCTGCCGCGCGCCGAGGCGTCGGCCTGCTCCTGCCGGAAGGGGGTCGCGCCACCGGCCGGCCGGTACCCGGAGCGGGCCACCCGCCGGGGCACGGGCCGTTCGCGCACGTACGTCCCCGAACCGGAGCGGCCCTCGACCAGCCCCTCGGCCATCAGCACCTTGCGGGCCTCGAGCGCGACCGTGTCCGAGACGCCGTACTCCTCGCGGATGCGGGCCTGGGAGGGGAGCCGGGTGTGGGGCGGCAGTGAACCGTCGACGATCTTCTTGCGGAGATCACCCGCGACGCGCAGGTACGCCGGCTGCTCACCGAAAGTCACTGGCCACTCCCATCAGGTTGTACAGACAGCAACAGCCTGGCAACCGTCGGTTGTGCCGTGCAAGCAAAGGCCAGAGAATCACTCGATGTGATGACATGCGGGCCGGGAAGGCTTTACGCAGGCACTTTCCGCCCCTTATAGGGGTGCTCACACCAGGGCGCGCTCACACCTGGATGCTGGTGTCGGCGCCGTCGTCGCCCAGGGGCGGGGTGGCGGCCAGCCCCAGGGCCTTCCGCGCGGTGACCGCCTGGCCCGGCGCGATGAGGCCGAGGCCGGTGTCGTAGTGCTCGTAGAAGGCGTCCGCGTCCTCGGCCTTCGCGGCCTTCGCCCACTCCGCGCGCGCCTTGTCCAGGTGGGCCGCCAGGGCCGTGACGGGCCTTTCGGCCCCGGCGGGCCAGTCGTGCGCCCGCAGCATCCGCGCCTGCTCGCCCAGCGCGGCCGAGACCCGGCCCGCCCACGCCTTGTGCCCGGGCAGGTCGTCCTCCACGTACTCCTCCTCGGGGACGGTGTCCAGGGCGGCGTTGAGGACGTGAGCGGCCTTCAGATAGGCGACCTGGTCGGCGTCGAGGACGGTCTCGTCGTTGCGCAGCGAACCGGTGAGGTCGCCACCCTCGGTGGTGCTGCCGAACACGCAGGTGACCTCGCGGTCCCCCACCGCCCAACTGTCCTCGGTCGGCGTGAGGTAGTACACGTCGACGTCGCCCGGGAGCGCCCAGCCGTCCATCGCGTAGCTGTCCCGCAGGCTCCAGCAGCGTTCGTCGGCGGTGTCGGTGACCGTGTCGTCCCCGGGGTAGCCGTCGCCGGTCAGCTCGAAGGACGCGAACACCTCGCCGTCGTGCTCGCCGGTGCAGGGCACCTTGTCGACGTCGTACGTCTCGCCGCTCAGCCTGCCCCCCGGCGCGTCGAAGCACTCGCCCTCGACCAGCGAGATGCTCACGCCGTCGCGCGCGCCGTCCTTGAACCCCTGCCAGAAGTCGGACGCGCCGCCCGTGGCGAACAGCACTGCCCACAGCGCGATGCCGATCCCGGAGAGCACCGCGCCGCCGACGGCCAGCCCCTTGCCGCGTTCACCGCGCCGCCGGATCTGCCGCAACGCGACCAGACCGAGCACCAGCCCGACACCGGGCAGGAAGCACAGCACACCGAGCACGAGCGCGGCGATGGCGAGGCCGTTGACCGGCGCCGGGTGGTTGTAGGGGCTGTAGCCCTGCGCCCACGGCTGGTACGGCAACCCGTGACCCGCGCCCGGCTGTTGCGGGTACGCAGGCGGCGCGTACGGGCCCTGCGCAGTGGGCTGAGGCGGCTGATACGGGTCTTGTGGCTGGTGGGGGCCGGGGGGCGGAGGTGTGGACACCGGTACCGTGCTCCTGGGTCGGGCGGCGGCAGCGCAGCACCGGCGGCCGGCCCGCCGACTGGACTGACGTACGACTGGCCGCATGGTAAGCGGGGCGCGAGCGGGGGCGGAATGAGGGTGGGGCACCCGACGGGGGGTGGAGCCGGCGGCGAGGTCGTCCGGGCGGTGAACGGACTGACCGCCCGGTGGGCGGCGACCGCGCGGGACGGCACTGTCTTCTCGGCGGCCGGCGTCTGGCCCCTGCTGGCCTTCCTGGCCGACGGTGCGGCCGGTCCGGCCCGGGCGGAGCTGGCGGGGGCGCTGGGCGTGCCCGCCGAGCAGGCGGCCGGCACCGCACGGGAGTTGCTCACGGCTCTGCGGTCGGTGTCCGGCCTGGACGCGGCGCTCGGTCTGTGGACGCACCACGGGCTGACGCTGCGCGAGCAATGGCGGGCCGGGCTGCCGGCCGGGACCCACGGGGTGTTCGGCGACGACCTCGTCACCGCACAGGAACGGCTGGACGCCTGGGCGGCCGAGCGGACCGGCGGGCTGGTCGAGCGCATGCCGGTGACGCTGGACCGGGAGGCGCGGATGGTGCTGGCCAGTGCCCTCGCGCTGGGCACGACCTGGCGGCAGCCCTTCAAGGAGCTGCCGCTGCGACCGGACTCCGGCCCCTGGCAGGGCCGCACGCTGCGCGGGTTGTACCGGCGAAGCGTACGGCCGGACCGGGTGGGCGTGACGGGCACCCCGGACGGCTTCGTCACCGCGCTGACGGTGCCCGGCGACAACGGCATGGACGTCCATCTGGTGCTCGGCGAGGAGCGTATGACGCCGGGTCAGGTGCTGACCGCCGGAGTGGGGGTCGTGGAGCGCACGCTGCCGCTCACCGGGGGCGGTCTGCTGCCGCACGGGCACGTCGGCCCGGGCCTGCATGTGGAGCAGCAGCCGGCCGTCGAGCCGGAGCCGACGACGCTGGACGTGCGGACGGTGGCGTACGAGGTGCGGGCCGACCACGACCTGCTCGCCCTGGCGGGCCTGTTCGGGCTGACGGCGGTGACGGACCCGCGGCACGGCCACTTCCCCGGCATCAGCGCCTTCCCGCTCGCCCTCGGGGCGGGCCGCCAGTCGGCACTCGCCCAGTTCGGTCCGCTCGGCTTCCGTGCCGCGGCGGTGACGGCGGTCATGCCGGTGGCGGGCAGCGGGCCGCCCCGGTACCGCTACGAGACCACGGCCGTCCGCGTCTCCTTCGACCGCCCCTTCGGCTTCCTCGCCGTCGACCGCGCCTCCCGGCTGGTGCTGGTGGCGGGCTGGGTGACGGACCCGGCGCCGTACCCGGTCAGGGCGTTCCCGGGCGCTGTTCCTCCAGGACGCTGACGCAGCGGGCGAGGAGCGCGGCCAACGCGTCCCGTTCCTGGTCGGTGAACTCGGCGGCGAGGGCCCGCTCGACGCGTACGGCGCGTGCGTCGGCGTCGGCCAGCACGGCACGGCCCTCGTCCGTGAGACGGGTCTCCAGGATGTTCTTGTGCCACTCGTGGGGGGTGCGCGCGATCAGGCCACGGTCCTGGAGGTTCTTCAGGACCGTGTTCATGGTGGGCGGGGTGACTCCGCACAGCCGGGCCAGGGCGGCCGCGGAGATGCCGGGCTTGTCGGAGAGGTGGAGCAGCGCGGCGTACTGCGCGACCGTCACACCCGCCGGCTTCAGCACCGCGGTCTTGGTCGCGTTGAGGGCCTGCTCGGCCCGCTTGAGGTGGGAGCCGAGGCGCTCGGACGCGGGCATGGAGGTCATCACCCGCGCATAGTAGCGGGCACGTACAACCATTCACTCCCCGGCGATGATTAACACCTTGACGATGATTAGAGTTCTAACTTAGCTTCGTGGACGTACAGAAGTGATGGCTCAACCGATTTCGAGAGGCACCGGTACCCGTGTCCCGTTCGATCCACCGCCGTACGTTCCTGACCGCCGGCGCGGCCGCCGCCCTGGCCGTCGCCGCCCCCGGGGCCGCCCGGGCGGCCACCGGACCCCGCATCTCCACGGCCTTCACGCTCCCCGGTGAGCGCACCTACCCGGAGGGCATCGCCCTCGACCCGCGCACGGGTGACGCCTACGTCGGCTCGTTCACCACCGGTGCGGTCTACCGCGCCGCCGCCGGAAGCCGCACCGCCCAGGTCTTCCTGCCCGCGGGCGCCGACGGCCGGGACACGGCCAACGGCCTGAAGGCCGACCGCGCGGGCCGCCTGTGGGTGATCGACTCGACCGCCGGGATCGATGTGTACGACCTGCGCGACCGCTCCCTGCTGGCCCGGTTCGACCTGCCCGACGGCGATTCCCGCTTCCTGAACGACCTCGTGATCACCGCCGACGGCACGGCGTACGCCACCGACAGCCTGCGTCCGCTGATCTACCGCGTCACCCCGGCCGAGGTGGTCCGCGCCCGCGGCGGCCGTGCGCCCCTCACCGCCCGTTACGACCTGAGCGGGGCCCTGCCCCCGCACCCGCCCTCGGCCTACGCCCTGAACGGCATCACCGCCGACCGCTCCGGACGCCTGCTGTTCGTCGTCGACATGAACGGCGGCGGCCTGTACCGGGTGGCCGTGGCCGACGGCTCCGTACGGCACGTCACCCTCCACGGCGGGGACTTGGTGCACGGCGACGGCCTGGAACTGGCGCACGGCACCCTCTGGGTAGCCCACAACGCGAGCAACACCCTCACCCGCTGGCACCTGTCCCCCGACGGCACCTCGGCCCGCCTCACGCGCAGCCTGACCGACCCCGCCCTCCAGATCCCGACCACCCTGGCCCACGATCACCACGGCCTGCTGGTCGTCCGCTCCCAGTTCGACAAGGGCGGCCCGATGGGCCCGGGGACCCCGCGGACGCCGTTCACGGTGGCCCGGGTGACGGGGATGTGACAGCGCCGGCGCGGGTAGGCAGAGCCGAGTGGCACGGTTGACGATCTCGTGGCCCGGGTCAGGCCGATCGCTACGGCTGTGCCATGACCTCACTGCCCGACTGGATGCGCCCGCCGCGCGCGGAAGGCTGGTTCGCGGAGGACCTGGACCGCCTCCCCGAGGACGGCTGGTCCGTGACTCGATCGGCGCCCTCGCGGCCGGACTGCGCGCCCATCGCGGGGTGGAGATGCACTCGTCACGCCGGCCTTGGCATCCTTCCTCGTATCCATCGGCGCCACGCAGCCGTGGCGCAAGGCCGTCTTCACGGCAACCGGCCGGTTCGGAGAGTCGTCGGCTCGGCCTCCTCCAGCTCCTGGATCCGGCACTACGGGGCGCTGCCCTTTCACACCACGGACCAAGGAAAATCACACCGTCACGAGCCGGACACGATCGCCACAGAGCTTGGCCATGTCGTCAACATCAGAGGTCAACATGACCACGGGGCGGTGCTGTCGCAGCGCGGCCTCAGCGACCGCCGCATCGATCGCGTACTTGTACCCGTGCAAGCCGGCGTTCATCAGTAGCTTCGAGGCCGCCCTCGCCTCCTCGTCGCCCACCGGGACTACGCGCAGTCCGGAGAGTGCCCGGTTCAGGCGGGACGTGTTCGTACGGGCGTGGACGGCCTCGATGATGGTGAGCGCGCTGATTACGACCTCCATGCCTCGCGAGCGCGCCTCAGCAACCAGAGCCACCACCTGCTCGTCGTCAGCGAGCAGCTTCGAAAGCCCCTCGCTGTCGAGGACCAGCGTCCCCTCGTGACTCAGCTTGCGGCGGGCCATTCGCCCTCCTCGGCGAACACCTCGTCGAAGATCTGCCGAGCCCGCTGCCGGGCCTGCTCGGAGACCGGCCCCTTACGGTTCTCGTAGTCCGCCAGGTACTCATCAAGGACCTGGCCGCGCAGCTCACGCTCGACCGCCGCGGCGATGAACGCGGAGAACTCCCGCTTGCCCACCCGAGCCCGGATCGCCTCCGCGGTCCCCTCCGGCAGCGACAGACTCACCCGCGTCGCGGGCCCTTCCCCGATGCTGTACGTCGTCTCACCCACACCCCCAGTGTGTCAAACGAGTAGGAAACGCGCTACGGCCCGCCCCCGCCACGCACCGCAGGGCCCGTAACCCCACACGGGCGCCCTCATCCCACCCCAGCACCATCCCAGCACGGGAAAAAACAAAGGCCCGACTCCGAAGAGTCGGACCCCTTCTGACCCGTATGTTTTTCAGATCTGCGACGTGGTGATGTGGCACCCGCTACACGTTGAAGCGGAACTCCACCACGTCCCCGTCCTGCATGACGTAGTCCTTGCCCTCCATGCGGGCCTTGCCCTTGGCGCGAGCCTCGGCGACCGAGCCGGTCTCGACCAGGTCCTCGAAGGAGATGACCTCGGCCTTGATGAAGCCCTTCTGGAAGTCGGTGTGGATCACACCGGCCGCCTCGGGGGCGGTGGCGCCCTTCTTGATGGTCCAGGCGCGGGACTCCTTGGGGCCGGCCGTCAGGTAGGTCTGCAGGCCGAGGGTGTCGAAGCCGACGCGGGCCAGCGTGGCGAGGCCGGGCTCGTGCTGCCCGACGGACTCCAGCAGCTCCAGGGCCTCCTCCTCGTCCAGCTCGGCGAGGTCGGCCTCCAGCTTGGCGTTGAGGAAGATCGCCTCGGCCGGGGCGACCAGGGCGCGCTGCTCGTTCTTGAAGTCCTCGTCGGTCAGCTCGTCCTCGTCGACGTTGAAGACGTAGAGGAAGGGCTTGGTGGTGAGCAGGTGCAGGTCGTGCAGCAGCTCATTGCGTTCGGTGCCCTGGACGATGCCGTGCGCGAAGAGCGTGTCGCCCTTCTCCAGGATCTCCTTGGCCTCCTCGACCGCCTTGACCTTGGGCGCGATGTCCTTCTTGATCCGGGACTCCTTCTGGAGGCGCGGCAGGACCTTCTCGATGGTCTGGAGGTCGGCGAGGATCAGCTCGGTGTTGATCGTCTCGATGTCGTCCTTCGGCGAGACCTTGCCGTCGACGTGCACGACGTTCTCGTCCTTGAAGGCGCGGATGACCTGGCAGATCGCGTCGGACTCACGGATGTTCGCGAGGAACTTGTTGCCCAGGCCCTCGCCCTCGGAGGCGCCGCGCACGATGCCGGCGATGTCGACGAAGTCGACCGTGGCCGGAAGAATGCGCTCCGAGCTGAAGATCGAGGCCAGCTTGGCGAGGCGACCGTCGGGGACGCCGACGACGCCGACGTTCGGCTCGATCGTGGCGAACGGGTAGTTGGCCGCCAGCACGTCGTTCTTGGTCAGGGCGTTGAACAGGGTCGACTTGCCGACATTCGGCAGGCCGACGATTCCGATCGTGAGCGACACGTTGCGACTTCCCGTAGATGAGAGGGCCAGGGGCTGCCAGGGGCCAGAGACACTGGCCGATCCACCAGTCTACGGCGTCCCGCATGGCGGGCTCGCGGGAGCGTCGGACGCCCGGCCAAGCTCCGCGCACCGGCGTGTCTGAGGGCTGATTCGGCACATAAACAGACCTAAGTTGGTCCGGTGGAGCAACGCAGGACGCGACCCCCGAACGACGGACGGCGACGAGGCACACCGCAGGGTTCCCTGCCATCGCAGGCCCGGCGCCGGCCCGGCGGCGAACGCCGGCCCGGACCGGGCTCGGAACGGGCCTTACGGCAGGTCCGGGTCACCCGGCCGGTGCCGCCGGGCCCACGGCTGCCGAACCCCCGGCTCACCGGGCTCGGCAGCGGCCTGTTCTGCGCGGTGGTGATGTTCCTGCTCGGCTGTCTGGACCAGCTCCTGTTCGGCGGGTCCCAGCCGCTGTACGGGGTGCTGTTCCTGCTGGTGTGCGTCCTGACCGCGCTGTGGGTGCGCGAGGGGGACCTGCTGAGCGCCCCCGTGGTCGTACCGATCGCGTTCGTCGGAGGGCTGCTTCCCGTCGCCGACGGCAGCGGGGGGCTGCTCGGCCGTCTGATGGGGCTGGTCACCGGGCTCGCCACCCAGGCGGGCTGGCTGTACGGGGGGACGCTCGCCGCCGGCGTGATCGTCCTCGTCCGCCGGGTGCGGTGGGTACGGCGGCGCCGGCGACGGCTCTGAGCGGCTAGCCCTCCTGCGCGGCTCTCATCGCCGCTCCGACGATCCCCGCGTTGTTCTGCAGCTGCGCGGGCACGATCTCGGCCTTGACGCCCTCGATCAGGTGCAGGAACTTGTCCGCCTTGCGGCTGACCCCGCCGCCGATGATGAACAAGGACGGCGAGAACAGCATCTCCACGTGAGCCAGGTACTTCTGGACGCGGTGCGCCCACTGCTGCCAGTTCAGGTCGTAGTCGTCCTTGGCCTTGCTGGAGGCGCGCTTCTCCGCGTCGTGGCCGCCCAGCTCCAGGTGGCCGAGCTCCGTGTTCGGCACCAGGACGCCGTCCACGAAGACGGCGCTGCCGATGCCGGTGCCGAAGGTGAGCAGGACGACCGTGCCCCGCCTGTCCCGTCCGGCGCCGAACTGCATCTCGGCGACGCCCGCCGCGTCCGCGTCGTTGACCACGGTCACCGGCAGCCCGCCGAGCCTGCCGCTGAACAGCGCCCGGGCGTCCGTGTCGATCCAGCTCTTGTCGACGTTCGCCGCCGTACGGACCATGGCGCCGCCGGTGACCACTCCGGGGAAGGTCAGCCCGACCGGGCCGGTCCAGCCGAAGTGGTCGATCACCTGCTTGACCCCGTCGGCCACGCCGTCGGGCGTCGCCGGATGCGGGGTGAGCACCTTGCAGCGCTCCTTGGCCAGGTCGCCCCTGTCCAGGTCAACAGGGGCGCCCTTGATCCCTGATCCGCCGATGTCCACGCCGAAGATCTGCATGGCACCACGTTACGACGGACCACTGACGGTCACTACGGCCTACGGCGGCCCGTACGGCCGCCCGTCACTCGCCGGCGGTGTCCTAGGCGCCGGCGCCGCCGCGCTGGGCGACCAGGGCCGCGGCCTCTTCGCGCAGGTCGCGGCGGAGTTCCTTGGGCAGCGAGAAGGTGATGGACTCCTCGGCGGCCTTGACCAGTTCCACGTCCCCGTAACCGCGCTCGGCGAGCCACTCCAGGACCTGCTCGACCAGCACCTCGGGCACGGAGGCACCGGAGGTGACACCGACCGTGGTGACGCCCTCCAGCCAGGCCTCGTCGATCTCGTCGGCGAAGTCGACCAGGTAGGCCTCGCGGGCGCCCGCGAGCTTGGCGACCTCGACCAGCCGCTTGGAGTTGGAGGAGTTGCGCGACCCGACCACGATGACCAGCTCGGCCTCGGCGCCCATCTGCTTCACGGCGAGCTGACGGTTCTGCGTGGCGTAGCAGATGTCGTCGCTGGGCGGGGAGACGAGCCCCGGGAACTTCGTCTTGAGGGCGTCGACGGTCTCCATGGTCTCGTCGACGGAGAGGGTGGTCTGCGACAGCCACACGACCTTCGACGGGTCGCGGACCTCGACCTTGGCGACGTCTTCGGGGCCGTCGACCAGCTGGATGTGGTCGGGGGCCTCGCCGGAGGTGCCGATGACCTCCTCGTGGCCCTCGTGCCCGATCAGGAGGATGTCGTAGTCCTCCTTGGCGTAGCGGACGGCTTCCTTGTGGACCTTGGTGACCAGGGGGCAGGTGGCGTCGATGGTGGCGAGACGGCCCTGCTGGGCCTCCTCGTGCACCACGGGGGCGACGCCGTGCGCCGAGAACATGACGATGTTGCCGGGCGGCACCTCCTCCGTCCGCTCGACGAAGACGGCGCCCTTCTTCTCCAGGGTCTGCACGACGTACTTGTTGTGGACGATCTCGTGCCGGACGTAGATCGGGGCCCCGTACTGCTCCAGGGCCTTCTCCACGGCGATCACGGCGCGGTCCACACCCGCGCAGTAGCCTCGGGGTGCGGCGAGCAGGACACGGCGGCCAGGCGAAGCGGTCATGCGTCCCATCGTAAGGCCGCGTTCGGGGGCGCAGAGATCGCGTCACCGTGGCCAGGCGGGGAAGACTGGTCCCCATGTCCGACACCGGAACGACGGCCTCCGCGGTCGACGCGCACCACCGGCTGCGGCGCAGCCTCGGCTTCCGGGACCTCGTGGTCTACGGGCTGCTGTTCATCGCCCCGATGGCCCCGGTCGGGGTCTTCGGCACGCTGGACGCGGCGTCGCACGGTGCGGTGGCGCTGGTGTACGTGGTGGCCACGATCGCGATGGCGTTCACCGCGTTCAGCTATGCGCAGATGGTGCGGGTGGTGCCGCGTGCGGGATCGGTGTTCGCCTACGCCCGCGCGGGGCTCGGCAAGGAGGCGGGGTTCGTCGCGGGCTGGATGGCGATGCTCGACTACGTGCTCATCCCGGCGGTGGCGTATCTCTTCTCCGGGATCGCGATGAACGCGCTGGTGCCCGAGGTGTCCCGCTGGGTGTGGACCGCCCTGGCCGTCGTCGTCACGACCTTGCTGAACCTGTGGGGCGTACGGGCCGCCGCGCGCGTGGGTTTCCTCGTGCTGGCGCTGGAGATCGCCGTCCTGCTGGTGTTCGTGGTGTCCGCGATCGTGGTGCTGGCGCGGGACGGGGCGGCGCGGGGACCGCTGTCGCCGCTGGCGGGCGACGGGACGCAGGGCGCCTTCGCGCTCTCGGCGGTGATCGGCGCGGTGTCGGTGGCCGTCCTGTCCTACCTCGGCTTCGACGCGATCGCCACGTTCGCCGAGGAGGTCACCGGGGGCTCGGCGAAGGTGGCGCGGGCGCTGCTGTTCTGCCTGGCGCTGGCCGGGGTGCTTTTCGTGGCGCAGACGTACCTGGTGGCGCTGCTGGAGCCGGTGACGTCCGCGCAGCTGGCGCGCGATCCCGGCAGGCAGGGGTCGGCCTTCTACGACGCGGTGGACGTCTCCGTCGGCACCTGGCTGCACGACCTCGTGGCCGCGAGCAAGGCGATCGGGGCGGCGTTCGCGGCGCTGGCGGGGCAGGCCGCGGCCGGCCGGCTGCTGTTCGCGATGGGGCGGGACCGACGGCTGCCCCGTGCGCTGTCCCGGACGGACGCCGGGGTACCGCGGGTCGCTCTGCTGTGCGCGGCGGTGATCACACTGCTCGCGGCGGGCTGGGCGGCGCGGCGCGACGACGGCCTCGACAAGCTCGTCTCGGTGGTCGACATCGGCGCGCTGACGGCGTTCACGCTGCTGCACGCGAGCGTGGTGGGGTATTTCGCGGTGCGGCGGGGCGGGGGTCCGGTGAGCTGGTGGCGGCATGTGCTGGTGCCGGTGGTGGGGGCGGCGATCACGGTGGCGGTGATCGTGGAGGCGTCGCGGGTGGCGCAGGTGGTGGGCGGGGTGTGGCTGGTCGTGGGTTTGCTGGTGCTGGTGGGCCAGCGGGGCCGGGCCGAGCACCCGACCAGCTGAGCGGTACCGGGGAGCCGGCGGGACCCGGCCGAGCGTCTCGACCAGCTGAGCGGTACCCGCGAGCCGGCGGGGCAGGCTGCGGCCTCTCGGGTAGCGGAGCTGTAGCGACGAGCCGGCGCGACCCGGCCGACCGTCTCCGCCAGCTGAGCGGCACCGGCGATGCCGGCGGGGCAGGCTGCGGCCTCTCGGGTAGCCGGTAGCCGGTGGGTGCGAAGCCGGCCGCACCGCGGTCCCGCGGGGAACTGCGCGACGAGCCACGACGCACCCGCGCCCGGACGTCGGCCCGCGGGCCGACGGCGCCCCCCTGTCGGTGGCGCCCGTTACGCTCGCCGCATGGCTGTGAACACGTCCCCCGAAACCCCGCTCCCCGTCGGCGAGGTGTCCCGGATGATCGGGGGCTGGATCGACCGGCTCGGGGCGGTCTGGGTCGAGGGACAGATCACCCAGTTGTCGCGGCGCCCCGGCGCGGGGGTCGTGTTCCTGACGCTGCGCGATCCGTCCTACGACATCTCCGTCGGCGTGACCTGTTACCGGCAGGTCTTCGACGCCGTCGCGGACGTCGTCGGCGAGGGCGCCCGCGTCGTCGTACTGGCGAAACCCGAGTGGTACGCGCCGCGGGGCCAGCTGTCGCTCAGGGCCGCCGAGATCAAGCCCGTCGGCGTCGGGGAGCTGCTGGCACGGCTGGAGCGGCTGAAGAAGGCGCTCGCGGCCGAAGGCCTGTTCGCACCGGAGCGGAAGAAGCCGCTGCCGTTCCTGCCGCAGCTGATCGGCCTGGTGTGCGGGCGGGCCTCCGCCGCGGAGCGGGACGTGCTGGAGAACGCCCGGCACCGCTGGCCCGCCGTCCGCTTCGAGGTGCGCAACGTCCCCGTGCAGGGCGTGCACGCCGTCCCGCAGGTCGTGCAGGCGGTGAAGGAGCTGGACGAGATCGACGAGGTGGACGTCATCATCGTCGCGCGCGGCGGCGGCAGCGTGGAGGACCTGCTGCCCTTCTCCGACGAGCAGCTCGTGCGGGCGGTGGCGCAGTGCCGTACGCCCGTCGTGTCGGCCATCGGGCACGAGCCGGACAACCCGCTCCTGGATCACGTGGCGGACCTGCGCGCCTCCACCCCGACGGACGCGGCGAAGAAGGTCGTACCGGACGTGGGCGAGGAGTTCGAGCGGGTGCGGATGCTGCGGGACCGCACCCGGCGCTGCATGAACGCGTTCCTGGAGCGGGAGGAACGCGGCCTCGCGCACGCGCTGGCCCGGCCCTCGATAGAGGATCCGCACCGGATGATCGACGAACGTGCCGATCAGGTGGCGTCCCTGACCGGGCGGAGCCGGCGGACCCTCGGGCATCTGCTGGACCGCGCGGACTCCGAGCTGACGCACACCCACGCGCGCGTGGTGGCCCTCTCGCCCGCGGCCACGCTCAAGCGGGGTTACGCGGTGCTGCAGAAGGCCGACGGGCATGTGGTGCGGGACCCGGAGGAGGTCGCGCGGGGCGAGGCGCTGCGGGCCCGGGTCGCCGACGGCGAATTCACAGTGAAGGTAGGCGAATGACCGGCAAGGTGGACGAAGCGCTCTCGTACGAGCAGGCGCGGGACGAGTTGATCGAGGTCGTACGGCGACTGGAGGCGGGCGGTACGACGCTGGAGGAGTCCCTGGCGCTGTGGGAGCGCGGTGAGGAGCTGGCCAAGGTGTGCCGGCGCTGGCTGGAGGGGGCGCGGGCGCGACTGGACGCGGCGCTGGCCGAGGAGGCGGAGGACGAGGACGCCGAGTAGCGGCGCCGAGCGGACGCGGCGCGCGGGGCTGTGCGGCGAGTGGGCTGTGAAGCCAGTCACCGCACCCCGACTTTTGTTGAACGTTTAACTTCTCTTCGCGTAGGGTCGAGCGCGTCAACCGGTCCGAGCCCCCGGACCGGACGCACATCCGAGGAAGTCACGCATGTCTCTCGTTCTTGACCCCGCCGCCCAGGACCTGCTGTTCCGCGAGGCCCGCACCGCGAACACCTTCACCGACGAGCCGGTGACCGAGGAGCAGGTCCAGGCGATCTACGACCTGGTCAAGTACGGCCCCACCGCCTTCAACCAGACCCCGCTGCGCATCACCCTGGTCCGCTCCGCCGAGGCCCGCGAGCGCCTGGTGCAGCACATGGCCGAGGGCAACCGGGCCAAGACCGCCACCGCCCCGCTGGTCGCGATCCTCTCCGCGGACAACGAGTTCCACGAGGAGCTGCCGGCCCTGTTCCCGGCCTTCCCGCAGGCCAAGGACGTCCTCTTCGCCGAGCGCCCGGCCCGCGAGGGCTCCGCCGCGCTGAACGCCGCACTGCAGGCCGCCTACTTCATCGTCGGTGTCCGCGCCGCCGGCCTGGCCGCCGGCCCGATGACCGGCTTCGACTTCGAGGGCGTCCGCAAGGAGTTCCTGGACGACGACCACACCCCGCTGATGGTCGTCAACATCGGCAAGCCGGGCCCCGACGCCTGGTACCCGCGCTCGCCGCGACTGGCGTACGACGACGTCGTCACCACGGTCTGAGCCACCGCGCACCCGTGTACGACGAAGGCCCCCGGCGGTGCCGGGGGCCTTCGTCGTACACGGGTGTCACTGCATCTTCAGCGCCGCCGCCATCTTCGCCAGCTCGGTGAAGGACGCCGTGCCCGCCACCACCGTGGTGGCGCCGGGCGTGCCCTGCAGCACGAGGGCGTCGTAGCGGCCGCCGGTGTAGCGCGTCCAGGTGCGGTCGCCGATCTTCTCGGTCCGCTTCGTCGCCGACGCGCCCTGGCTGGCCTCGTCGATGAAGTCGGCGGGCTTCGCCGTGGACTGCTCGACCTGTACGTACTGGCCGTCCGGGGACTGGAAGCCCAGGTGCCAGCGGTCGGAGTTCTCGCCCTGGAAGCGTACGGAGGTCGCCTTCCAGGTACTCGGCAGGCCTTCGGGCGCGGCCACCGGATAGCTCACCGCACGCCGGGCCGTGAGCAGCTCCACCCGGTAGTCGACCCGCTTGAGGTCGGGAGCGTGATCATCGTGCGGGATGGTGAGGAAGTAGACCACCGCCGCCGCGATCCCGATGAGGACCAGGGAGAGGATCATGTCCCGGGCCGTCTTCTGCTTGCCGTTCGAACCTGCCACGCCCTCTATCGTCGCAGGTGCCCCAAGTGCTCATCCGTGGGGTCCCCTGCTCATTTTGGCTGCCCAAGGATAGAGTCAGAGGCCAAGACCCTCATCCGGCCGTCGTCGTATCAGAAAGGTGCGCTCCGATGACCGAAAATCATCACCTGCCGTCCGAACTCGATGTTCCCTCCGAGGCTCCCGACCGCAACCTCGCCCTGGAACTCGTCCGGGTGACCGAGGCCGCCGCGATGGCAGCGGGCCGCTGGGTGGGGCGCGGCGACAAGAACGGCGCCGACGGCGCCGCGGTGCGCGCCATGCGGACCCTCGTCTCCACCGTGTCGATGAACGGTGTCGTCGTCATCGGCGAGGGCGAGAAGGACGAGGCCCCGATGCTCTTCAACGGGGAACACGTGGGCGACGGGACCGGCCCCGAGGTCGACATCGCCGTCGACCCGATCGACGGCACCACGCTGACGGCCAAGGGCATGCCGAACGCGATCGCCGTCCTCGCCGCCGCCGAGCGCGGCGCCATGTTCGACCCGTCCGCCGTGTTCTACATGGACAAACTGGTCACCGGCCCCGAGGCGGCGGACTTCGTCGACATCAACGCGCCCGTGGAGGTGAACATCCGGCGGATCGCCAAGGCCAAGCGGTCCGCGCCGGAGGACGTCACCGTCGTCATCCTGGACCGGCCGCGGCACGAGGGTCTGATCCGGGAGGTCCGGGAGGCCGGCGCGCGCATCAAGCTGATCTCCGACGGCGACGTCGCCGGCTCGGTGTACGCACTGCGCGAGGGCACCGGCGTCGACCTGCTGCTCGGCATCGGCGGCACCCCCGAGGGCATCATCTCGGCCTGCGCCGTGAAGTGCCTCGGCGGCACCATCCAGGGCAAGCTGTGGCCCAAGGACGACGAGGAGCGGCAGCGGGCGATCGACGCCGGACACGATCTGGACCGGGTGCTCACCACCGACGACCTGGTGTCCGGGGAGAACGTCTTCTTCGTCGCGACCGGCATCACCGACGGCGAGCTGCTGCGCGGTGTGCGGTACCGGTCGGAGACCGCGCTGACCGAGTCGATCGTGATGCGGTCGAAGTCGGGGACGGTACGGCGGATCGACTCCGAGCACCGGCTGCGCAAGCTGCGGGCCTACAGCGCGATCGACTTCGACCGGGCCAAGTAGCGCGGGAATCGGGCGGACAGCGTCCACGAGAGGGGAACCGCGGGTCGTCGGCGGCCGACGGTGCGCGGTTCCCCGCACCCCCTCAGGTCGGCGGCGCCCCCGGTGCGGAGGGGGCGCCGCCGTTCACGATCAACCCGCTATGCGGTTCGCCGTCGCCCTTGCCGCCTTCTTCAGTTCCAGGTCGCGGCGGCGGCGCCTCGCCAGGACCACGCGGCGTTCCGCTGCCGTGAGGCCGCCCCAGACGCCGTAGGGCTCGGGCTGCAGGAGGGCGTGCTCGCGGCACTCGACCATCACCGGACAGCGTGCGCAGACGCGCTTGGCCGCCTCCTCGCGGGACAGCCGGGCAGCCGTCGGCTCCTTCGACGGGGCGAAGAACAGGCCGGCCTCGTCACGCCGGCACACCGCCTCGGTGTGCCAGGGGGCGTCCTGGTCCCTGTCGCGCGCTGACGCCCGCTGGGCCGGCACAGCAGCTACCTGCAGGGACGAATGCGGCGGTTGCAGCACGGTCTACTCCTGACGACGGCTTCGCGAGCGAGAGACGATGCAGCAAGGCCTACCCGCTGTGCGCGCGCCTATGCACTGCGTTCCCAACCGCGGGCGCACGACGGCGCGTTCACGCCCCCGCCACCGCCGACGCCGGCGGACGAATCCCTTCCGACACCCGGCGGGGTCCGCGACCGTCAACGGTCCAGGTGCTTGCGCAGCTTCCGGTCCACCTTGTCCTGGACGCGCTCCAGGATGTCCGCCACCAGCTTGCCGCGCTTGGGCCGCGCCTCCACATTGCCGAGGACGGCCCAGCCGTCGACGTAGACGACCGGGGCGTCGGACTCGACCGAGTCCAGCGGGCTCACCTCGAAGTTGCCCAGCACTCCGCCACCGGTGCCGCGCAGCGAGATGTTCTCCGGAACGCGGATCTGGACGTCACCGAAGACCGAGACGGCCTTGATCACGACCTGCTGGTACTCGAAGATCGCCTCGCTGAGGTCGATCTCGACGCTGCCGAAGATCGCGTACGCGTGCAGCCGGCGGCCGGCGCGCCAACGGCCCCGGCGCATGGCGCTGCTGAACACGGCCACCACGTTGGCGTCGGCCTCGGCCGGGATCTCGCCGGGCTCGGGGCGCGGCGGCACGGGCGTGTAGGCGGGGGCGGCGGACTGCCGGTGGCCGGCGGGCAGGTCCCGGATGAAGACCTCGAGTTCGCCCACCGTCTTGGCGTGCAGCACCCCCTCGACGCGCTCGGCGTGCTCCTCGGCGGTGAGCCTGCCCTCCGCCAGGGCCTCACGGAGGATGTCGGCGACCCGGTCGCGGTCGGCGTCCGAGGCACGCAGTTCGGAGACGCGCGGTCCGGCGTCCTGGATCGGGGCGGGCTTCTGAAGGTCCACGGCAGCAGCGTACCGAAACGCGATAGATCGCGACTAGGGGTGTGGAGAACCCGGGCGTGTCCCGGCACTGAGCCCCACCTCACACGCACTGAGCCTTACCTCACAGGTTCCGTGTCGGCGGCAGGTTCTAGGCTGGTGAGGCCCGCCGGCGTCGGCGGGCACCGTCCGTCAGAGTGAGGAATGGGCTGAGATGCCGCGTAGTTCCCCCCCAACCCGCCCAGCGTTCGCGTACACCGATCTGCTCCCCCAGGGCGAGGACACCACTCCGTACCGGCTGGTGACCTCCGAGGGCGTCTCCACCGTCGAGGGACCGGACGGGCGGACATTCCTCAAGGTGGAGCCGGAGGCGCTGCGCAAGCTGGCCGAGGAGGCCATCCACGACATCCAGCACTACCTGCGCCCCGCCCACCTGGCGCAGCTGCGCCGCATCATCGACGACCCGGAGGCGTCGGGCAACGACAAGTTCGTCGCGCTCGACCTGCTGAAGAACGCGAACATCGCGGCGGCCGGGGTGCTGCCGATGTGCCAGGACACCGGCACGGCGATCGTCATGGGCAAGCGCGGGCAGAACGTCCTCACCGCGGGTGAGGACGAGAAGCACCTCTCGCACGGCATCTACGACGCCTACACCAAGCTGAACCTGCGCTACTCGCAGATGGCTCCGCTCACCATGTGGGAGGAGAAGAACACCGGCTCCAACCTGCCGGCCCAGATCGAGCTGTACGCCACCGACGGCGGCGCCTACAAGTTCCTGTTCATGGCGAAGGGCGGCGGCTCGGCCAACAAGTCCTTCCTGTACCAGGAGACCAAGGCCGTCCTGAACGAGGCCTCCATGATGAAGTTCCTGGAGGAGAAGATCCGTTCGCTCGGTACGGCCGCCTGCCCGCCGTACCACCTGGCCATCGTCGTCGGCGGCACGAGCGCCGAGTACGCGCTGAAGACCGCGAAGTACGCCTCCGCCCACTACCTGGACGAGCTGCCGGCCGAAGGCTCGCCGCTCGGCCACGGCTTCCGGGACAAGGAGCTGGAGGAGAAGGTCTTCGAGCTGACGCAGAAGATCGGCATCGGCGCGCAGTTCGGCGGCAAGTACTTCTGCCACGACGTCCGGGTCGTCCGCCTGCCCCGGCACGGCGCGTCCTGCCCGGTCGCCATCGCCGTGTCCTGCTCGGCCGACCGGCAGGCCGTCGCGAAGATCACCGCCGAGGGCGTCTTCCTCGAGCAGCTGGAGACGGACCCGGCGCGCTTCCTGCCGGAGACGACCGACGAGCACCTGGACGAGTCCTCCGACGTCGTGAAGATCGACCTGAACCAGCCGATGGACACGATCCTCGCCGAGCTGACGAAGTACCCGGTCAAGACCCGGCTCTCGCTGACCGGCCCGCTGGTCGTGGCCCGTGACATCGCGCACGCCAAGATCAAGGAGCGGCTGGACGCGGGCGAGGAGATGCCGCAGTACCTGAAGGACCACCCGGTGTACTACGCGGGTCCGGCCAAGACCCCCGAGGGCTACGCCTCCGGCTCCTTCGGCCCGACCACGGCCGGCCGCATGGACTCCTACGTGGAGCAGTTCCAGGCGGCGGGCGGCTCGAAGGTGATGCTCGCCAAGGGCAACCGCAGCAAGCAGGTCACCGACGCGTGCAACGCCCACGGCGGCTTCTACCTCGGCTCCATCGGCGGCCCCGCCGCCCGCCTCGCCCAGGACTGCATCAAGAAGGTCGAGGTCCTCGAGTACGAGGAGCTTGGCATGGAGGCCGTCTGGAAGATCGAGGTCGAGGACTTCCCGGCGTTCATCGTCGTGGACGACAAGGGCAACGACTTCTTCCAGGATCCGGCACCCGCGCCGACGTTCACGTCGATCCCGGTGCGCGGGCCCGGGCTGGCGTGACACCGCTCCCGCTCGCCCCCACTGCCCTCGGGCTTCACCTCTCCGCCCGTGGGCAGTGAGCCCCTTGGGGCCGAGCGGCCCGTGACTTACGATCAACCTCGTTGCGATCACGGCCACTTGACCCCGACGAGGCGCTCCATGCCGGCGAGCGAGCCACCCTCCACACCGCCCGCCTCCCCGGACCCCGAGGACGGTGGCCGGGCCACGTCCTCCTTCCTGAACGACGTCATCTCCGACGTGCTGCCCGAGGCGGCGGACCCCGACCCGCGCAGACGCAACCGCCGGGTGCTGATGCGAGCGGGCTGGGCGGCGCTGACCGCACTGTTCGCGTTCACGCTCACCAAGGGCTGCGACTGGCTGACCGCCGAGCACGACGCACAGGTGGCCAGCGACGCCGACGACAAGGTCGACCTGTCCGGCCCCGCGTTCACCTCGTCGGTACGGCTGGACGCCGGCACCACGCCCCCCGACGCCTACCTCTTCGACGCGCCGTTCTCCCCGCAGGAGAAGAGGACGTTGCTCGCCATGGGCAGGGACGACGGAGCCCTCACGCCGTTCGTCGAGGCGCATCACGGGCGTGGCGTCCTGGGTGCGGACCCGGTGCGCGCCCGCCCGACGGACCCCGCCCCCCTCTTCTCGCAGACCTGGCTCGTCGACATCCTCAGCGACCGCAAGGCCGGCCTGGTCATCAACGGGCTGCGCATGAAGGGGCTGACGTGCACGCCCGCCAAGGCCGCCGCGGTGATCGTCCGGAAGGGGCAGGCCGGTGGCAGCTACGAGGGGATGTTCTTCGACGTCTCCCGGTCCGCGGGCACGCCGTTCATCACGGGTGAGGAGGAGGGTCGGCACTACGGGAAGCCGTTCTTCCAGTACAAGAAGATCGACCTGGGCAACGGGGCGGCACCGGAGGGGCTGCGCGTTCAGGTCACCTCGTGGACGCAGGACTGCACCTGGAAGGCGTTCGAGGCCACGTACGTGGACACGCAGGGCACCCACACCCAGGACATCACCGACAACGGCAAGGGCTTCCGGGTCCGCGGCGTCGCGGCACCGTCGGCACAGGTGTTCGAGTTGCGGACGGCCGGGCCGTTCGTCAGGCAGTGCCATTGGCGCGACGTGAGGTCGTACGACTGCTGAGACGTGACGCACGGGCACCCACCCGGCCCAGCCTGCGGAACATCCCCGCCTTTCCGACCGCTATACCCGGCATGAGCGAATACCGCATCGAGCACGACTCCATGGGCGAGGTCCGGGTCCCGGCCCACGCCAAGTGGCGGGCGCAGACCCAGCGTGCCGTCGAGAACTTCCCCGTCTCCGGGCAGCGGATCGAGCGGGCCCACATCGAGGCGCTGGCGCACATCAAGGCGGCCGCGGCGAAGGTGAACGCCCAACTCGGGGTGCTGGACAAGGAGGTCGCGGAGGCGATCCAGGACGCGGCCGGCGAGGTGGCCGCGGGCAGGTGGGACGAGCACTTCCCGGTGGACGTGTTCCAGACGGGCTCCGGCACCTCCTCCAACATGAACACCAACGAGGTCATCGCGACCCTCGCCACCGAGCGACTGGGCCGGGACGTGCACCCCAACGACCACGTCAACGCCTCGCAGTCGTCCAACGACGTCTTCCCGTCCTCCATCCACATCGCGGCCACCGCCGCGGTCACCCATGACCTCATCCCGGCCCTGGAGCACCTCGCGGCCTCTCTGGAGCGCAAGTCCGAGGAGTTCGCCGACGTGGTGAAGTCCGGGCGGACGCATCTGATGGACGCGACGCCGGTGACGCTCGGGCAGGAGTTCGGCGGGTACGCGGCCCAGGTGCGTTACGGCATCGAGCGGCTGCGGGCCTCGCTGCCCCGGCTGGCCGAGTTGCCGCTGGGCGGCACGGCGGTCGGCACCGGCATCAACACCCCGTCCGGGTTCTCCGCCGCCGTCATCGAGGAGGTCGCCCGGGTCACCGGGCTGCCGCTCACCGAGGCCCGCGACCACTTCGAGGCGCAGGGCGCCCGGGACGGCGTCGTGGAGACCAGCGGGCAGCTCAGGACCATCGCGGTCGGCCTGACGAAGATCGCCAATGATCTGCGCTGGATGTCCTCCGGGCCGCGCACCGGTCTCGCCGAGATCCGGCTGCCCGACCTCCAGCCGGGATCGTCGATCATGCCGGGCAAGGTGAACCCGGTCGTTCCCGAGGCCGTGCTGATGGTCGCCGCGCAGGTCATCGGCAACGACGCCACCATCACCACCGCCGGTGCCGCCGGGAACTTCGAACTGAACGTGATGCTGCCGGTCATCGCCAAGAACGTGCTGGAGTCCATCCGGCTGCTCGCCAACGTCTCACGGCTGCTGGCCGACCGGACCGTCGACGGCATCACCGCCGACCGCGAACGCACCCGCGAGTACGCCGAGTCGTCCCCTTCCGTGGTCACCCCGCTCAACAAGTACATCGGCTACGAGGAGGCCGCGAAGGTCGCCAAGAAGTCCCTCGCGCAGCGCCGGACGATCCGTGAGGTCGTCCTGGAGGGCGGGTACGTGGAGCGCGGCGAGCTGACGCTGGAGCAGCTCGACGAGGCCCTGGATGTCCTGCGGATGACGCGCCCGTAACCAGGAGCGAACCTTTCCGGCCGCCGCCGTACAACCGTGACGGGCACCGCAGCGTCGTATGCCTACGGCACCTAATATCTGTGCATGACGGACGACGGAGCGGTGACACGAGTGGAAGCGGGACCTGTCGCGTACTGGGCGCCCGGGACGCAGATCCTGTGGCGTTACCGGGAGAACGCCGGCGAGCACGTCCACATCGCCCGGCCCGTCACCGTCGTACGCGACGACGCGGAGCTGCTCGCGGTGTGGCTGGCGCCCGGCACCGAGTGCGTGCGCCCGGTTCTGGCCGACGGCACGCCCGTGCATCTGGAGCCGCTGGAGTCCCGCTACACCAAGCCGCGCACGGTCCAGCGGGACCGGTGGTTCGGCACGGGCGTGCTGAAGCTCGCCGAGCCCGGCCGGCCCTGGTCGGTGTGGCTGTTCTGGGAGCCGGGCTGGCGGTTCAAGAACTGGTACGTCAACCTCGAGCAGCCGCTCGCCCGCTGGTCGGGCGGGGTGGACTCCGAGGACTACTTCCTGGACATCTCCGTGCACCCGGACCGCAGTTGGCACTGGCGGGACGAGGACGAGTTCGCGCAGGCCCGGCGGGACGGGCTGATGGACGAGACGACCGCCGAGCGGGTGCGAGCGGCCGGGCGGGACGCGGTGGCGGTGATCGAGGCCTGGGGGACGCCGTTCTCGGACGGCTGGCCGCACTGGCGCCCGGATCCGTCCTGGGCGGTACCGTCACTCCCCGATGACTGGGACCGTACCCCCGCGCACATGTCCTCATGAGACCCTTGATGCGCCCCCCGGCAAGAAACGTAGGATCGTCCTCCGCAAGGGCGTACAACAGCAACTCCCGGAGCATGTGCCGGGCTTGACCGATCGTCATCGAGGGGCGGCAGCACGTGAGCGAGGGGTACCAGGGCAACACCGCCGCCGGCCGCCACGGCCCCGGTGGCACGGCGACAACCTCTGAGCACGCGGGAATTCCGTTCCTGGGGCACGTATTGCGGGTATCGGGATTTCTGCGGGACCGACTGCGCGCCCGGCGCGCAGCCCCGGACGGATGGATGCGACACGCGTGACGGAGCAGCCCACCTCCTTCGAGCGCCCTCAGACGGGCGGTGACCCCGCGGAGACCCGCGGGGCGCTTCTGCGTACCCCGGAGCCGCCCGGCACCTCGGGCTTACCGGTGCAGGCCCGGGCCGACGGCATCCCCTCCGGCCCGGGGACGGCCACACCCCGTGGCAAGGGAAAGGACGGCAAGGGGAAGGAGCCCCCAGTCAACGGCCCCGAGCACTCCCAGCCCGCCACCGCCGAACCCGGCGCGCACCGCCCGCGTCCGGCGGCGGAGACCATCCCGCCGCAGCCCGGTGCCGAGCAGGAGCGGGCGCCGGGCGGTCCGGAGCGCCGTACCGGCCGGGGTCTGCCGCCGGGGCGGCCCATGCCGATGCGCCGCGACGGCGACCGGCTGCGCTTCGTCGGCGCGGCCACCCGGCGGATCGCCCGCGGGCTCGACCTGGACGAGATCGTGATGGGGCTCTGCCGGGCCACCGTGCCGACCTTCTCGGACGCGATCCTGGTGTATCTGCGCGACCCGCTGCCGGTCGGCGACGAGCGGCCCACCGGACCGGTGGTGCTGCGGCTGCGCCGGACCGATCGGATACCGGAGGAGCGGGACACCGACGGGGTGCTGCTGCCGCCGGCCTTCGATCCGGAGCCGGAGCCGACCGCGCTGGCGGATCTGTCCGCGCTGACGACCGAGCTGTGCGAGGTGCGGCCCGGCGGCGCGCTGAACGAGGTGCTGCGCGGGGTGCGGCCGGTGTTCGCGGACGCGCCCGCCGCCCGGGCCGCGCTGCCCGAGCTGCTCGGCGAGGGCGGTGAGGCGGTCGTGCCGGAGGGGCGGCACGCGATCCTCGCGCCGCTGCGCGGCCGGCGCCGGGTGATCGGCGCGGCCCTGTTCCTGCGCCGCCCGGAGCGGCCGGCGTTCGAGGCGGACGATCTGCTGGTGGCCGCGCAGCTGGCCACGCACAGCGCGCTCGGCATCGACAAGGCGGTGCTGTACGGCCGGGAGGCCTACATCGCCGACGAGCTGCAGCGCACCATGCTGCCCGAGACCCTGCCCCGTCCGACGGGCGTGCGGCTGGCCTCCCGGTACCTGCCGGCCGCGGAGACCGCGCGGGTCGGCGGCGACTGGTACGACGCGATCCCGCTGCCCGGCAGCCGGGTCGCGCTGGTCGTCGGCGATGTCATGGGGCATTCCATGACCTCGGCGGCGATCATGGGTCAGCTGCGGACGACGGCCCAGACGCTGGCCGGGCTCGACCTGCCGCCGCAGGAGGTGCTGCACCATCTGGACGAGCAGGCGCAGCGCCTGGGCACCGACCGCATGGCGACCTGCCTGTACGCCGTCTACGACCCGGTCACGCACCGCATCACCATCGCCAACGCCGGCCATCCGCCGCCCGTTCTGCTGCATCTGGGCGGCCGGGCGGAGGTGCTGCGGGTGCCGCCGGGCGCGCCGATCGGGGTCGGCGGGGTCGACTTCGAGGCGGTCGAGCTGGACGCGCCGGCCGGGGCCACCCTGCTCCTCTACACGGACGGTCTGGTGGAGTCCCGGCTGCGGGACGTGTGGACCGGCATAGAGCAGCTGCGGGAGAGGCTCGCCGCGACGGCCCAGTTGACCGGCCCCGACCATCCGCCGCCGCTGGAAGCGCTGTGCGACGAGGTGCTGGACATGCTCGGCCCGGGCGACCGGGACGACGACATCGCGCTGCTCGCGGCCCGCTTCGACGGGATCGCGCCGAGCGATGTCGCGTACTGGACGCTGGAGCCGGAGGACTCCGCTCCCGGCCAGGCCCGCCGGCTGGCCCGGCGCGCGCTGAGCCGCTGGGACCTGGAGGACCTGACGGACTCGGTGGAGCTGCTGGTCAGCGAGGTCGTGACGAACGCCGTACGGTACGCGTCCCGGCCGGTGACGCTGCGGCTGCTGCGCACGCACGTGCTGCGCTGCGAGGTCGGTGACGACGTGCCGCAGTTGCCGCGGCTGCGGCAGGCGCGGGCCACGGACGAGGGCGGGCGCGGCCTGTACCTGGTCAACAAGCTGGCCCGGCGCTGGGGCGCGACCCGGCTGAGCACCGGCAAGGTGGTCTGGTTCGAGCTGAACCGGGGCTGAGCCGCCGCGGGTGTGACGACGTCGAAGGGGCGCCCGGAGTTCTCCGGGCGCCCCTTGTCGTGCGCGGCTACTGGTCGAGGCTGTCGTCGGGGTCGAGCGGGTCCTCCGTGACGGGGTCCGTCGGCGGCCCGGTGGTCGGGGTCTGGGACGGCGTCTGGGACGGCGTCTGCGACGGGGTCTGGGACGGCGTCTGCGACGGGGTCTGCGACGGCGACTGGGACGTCGTCGGCGGCTCGCTGCTCGGCGTCTGAGACGGTGTCTGGGAAGGCGAGTGGGACACCGTCGGGGTCTGGGTCGGCTCGACGGCCGCGCCCTGGGTGGTGTTCAGGTCGAACTTGGCCTTGTCCGTGACGCCGAAGGTGTACGCGGCCCAGATCTTCGCCGGGGGGCCGCCGCCGTTCACGCGGCCGCCGCCCATGGCGCCCTTCAGCGAGACGTGGGCGCCCTTCTTGATCGGCTCGCCCTCGCACCCGGTGCCGCCGGCCTTGGCCGCCTCGCCGAACAGGCCGACGGAGGTGACCAGGTCGGGCGTGTAACCGGTGAACCAGGCCGAGCGGTTGCAGTCGGAGGTACCCGTCTTGCCCGCCACCTGCTGGCCGTCGCGCAGCGCGTTGCCGGCCACGGACTCCTGCGCCGTACCGTCGTCGACCACACCGGTGAGCACGGAGGTCACCGTGTCGGCGGCCGTCCGGCTGATCACCGAGCCGCCGACCGGTTCCGGCATCCGCACCGAACGGCCCTTGTTCTCCGCGGACTTGATGAGGGTCGGGGTGACCTTGTAGCCGTGGTTGTCGAAGGTGGCGTAGATCCCGGCCATCTCCAGCGGGCTGGCGCCCATGGAGCCCAGTGTCTGCGCGGGCACGGCCTGCATGCCCTTGGTGTCCATGCCGAGCTTGTTGGCCGTGCCCATGACCTTGTCCATGCCCACGTCCACGCCCATCTGCGCGAAGACGGAGTTCACGGACGCGTTCATCGCGTTCTGGACGGTGATCTTCCCGTAGTTCCGGTCGTCCTCGTTGGGCGGGGCGAAGCCGACCCTGGAGCCGTGGTCCAGGACCTGGCGGCGGCTGGTGCCGTCGTAGACGGTGTCGGCGGTGATCGGCTTGCCGTCCTGCGTGGTGGCGTTCTGTTCCAGCGCGGCGGCGAGGATGACCGGCTTGAACGTCGAGGCCGGCTGGTAGTCCTTGCGGGTGGCGTTGCTGTAGTAGTGCTTGTAGTAGTCCTCGCCGCCGTACAGCGCGACGATCCTGCCCGTCTTGGGGTCGACGGAGACGGCGCCGGCCTGGACGTCACCGTCGACCTTGCGCTTCTTCCGGTCGAGCTTGCCGGTCAGCTGGGACTTGACGGCCTTCTCCAGCGCGGCCTGCTTCTTCCGGTCGATGTTCAGGGTGATGGTCCAGCCCTTGTCGACGACCGCGTTCTCGGCCTGGGCGGGGCTCAGCCCCTCCTGGTCCATCAGCTGCCGCTCGAGCTGCTGGTTGGCCAGTTCGACCAGGTAGCCCTTCTGGCCGCCGAGGCCCGGGGCGCCCTTGGGCTCCTTGGGGACCGGGAACTTCAGGGCGTCGCGCTCGGACTTGGGCAGCCAGCCCTCCTCGACCATGTTGTTCAGGACGTAGTTCCAGCGCTCCTTGACCAGCCGCCGGCCGGTGGGGGTGGCGACCGCCCAGTCGTACTGGCTGGGCGCCTGCAGCAGGGCCGCGAGGTAGGCGCCCTGTTCGACCCTCAGGTCCTCGGCGTCGACGTGGTAGTAGGCCTGCGCGGCGGCCTGGATGCCGTAGGCGCCGCGGCCGTAGTAGCTGGTGTTGATGTAGCCCGCGAGGATGTCGTCCTTGGACTTCTCACGGTCCACCTTCAACGCGATGACCAGTTCCTTCAGCTTGCGCGTGACGGTCTGGTCCTGGTTGAGGTAGTAGTTCTTGACGTACTGCTGGGTGATGGTCGAGCCACCCTGCTTGCCCTTGCCGGCGAGCGTGTTGAGCAGGCCGCGGGCCGTGCCCTTGAAGTCGACGCCCGCGTCCTTGTAGAACGTCTTGTTCTCCGCCGCGACGAAGGTCAGCTGGACCTTCTTCGGCACCTTGGCCAGGTCGACGATCTCGCGGTTGACCTCGCCCCTGCGGGCCAGGACCGTGCCGTCGCTGAACTTGTAGACGTTGCTCTGCTGCTGGGCGGCGGCGTTGCCCTTGGGGACGTCCACGTACAGGTACAGTCCGATGAAGCCCACGATGCCCAGCAGGCACAGGCTGAAGAAGGTCCCGAGGATCTTCTTCCAGGTGAACATCCTGCGTATGAGGCTCTTGGCGGGCTTGCCGCCGGCCGCGGCGGGACCGCTGCCGGGCGTGGGCGCGGAGCGGCGGCGCCTGGGCGCCGCGCGGTGGCCACCGCGCTGTCGCGCTCGTCTCTCTTCCGCTCGTCCCATGGGTCCCTACGCTCGCTTCCGTCTCGGGGTCAGCTCCGAAAGCTAACACCCCTCTATATGACAAAGACCGTCCGATCCGCTCTTTTACGGACGTGACAATCAGCACCCGCCCCAAGGGAACCGACGGATATGACCGCCGTAAGGTTGCTCGGCACGCTAAAGTGATATCACTTAGCTAGAATAAAGCTTGGCGTTCCCGATCGGGCGCCCTGGAGAACGGGGGACCACCCATGGCCGCACACGACTTTGCGCAGGACCCCGCCGAGACGGCGGTCGCCGACGCCGACGTGCCCGAGATGCCCGCCCCGCGGGTCAGGGAGTTCACCGCGCACAGCATCGGCGGCGGGCTCGCCCTGCTGCTCGGGCTGCTCGGACTCGGCGCCGCCGTCGCGCTGTTCGCCGCCTCCTCGGCGGTCTCCGCCGCCGGCGCCGAGGGCGGCCTCATCCTCGCCGGTGTCCTCGTCTTCCTCGCCGCCGTCATAGGGATGCGCGGCCTGAACACGGTCGCCCCGGGCGAGGCGCGGGTGGTCCAGCTCTTCGGGCGCTACCGGGGCACGATCCGGCAGGACGGCCTGCGCTGGGTGAACCCCTTCACCTCCCGGACCCGGATCTCCACCCGGGTGCGCAACCACGAGACCGCCGTCCTGAAGGTCAACGACGCCTACGGCAACCCGATCGAGCTGGCCGCGGTCGTGGTCTGGAAGGTCCAGGACACCGCCCAGGCGGTGTTCGAGGTGGACGACTACTCCGAGTTCGTCGCCACGCAGACCGAGACGGCCGTACGGCACATCGCGATCGAGTACCCGTACGACGCGCACGAGGAGGACGGCCTCTCGCTGCGCGGCAACGCCGAGGAGATCACCGAGAAGCTGGCCGTCGAGCTGCAGGCGCGGGTGGAGGCGGCCGGGGTGCGGATCATCGAGTCACGCTTCACGCATCTCGCGTACGCTCCGGAGATCGCCTCGGCGATGCTCCAGCGCCAGCAGGCGGGGGCGGTCGTCGCGGCCCGCCGGCAGATCGTGGACGGTGCCGTCGGAATGGTCGAGGCGGCACTCGCCCGGATCGCCGAGCGGGACATCGTGGAGCTGGACGAGGAGCGCAAGGCGGCGATGGTGTCGAACCTGATGGTGGTGCTGTGCGGCGACCGGGCCCCGCAGCCGGTCCTCAACACCGGGACGCTCTACCAGTGACGGACTCCCCGGGGACGCCGAAGCGCCGACCGCAGCAGCGCAAGCAGGTGCTGCTGCGGCTGGACCCGTCGGTGTACGACGCGCTCGCCCGGTGGGCCGGGGACGAGCTGCGGTCGGCGAACGCGCAGATCGAGTTCCTGCTGCGGAAGGCGCTGGCGGAGGCGGGACGTCTGCCGCGGGACGCCGGCCCGCTGCCCCGCCGGGGGCGGCCGCCCGGGGGCTCCACCCCCGAGCCCCCCTCGGCCTGAACGGCCTCGCCTCCGGACGCCGGACGGGCCTGTCGCCGTTACCGAACCATGACAATCGCCCCGGACCTGCGTCGCGACACCTGCCGCCATGATCTCCACACCCTGCGTATACATATCGCGTATACACCGTGTGTAGAGTGCTCGCATGTCCATCGGTCACACCCTCCTAGGGCTCCTGGAGTCCGGCCCGCGCCACGGCTACGACCTCAAGCGGGCCTTCGACGAGAAGTTCGGTCACGACCGGCCGCTGCACTACGGCCAGGTCTACTCCACGATGTCCCGGCTGCTGAAGCACGGCCTCGTGGAAGTCGACGGGATCGAGGCGGGCGGCGGGCCCGAGCGCAAGCGGTACGCCATCACCGACGCCGGCATCACCGACGTCGAGCACTGGCTCGCCACCCCGGAGAAGCCGGAGGAGTACCTCCAGTCGACCCTCTACACCAAGGTCGTCCTCGCGCTCCTCACCCACCGCGACGCGGCCGACATCCTCGACACCCAACGCGCCGAGCACCTGCGCAGCATGCGGATCCTGACCGACCGCAAGCGCAAGGGCGATCTCGCGGACCAGCTGATCTGCGACCACGCCCTGTTCCACCTGGAGGCCGACCTGCGCTGGCTGGAGCTGACGGCCGCGCGGCTCGACAAGCTCCGTGAGGCGGTGGCCAAGTGACTCCTCCACCCGGCTCCCTGCTCGCCGCCGAGAACCTGCGCAAGGCCTACGGCCCGACGGTCGCCCTCGACGGCGCCGAGTTCTCCATCCACTCCGGTGAGGTCGTCGCCGTGATGGGCCCCTCCGGCTCCGGCAAGTCGACGCTGCTGCACTGTCTCGCCGGCATCGTGCCGCCCGACTCCGGCTCCATCACCTACGCCGGCCGCGAGCTGGCGACCATGAGCGACACCGAACGCAGCGCGCTGCGCCGCAGCGAGTTCGGGTTCGTCTTCCAGTTCGGCCAGCTCGTCCCCGAGCTGACCTGCGTGGAGAACGTGGCCCTGCCGCTCAGGCTGAACGGCACCTCCCGCAAGGAGGCCGAGCGGGCCGCGCTCGGCTGGATGGAGCGCCTGGAGGTGGACGACCTCAAGGGCAAGCGCCCCGGCGAGGTCTCCGGCGGCCAGGGGCAGCGCGTCGCGGTCGCGCGGGCGCTGGTCACCGGACCACGGGTGCTGTTCGCCGACGAGCCGACCGGCGCGCTGGACTCCCTCAACGGCGAGCGCGTGATGGAGCTGCTGACCGACGCGGCCCGCTCCACCAACGCGGCCGTCGTGCTGGTCACCCATGAGGCCCGGGTGGCCGCCTACTCCGACCGGGAGGTCGTCGTACGCGACGGCAGGTCCCGGGACATGGAGCGGGCCGTATGAACGCGGGCCGTGTGCGGCAGTGGGCCAGGGACCTGGGCATGGGGGCCCGGTTCGCCCTCGCCGGCGGGCGCGAGGGCTGGGTCCGGATGCTGCTGACGGCGGTCGGCGTCGGCCTGGGGGTGGCCCTGCTGCTGCTGACGACCTCCCTGCCGAACGTGTTCACCGCCCGCCACCGGGTGGAGCACGCCCGCCAGGACTACTCGTTCTCCTCCACCATGCCGCCGAAGGCCGACAACACCGTGCTGGTCGCGGCCGTCGACACCGAGTGGCACACCAAGGACATCCGCGGCCGGCTCCTCGAGCCCGAGGGTCCCCGGGCGCCGCTGCCGCCGGGGGTGGACCGCCTCCCGGCGAAGGGCGAGATGGTGGTCTCGCCCGCGCTGAAGGAACTGCTGTCCTCCGACGGGGCCAAGCTGCTGCGGGAGCGGATCCCGTACCGGATCACCGGGACCATCGGTGAGAGCGGGCTGATCGGCTCGCACGAACTCGCCTACTACGCGAGCGGCGAGCATCTGGTGCCCGGGACGAACGGGGCGCGGGTGGAGCGGCTGACCGCGTTCGGGGACCCGCATCCGACGAGCGAGGAGGCCGACCCCGTCCTCCTCCTGATGGTGCTGGTCGTCTTCGTCGTGCTGCTGATGCCGGTCGCCGTGTTCATCGCCGCGGCCGTACGGTTCGGCGGCGAGCGGCGCGACCGCAGGCTGGCCGCGCTGCGGCTGGTGGGCTCCGACAGCCGGATGACCCGGCGGATCGCGGCGGGCGAGGCGCTCGCCGGCGCGCTGCTTGGACTGGTCGTCGGCTCGGTGTTCTTCCTGATCGGACGTCAGGCCGCGGGCTCGGTCGAGGTTCTGGGCGAGAGCTTCTTCTCCAGCTATCTGGACCCCTCCCCCGTGCTCGTCGCGCTGGTCGCGGTGGCGGTCCCGGCCGCCGCCGTGCTGGTCACGCTGTTCGCCATGCGCGGAGTGGTCGTCGAGCCGCTCGGTGTGGTGCGGACGGTCAAGCCGGCCCGGCGGCGCCTGTGGTGGCGGCTGCTGCTGCCGCTGGCGGGCCTCGCGATGCTGTACCCGATGATCGGAAACGGCCGCTCCCACGGCGACTTCAACCAGTACCTGGTCGTCGGCGGTGTGATGCTGCTGCTGGTCGGTGTGACCGCGCTGCTGCCGTGGGTCGTGGAGGCGGTCGTCGCCCGGCTCGGCGCCGGCGCCGTCTCCTGGCAACTTGCCGTACGACGGCTGCAGTTGAGCAGCGGCACCGCGGCCCGGATGGTCAACGGCATCGCGGTCGCGGTGGCCGGGGCGATCGCGCTGCAGATGCTGTTCGCGGGTGTGGAGAGCCAGTACACCAAGGTGACCGGCCGGGATCCGGGCCGGGCGCAGATGCAGATCGACCTGTCCGACCGCACCCGGGTGGCCGTCGCGGGCAAGGAGCTCCGCCGGACCAAGGGCGTGGCGGTGGCGGTCTCGCTGTCCACCGGGTCGCTGGGCGACAAGCGCCGTGAACCCGACGTCCTCGGCGACCTGACCGTCGGTACCTGTGCCGCGCTGCGCGAGGTGGCCCGGCTGCCCTCCTGCCGGGACGGGGACGTGTTCGCGCTGAGCAACCCGACCTACAACTCCGACTACAACACCTCCGTGCAGACCGCCCTGCGGCCGGGGCACCGCCTGTACATCGACCCCTCGTACACGGAGGCGCCCGGCCGCGAGATCCCCCTCACGCTGCCGGCCCGCCTCCAGCAGGCGGTCGTTCGCGAGGACTCGCTGCAGAACACCGCCAGCGGCCTGCTCGTCACCCCCTCCGCGCTGCCGGCCGGAGCCGCGCCCACGCTGTCCGGCAAGGTCTATGTCCGGCTCGACGAGTCGGTCAAGGACGCGAAGGAGTACGTGCGCAACACGGCCGCGCGGGTGGACCCGGTCGCGAACTCCTGGACCTGGGCGGCGACCGAGCGGTCCGGCAGGTACACCTCCCTGCGCACCGGCCTGTTCATCGGCGCGGTGTGCGTGCTGGCACTGATCGGGGCGAGCCTGCTGGTCTCCCAGCTGGAGCAGTTGCGCGAGCGGCGCAAGCTGTTGTCGTCGCTGGTGGCCTTCGGCACCCGGCGCCGCACGCTGGGCCTGTCGGTGCTGTGGCAGACGGCGGTCCCGATCGCCCTCGGCCTGGTGCTGGCCTCGGCGGTCGGCCTCACCCTCGGCGCGGTGCTGCTGAAGATGGCGGCCACCCCGGTGAGCGTCGACTGGGCGAGCGTGCTGTCGATGACCGGCGCCGGCGCCGCGGTGGTCCTCGCCGTCACCCTGCTGAGCCTGCCGCCGCTGCTGCGGCTGATGCGCCCGGAGGGGCTGCGCACGGAGTAGCGGCGCGCTGCGCCAAGGGCCCCTCCTGCCCGGAGGGGCCCTTCACGCGTCCTGCTCCAGCACCCGGACCGGCAGCGGGCGCATGGCCTCGCGCAGGGCGGCCGCCAGTTCCTCGTACTCCGCGCCGCGCGCCGCCCCCGCCCGCATCGCCAGGGCGATCCGGCGGCTGGGTGCGGGCTCGGCGAAGGAACCCGTGAGGAGCCGGCTGCTGCGGGTCGTCTCCAGCTTCAGCGCGGTGCGCGGGAGCAGGGTGCAGCCGAGACCGCCCGCGACGAGCTGGACCAGGGTGGACAGACCGGCGGCCGTCGTCGTGACCGGCGCGTCCTCGCGGCCGGCCTCCCGGCAGATGTCCAGGGCCTGGTCGCGCAGGCAGTGGCCCTCGTCGAGGAGCAGCAGGTTGAGTTCCTTCAGGGCTTCGCGCGGGATGCCCTCACGGCCGCCGAGCCAGTGGTCGAGCGGGGTGACGAGCACGAAGTCCTCGTCGAACAGGGGCAGTTCGACCACTCCCGGGACGCCCAGCGGCACGGCGAGCAGCAGCAGGTCGAGCCGGCCGGAGTGCAGACCGTCGATCAGGTTGGCGGTCTGCTCCTCGTGCACCTGCAGGTCGAGGTGCGGGTACCGCTCGTGCACCAGCCGCAGCACGGTGGGCAGCAGATACGGCGCGACGGTCGGGATGACCCCGAGCCGCAGCACCCCGGTGAAGGGCGCGCGAACCGCCTCGGCCTCCTCCAGCAGCGCGCCCACCGCCTCCAGCACCGCCTTCGCCCGTACGGCGAGCCGCTCCCCCGCGGGCGAGAGCAGCACCTTGCGGGTCGTACGCTCGAGGAGGGTCACCCCGAGGGTCTCCTCCAGCGCCGAGACCGCTCCGGACAGGGCGGGCTGGCTCATCCCGATGGCTGCCGCCGCGTCCCGGAAGTGCAGGTGCTCGGCCACGGCGGCGAAGGCACGCAGCTGTGCGAGGGTCGGCTGCCTCCGCTTGCCGTTGCTCATAGTCACTGATAAATACCTCCGATCAACTTGACCGAGTGTAGCTATTTCCCGAATCAATGCACCCTGTGCCAACATCGACAACGTCCAACCCCATGGGAAACACCCTCACAAGGGGCGTTTCTTCGCTGCAAGGAGAGCGTGTGCTCACTGTCGGTGACAAGTTCCCCGAGTTCGAACTGACCGCCTGCGTCTCGCTGGAGAAGGGCAAGGAGTTCGAGCAGATCCACCACAAGTCCTACGAGGGCAAGTGGCTGGTCGTGTTCGCATGGCCGAAGGACTTCACCTTCGTCTGCCCGACCGAGATCGCCGCGTTCGGGAAGCTGAACGACGAGTTCGCCGACCGCGACGCCCAGATCCTCGGCTTCTCCGGAGACTCCGAGTTCGTCCACCACGCCTGGCGCAAGGACCACCCGGACCTGACCGACCTGCCCTTCCCGATGATGGCCGACTCCAAGCACGAGCTGATGCGCGACCTCGGCATCGAGGGCGAGGACGGCTTCGCGCAGCGCGCCGTCTTCATCGTCGACCCGAACCGTGAGATCCAGTTCACCATGGTCACCGCCGGTTCCGTGGGCCGTAACCCCAAGGAGGTCCTGCGGGTCCTGGACGCCCTGCAGACCGACGAGCTGTGCCCGTGCAACTGGAACAAGGGCGAGGAGACCCTCGACCCGGTCGCGCTGCTGGCTGGTGAGTGACCCATGTCGCTCGACTCCCTGAAGTCCCGCGTCCCGGACTACGCCAAGGACCTGAAGCTCAACCTGGGCTCGGTCATCGGCAATTCGGAGCTGCCGGCGCAGCAGCTGTGGGGCACGGTGCTGGCGACCGCCATCGCCTCCCGTTCCCCGATCGTGCTGCGTGAGCTGGAGCCGGAGGCGAAGGCGAACCTGACGCCGGAGGCGTACACGGCCGCGAAGGCCGCCGCCGCGGTGATGGCGATGAACAACGTCTTCTACCGCACCCGCCACCTGCTGTCCGACCACGAGTACGGCACCCTGCGCGCGGGTCTGCGGATGAACGTCATCGGCAACCCGGGTGTGGAGAAGGTCGACTTCGAGCTGTGGTCCTTCGCGGTCTCCGCGATCAACGGCTGTGGCATGTGCCTGGACTCGCACGAGCAGGTGCTGCGCAAGGCCGGCGTGGAGCGCGAGGTGATCCAGGAGGCGTTCAAGATCGCGTCCGTGGTTCAGGCCGTGGGCGTCACGCTGGACGCCGAGGCCGTGCTGGCTGAGTAAGCCGGACGACGAGGACCCCGCTCACTCTTGGTGGGCGGGGTCTTCCGCGTTCTCCTCCCCGGCCTCCTGCGCGGGCTCGGCAGGCGCGTCCTGCACCTGGACCTCCAGCGAGTACTGCCGCAGGTACCCCACCACCGTGTTCGTCACCGCCACCAGCGGTACGGCCACCACCGCGCCGCCGATGCCGGCCACCATGCCGCCGGTCGCCACCGTCAGCACGACCGCCAGCGGGTGGACGCGGACGGCCCGGCCCAGGATGAACGGCTGCAGGACGTGGCCCTCGATCTGCTGGACCGCGAGGACGACCGCCAGGGTCATGACCGCCGTGAAGACGCCCTGGGTGACCAGCGCCACGATCACCGCCAGCGCGCCGGAGGCGACCGCACCGACCAGCGGGATGAAGGAGAACAGGAAGATGAAGACGGCCAGCGGGACGGCCATCGGCACGTCGAGGAAGTAGATGCCGATACCGATGAAGATCGCGTCGATGAGGGCCACCAGGACCGTGCCGCGGACGTAGGCGGTCAGGGTGCGCCAGGCCCGCGGACCGGCGCCGGCCACGCCCGGGCGGGCGGCGGACGGCACCAGCTTCAGGAACCACTGCCAGATGCGCTCGCCGTCGTAGAGCAGGAACAGCGTCGAGAAGAACACCAGCAGGATGCCGGTGAGGGCCTCGACGATGACCTGAACGCCCTCCAGGCCCGCGGACGTTATCTGGTCGGCGTTGGCGCCGATCGCCTCGCGGAGGTTCTTGGCGATCTGGTTGATCTGCTTGTCGGTGACGTGGAAGGGGCTCTTCAGCAGCCAGTTGCGCAGGTCGTCGATGCCGTTCTGGATCTGGTTGGAGAGCGTGTCGATGTTCTCCATGACCTGCCAGGTCACGAACCAGCCCATCAGGCCGATGACGACGAAGCCGCTGATGGCGGTGAGCGCGGTGGCCGGGCCGCGCGGCACCCCGCGCCGGGTGAGCCGGGCGACCGTCGGCTGCAGCAGCGCGGTGACCAGCAGGGCGATGACGAAGGCGAACACCACCAGCTGGACAGCGCTGATGACCCGCATCAGCACCCACACGGTGCCGGCGAGGACCAGCAGGCGCCAGCCGGCCTCGGCCGCGACCCGGACACCCCAGGGCACGGCCTCGGCGGGGTCGGGACGGGGACCGGCCGGCGGCGCGGGCCGGCGGGCGGGTGGTGCCGGGGCGGCGGCAGGGGGCGCGTCGGCCGGTTCGGCCTCGGCACGCTCCTTCGCCACCTCGGCGCGGCGTTCGTTCAGGCGCTCGCTCATCTCGGTGAGGCCGGCTCCGAGCCGGCCGAGCCACCCTGGCACTCGCGACATGATCCGTCCTCTTCCCCCGCGTCCCCGGGTGCACGCCACCACTCCCCCCTGGAGTCGTTCGGACACGACGGTACAGGGCGAAAGCCCCTCCCCAGAGGACGGGGAGGGGCTGCGCGAGGTTGAGAAAGCCCACTGAACGCGCCCCGAGGGGCCACGCGGAACTGCGCGACCGGCCACATCCGGCCGGCACGTGCCCCGTCGGCCGGACCCGGCGGAGCGTCTAGTACCAGTGGTTGGCCTGCCAGAACGACCAGGCCTGGCAGGCGCTGCCGTAGCGGCCGTTCATGTAGCTGAGGCCCCACTTGATCTGGGTGGCCGGGTTGGTCTGCCAGTCGGCACCGGCGGAGGCCATCTTGGAGCCGGGCAGTGCCTGGAAGAGACCGTACGCACCGGAGGAGGCGTTGACCGCACGGTAGTTCCAGCTGGACTCGTGGTCCACGATGTTGCTGAAGCACTGGAACTGGCCCGCACTCACCATCTGACGGGCCATCGCCTGGATCTGCGCCACGGTGTAGCTGCCCTGGACCGGGAAGCTCGAGGAGTCACGGATGTCGTCGCGGCTGGCCGCGGCCTTGGCCTCGGCACGCTCCTTGGCGGCCTTGGCCGCCTTCTCGGCAGCGTCCTTCTTCGCGATCGCCGTCTCGGCGGCGGCCTTGCGGGCCGCTTCCTCGGCGTCCTTCTTGGCGCTCGCGTCCGCGGCGATGGCCTGTGCGTCGGCCTGCTGCGTCAGGGACGCGGTCTGCACCTGGGCCTGCTGACCCGCGGGTATGTCCGCGAGGAGCGTGGTGTCGGCTGCCGTCGCCTCGGCGTCGTTGTTGTTCTGCGCGACGCTGCCCGAGGCAACACCGACAACGCTTCCGACGGCGGTGACCGCGGTGGCCGAGGCCACTGCGAATCCCCGGACCGAAATCCGGCTCACACGGTTTCCTTCCAGCATCGCCCGCTTCGGTGACCCTGGCGGACGCAATCGTGCCCCTGGCACTGGCCTCCCAACTGCGGGGTCACGGGAGGCACGGACCCGGTGGGCAACTCCCTTGCGGGGAGCGCCGCGTGGTGCTCGGGCGGCATACGGCGGCGCTATGGAGTTGATGGTGCTGCTGCGGTGCGGTACCGCTGGGGGTACACGTGTGCCGTATGCGGGGCCTGACAGGACTGAGACTCTGCCGTAACCGGACGGCGAGTGGCAATTCCGAGTTGCGTGTGAAAGCTCACACCCGGTTTCGCCCTGGTGATTTCAGGAAACCGCCACACGCGAAGGCGCCGTCCGGCTAGGCTCCTGTGCCTTTGCCGGACGGCGCCCTATGACGCGCTCGGATATCCGCTTGGATCCCCTTAGATGTGGCCCTCTTCGAGCATTTCGGTCACAAGGGCGGCGATCTGGGACCTCTCGGACCTGGTCAGCGTGACGTGCGCGAAGAGCGGATGCCCCTTCAGCTTCTCCACGACGGCGACCACACCGTCGTAGCGACCCACGCGCAGATTGTCCCGCTGCGCCACGTCATGGGTCAGCACGACCCGCGAGTTGGCGCCGATCCGGGACAGAACGGTCAGCAGGACATTCCGTTCGAGGGACTGCGCCTCGTCCACGATCACGAATGCGTCGTGCAGCGAGCGGCCGCGGATGTGCGTGAGCGGGAGTACCTCCAGCATCCCGCGCGCGGTGACCTCCTCGATGACCTCGCGGCTGGTGACGGCCGAGAGCGTGTCGAAGACGGCCTGTGCCCACGGGCTCATCTTCTCCGCCTCGGTGCCCGGCAGATAGCCCAACTCCTGGCCGCCGACCGCGTACAGCGGACGGAAGACCATCACCTTCTGGTGCTGGCGGCGCTCCAGTACCGCCTCCAGGCCCGCGCACAGCGCCAGTGCCGACTTGCCGGTGCCGGCCCGGCCGCCCATCGAGACGATGCCGACCTCCGGGTCGAGCAGCAGGTCGAGCGCGATGCGCTGTTCGGCGCTGCGGCCCTTGATGCCGAACGCCTCCCGGTCGCCGCGCACCAGACGGACGTTGCCCTCGGCGGTGATCCGGCCGAGCGCCTTACCGCGCTCGGACTGGATGGTCAGGCCGGTGTGCACGGGGAGGTCGGAGGCCTCCGGGACGTATACGTGCCCTTCCTCGAAGAGGATGTCCACCTGCTCGCCGGAGAGCGTCAGTTCGGACATTCCGGTCCAGCCGGAGTTCTCCGTGATGGCCAGTTCGGCCCGGTACTCCTCGGCCAGCAGGCCCACGGACGAGGCCTTGATCCTCAGGGGCAGGTCCTTCGACACCACGGTGACGTCGAACCCCTCGGCCTGCAGATTGCGGGCCACCGCGAGGATGCGGGAGTCGTTGTCCCCCAGGCGGTAGCCGGTGGGCAGCACGCTGGGGTCCGAGTGATTGAGCTCGACACGGACCGTTCCGCCGAGTTCCCCGATCGGGATGGGGGCGTCGAGGCGACCGTTCCGCACGCGGTAGTCGTCCAGCAGGCGCAGGGCCTGGCGGGCGAAGTAGCCGAGTTCCGGATGGTGCCGCTTGGCCTCCAGTTCCGTGACCACGACGATGGGGAGCACGACCTCGTGCTCGTCGAAGCGGGTCAGGGCGTTCGGGTCGGCCAGCAGGACGCTGGTGTCGAGAACATAGGTGCGCCGGTCTGGCTTGTGGCGCTTTGTGCTGGTCACCACGGAAGGACGTACCCCCTCGGATGAGGTCGGGGAGCGACGAAGTGGAAGCCGGGCCGGGAGGGTGGGGGCATTGCGGCCGGCGCCAGGCCCCCGCGCAGGGCGGGCCGGACACCGGCCCTCCGCGGCTGCTTCCGTGCGGTGACCGCACGGTCGGGCTGGTGCAAGGGGCCTCCCGGGCGGACGGCCCCGAGCCGCCCGCTGAGATCCGACACCCGTGGTTCGGGCGTCGACCTGCTTGGCTTATGCCCTCCAAGATGCGCCGCCATGCAGAAGCAGCCCACAGCGCACCGGTGAACTCCTTGTTACTTCCGCCCGAATCCGGGTATACGGAAACCGCCCCGTCGCCGGGCGCGACGGGGCGGTGTGGTGTGCGGTTCAGCCGCCGAAGCGGCGGTGGCGTGCGGCGTAGTCGCGCAGGGCACGCAGGAAGTCCACCTTGCGGAAGGCCGGCCAGAAGACCTCGCAGAAGTAGTACTCGGAGTGCGCGGTCTGCCAGAGCATGAATCCGGACAATCGCTGTTCGCCGCTGGTGCGGATCACCAGGTCCGGGTCGGGCTGGTCGCCGGTGTAGAGGTGACGGCCGATCATGTCGATGTCGACGGACTCGGCGAGCTCCTCCATCGACACGCCCTTGTCGTGGGCGTCGAACAGCATGGAGCGCACGGCGTCGGCGATCTCCTGGCGGCCGCCGTAACCGATGGCCACGTTGACGAGTATCCCGTCGATGTGGGCGGTGGCCTCCTCGGCCTCCTTCAGTGCCGTCTGCAACTGCGCGGGCAGCAGGTCGCGCGCGCCGACGTGGTGCACACGCCAGCGGCCGTCGGCTCCGAGGGTGCGGACGACGTCCTCGACGATGCCGAGCAGGGGGACCAGCTCCTCCTGCGGGCGCTCGAAGTTGTCCGTGGACAGCAGCCACAGGGTGACGACCTCGACGTCGGTCTCGGTGCACCAGCCGAGGAATTCCTCGATCTTCTCGGCACCGGCCCGGTGGCCGTGGACGGTGGTGGAGCCGGACGCCTTCGCCCAGCGGCGGTTGCCGTCCATGATGACGCCGATGTGCTTGGGCACCTGAGCGTGGTCCAGGTGACCTTCCACCCGGCGTGCGTAGAGCCTGACGAGCAGGCCGCGCAGCTTGTCGCGCAGGTTCACGTGGCCTCCGGGGGTTGGCGCGGGGGATAGGTGCCGGAGCCCTTGAGCCTACCGCTGCGGGAGGCTTGGTCCCGGTCCCAGGGCTGGGGTGTGGGGCGGGTGCGGCTGCGTCGCCGGGGGCGGGTCCGCCGGGGCCGGTCGCGCGGTTCCCCGCGCCCCTCGGCAGGGACGCTTTCCCCGCGCCCGGACGTTCGCCATGAAAAACGGGCCGGTCCGTGGGGGGGAGACGGACCGGCCCGAGGGGGGGGTTTCCACCATAACCCTTCGTAAGGGATCGTGGGTGCATCGGCGCGGCACAACTACTCTCCGGAATCGCCCGGCGACGCCACGATGGGGGCGGAACGTTGGATTCAGGGGCGTTTCATGGCCGATTCACAGCCGATTCCCAGGGAAATCCGGCCGGATATGAACAGATCCGAAGACTTTGCGCCACCTTAGGAACACATAGGCGAGTTGTCCCGGGGTCCCCCCGACGGGCTACTCCACCCGCGAACGGCGACTTGACGCCTTCACCACGCGGCGCGGGGTGGATCATCCGGTTTCGCGACACCGCGCAGCCCCCTCCACCGCGCGGTGCCGCCCGCGCAGCTTCGCTGACGCGAATTACCTTGGTCTGAACTTACGTGACCTGTGAGACGGATGTGAACCGGACCCGATAACAATGTGGAAACCGCGGGGGAACGACGGCTGAACAGGGGTCGCTTCCTCCCGGTTCGCCCGGTCGGTCAGCGGTCCGGCTTGCGGGCGTCGAAGAGGTGGCGGCTGCTGTGCGCCACGAACGGGCCCTCCTTCTCGATCCGCTCGTGCAGCGCGCGGAGCCGGGGCTCGTACGCCTCGACCGTGAAGCCGGGGACCATCCAGACGACCTTGCGCAGGAAGTGGACGACCGCGCCGACGTCGTAAAACTCCATCCGCAGCCGCTCCGCCCGCAGATCCACCACCTCCAGGCCCGCCGCCTCGGCGTCGGCCCGCTCACGCCCGGGATCCCGGCCGCCGCGCGCCTCGTCCGGCAGCGGTCCGAGGAAGTACTCGACCAGCTCGAAGACGCTGGCCGGCCCGACGTGCTGCGCGAAATACGTGCCGCCCGGCCGCAGCACCCGGGCGATCTCGTCCCAGTACGGGCGCACCGGATGCCGGCTGAGCACCAGGTCGAACGCCCCGTCGGCGAACGGCAGCGGCGCGTCGTCCGGGGCGGCGACGACCACCACACCGCGGGGCCGCAGCAGCGCCGTGGCCTTGGCGACGTTCGGCGGCCACCCCTCCGTGGCGGCGACCGACAGCGGCCGGGCCGGCTCCGCCCCGCCCAGCGCGTGAGCCAGCACCTCCCCACCGCCGGTCTGGACGTCCAGCACGGCCCCGGCACCGGCCAGCCGCTCCCCCGCCGATCGGGCGTACCCCCAGGAAGGCCGCGCCTCGGTGGCCCGCCCCTCGAACCACGAGAAGTCCCACCCTTCGGTGGGCACCGCCGCACCCTCCGCCACCAGGTCTTCGAAGGTTCGGTTCGCTGTCATGACAGGCATGATCGCAGGGCGTCGTCAGCGGGTCCTGGCAGTTTCCGCCCGCATGACGACTTGCTTCGCCGGGCCGTGCGGCACGCCGGGCACGTGGACATCCTGCGCGAGCTGATCGACGGGGCGACCGGCGACGATCCGCCGGCCGCGGCAGGGGCAGACGGGTGACGGGGGCGCGCACCGGCCGGCACGAGCCGTCATCACCCGCTTCCCTGTCCGTTCGCCCCTCCGCTTGCCTGTCCGCTCTCGCCGGACGCCTCGCCGAGGACGAGAAGGAGGTGTTCGTCCTCCCCGTGCCGGACGGTGCCGGCGCGTGCGAAGCGGTGTCTTTCCAGCAGGCGGACGGAGGCGGTGTTGCCGGCGAAGGGGTCGGCGTACAGAGGACGTACCCGCTCCAGCTCCAGGAAGAGGCCCACGGCGCGGCTGCCGATGCCGCGTCCCCAGTACGGCCGCCCCAGCCAGTACCCGACGAACCGCCGCTGCCCCTCCGTCCAGGAGACGACGCTCCCGGCCACCTCCCCGTCGAAGGTGACCGTCCGCACGAGGCAGTCGGGATCGCCGAGCACGCGCTCCCGCCAGTGCCTGAGGAAGACATCCCGCGGCCGGGGGGTGAACCTCGACCGCCGGACGGCCTCCGGATCGTGCTCGTAGGCGACGAAGAACTCGAGGTCGGCCTCGACCACGGCCCGCAGCCGCACCTCGTGCGGCCCGCCCTCCACCGTCATGTCGCGGCGCCCGCCCCGCTCGCCGCCCCTGCCCTGCGCCCCATCGGTCATGCGGAGAAGTGTGGCAGCCGGCACTGACAACGGCTCCGGCTCGAACGCGACCGCTACGGCACCAGAGGCCGTACTTCCTCCGCGGTGAAACGCACGAAGCCCTCCGGGTCGGGCTCGTCCCCGGTCGGCTGGAGGACGACGGTGTCCGCACCCGCCTCGACCAGCCGTCGCACGGCCTCGGCCACGGCACCCGCGTCCCCGGCGACCCCGAGGTCCGGCACCGACTGCAGCCCTTCGGCGTCCAGTTCGGCGCGCAGCCGGGCCTCGGCGCCGGGCCCGGTCGCGGCGAGCAGGTACACGACCACCGTGTGCGGCTCACTGCGGCCCGCCTCCCGCCGCCCTTCGTCGATGAGCTGCCTGGCCCGGCGCACGCCGTCCGGCGAGGTGGAGGCGGTGAGGACGGTGCCGTCGGCCTTGGCGCCGGAGAGGCGCAGCGTCCGGGGCCCGGTGGCACCGGCGAGCACGTCCACGGCGCCCGCCTCCTCCGCGTGACGCGGTGGCCAGTCGAGCGCGACGTCGTCCAGGGTCACGTATCGGCCCCGGACGCTGAGCCGGTCCCCGCGCAACAGCGCGCGCAGGGCGTCCAGATGCTCACCCAGGAGGGTCAGCGGGGAGGCGGCGCGGGCGCCGACCTGTCCCATCCAGTCCTGCACGCCGTGTCCGACGACCAGGGTCGCGCGGCCGGGGAACATCCGGTGCAGGGACGCGGCCTCCATCGCGGTGAGGGCCACGTTCCTGAGGGGGACGGGCAGCAGCCCGACACCGACCCGCACCCGCTCCGTCCAGGCGAGCGCCGCGGCGGCCGTCGAGATGCCGCCCTCCCGGAAGCAGTCCTCCCACAGCCACAGCTCTTCGAGCCCCGCGTCGTCCGCGGCCCGGGCGACGGCCCGCAGCCGCTCGGGAGGAAGCTGGGGGCGGAACACTGCACCGAGTCGAGTCATGTCGCCCTTCCTAGTGGGGAGGAAGGGAGGAGAACAACCTGTTTACGGGTTCGGTGCGTTGGCCGTCGACGGCTTCCGGCGGAGAGGGAGGACGGGGATGGGGTGGCGAGGGCGCCGGCGGGACGGACGAGGCGAGCTGATCGTGCGGGGATCCTCCGAAGACGCGGCGGTCGTGACCGTCCCCCTGGAGATCTCGACGTCCTACCGGGCGCGGACGAAAGGGCTGCTGGGCCGGGACTCGATCGACGGGGCGATGCTGCTGTCACCGGCGAGCGGAGTGCATACCTTCCGGATGCGGATACCGATCGACGTCGCCTACCTGGACCGCCGGCTGACCGTCGTCGCCGTCCGCACGATGAAACCGGGCCGACTGGGCCTGCCCCGACTGCGGGCCCGCCACGTGCTGGAGGCGGAGGCGGGGGCGATGGCGGGGTGGGGGGTTCGGGTGGGGGTGGAGGTGGAGGTACGGGTGGAGGGGCCGGCTTGAGAACGGGCACGGGGCCGGCCGCTCGGGCTCCGTCTCACTCCTGGGTCCGGGGGAAGGACACCTCCACCCGGCGGTTCTTCTTCCGTCCCGCCTCGGTGGAGTTGTCGGCGATCGGGTACTGCTCGCCGTAGCCGCGGACCTCGAAGGTGACGCCGGGGTCGTTCAGGTCCTGGTCCAGGACGGCCTGGACCGCGTTGGCGCGCTGCTTGGACAGGGTGTCGCCGTGGGCGGAGGAGCCGAGGTTGTCGGTGAAGCCGAAGACGCGGACCCTGGCCGAGTTCTGCTTCTTGATCTCCTCGGCGATGACCGCGATACGGGCCTTCGCCTCCGCGCTGAGCTTGGCGCTGTCCTTGTCGAACAGCACCTCGGCCTGCAGGGCGAAGGTCACGTCGGCGTTGGTGTCCTCCCTGCGCTCGTCCCCGCTCTGGTCCTCCACGACCGACTTGATGTCCAGCACCTTCGGCTCCGCCAGGGTGGCACCCTCGGGCAGCTTCAGATCCGGGTCGGTGGGGTCCACCTTCACCGGCGCGGTGGCGGAGGGTTCGGTGCCGGGGGGTTCACTGGGGTCCGTGTCGTCGGCCCGGGCCGCGGGGGCGCCGTGCAGACCGGCGATGAACAGGAGGGCGGCCGCGAGGGTGCCGGTGAGACGGGGCGTGGTGGTCACTTGAGCCTCACCCGGAGATCTGGATGCCGGCGCTGGAGAACGTGGGTAGTTGGAGGGTCACCTCGGTGGTGTTCCCGGGTGGGGAGGGGAACTGCATGAACACCGGCAGGGACTGACCCGCCTGGAGTGTGCCGAGCCCTGTCGTGGTGAGGGGGCGGCCTTCTGTATCACGCAGTACGTAGTAACGCTTCTTGCTCTTGGAGTCGACGAGAGTGGCGCCGCCCAGGGAGGGGCCGTGCTTGACGACCTCCGTTTCGTCGCCACTTGTCTGAGCAGGAACGACGACCGACTTAGCCGCGTCGTTCTTCAAGTTGCCGTTCACGGTGACGAATCCACCGGAATCCCGTTGGGCGGAAGTGATCTGGAGAATCAGCCCGCTGGTTCCCTTGAGTTCCGCCAACGGCTGCTCCGACTGGCCCTCTTGAGTACTCGGGTTCGGTCCACCGTTGCTGGAGGCGGGCGTGGAGGTCTCCGGCCGCTTGCCGTCGTCATCGCTCCCACCGCAGCCCGCCACGCCGACGACCATGCCGACCGCAAGGGTCAATGCGACCATCCCAGTCTGGACCTTCGCAGTGAACCTCATGGCTCCGCTCCCCTTTTCACTCATGGTTCAGTTGTCAATCGGCCAGGTGGACGTCGAAGAGATCCTCGGGCTTGGGTAGCCTTGCTTGGTCATCAGGGTCCAGCTCCCAGACCTTGCCGTCGCAGTTGAGCTTGGGCAGCACGTCGGCTTCGGCGTCCTCGCCCGGGGGGTCGAACGTACACAGCGGCTTGATCTCGGCAATGGCAGAAGCCGCCGACTGGATGCTCTCAGTGTTGGGTACGACGGAGGCACCGACCGATTTATTGGTTGTCACTTCCGTCTTGAACCTCAGGGGTGAGAGCGGATGGCAACTGTCCAGGCGGGCGTCGTTCTGGGCTGCAAGCTGTCCGGCACGCCAGCACGAATCCGCTACTTCCGCTTTCCCATGGAAGATGTCCTGCCACTTGGTGGGGTCCTGCACGTCGTCCAACCACAGACCCGCCAGCTGATTCCGTTCGTCCTGGGCTGCCGCCAGTGCTGCCGCGTCGGCCGCGGTCTGCGCGCCGCTCCGGTTCACTGAAGCTTGACCGACCGCCAAGTAGGCGAAAGCAAGAAAGAGCAGGCCTGCCACCACCGTGATGTAGATGGGGAAGGCCTGCCCCGCGTCGTCATGCCCACGCGAACGCATCAGGTGATTTCGTTGATCTTCTCCTGAATCTTGTTGAGGATCGTCTGGCCGATGTTCGTACCCGTGATCGCCAGCACGATCGCCACAACCACCGCGATGATCCCGAGGTACTCGACGGCGGTCTGCCCCTTGTCGTCGCTGCGACGCTGCATGGCCACCATCAACTTCATCATCCAGTCGCTCATGGTGCTCCCCTCCGGCTTCGCTTCGGATCCCGCAAACGTAGGACCCCACCCACCCCCCGCCGAAGGGCCCCAGGGCCCAACCCCGGGCCCATCGGGGGTCGTCGCTGCTGGTGCGTGTCGGCATGTCAGGCCACCCCCAGCCACTTGGCGGCTGCCTGGGACCTGGTCGTGGTGTGGAGCTTGGCGAAGATGCGGTTGATGTGGTTCTTGACCGTTTTCTCGCTGATGAAGCAGGCGGCGGCGATCTGCTGGTTGGTCATGCCGGACGCGATGAGGTCCATGATCTCCGCCTCCCTCGTGCTCAGCCGGAACCGCGACCGGAACGACTGTCCCACAGATGGTTGCAATCGCGAAAGAGGATGAGTGGGTATCTCGCCGCAAATCGCGGTCAGTTGACCGGGGCCGTGTGCAGGTGCACTCGCTAGCAGCTCGGTCAGTAACGCCCTCGCCGCCCCCGGTGTCACATGCGGCCGCCCTTCTCGTACGTCCCGTACCGCCCGCACCAACTGCTCCGTCGTGAACTCGCCGTGCACCAGGTATCCCCCCGCCCCCAGCCGCAGCGCCTCCCGCACGGTCTCCGCCTCGTGGCTGTAGGTGAGCATCATGACGGGGGCGAGCCGCACCAGGTGCGGCAATGCCGAGATTCCGTCGACCCCCGGCATGCGGACGTCGAGGAGGATGACGTCGGGCCGGTGCTGGAGTGCCGCCTCGTAGGCTTCGCGGCCGTCCGTCGCCTCCGCCACCACGGTGGTGTCCGCACGGCCCGAGAGCAGCGCGGTCAGGCCCGCGCGGACCACGGGGTTGTCGTCGGCGACCAGCAGCCGCAGGGGTGGGGCAGCGGGCGTGGGCGGCGGGAAGTCGGGCCGGGGGTGGGCGTGCCGCGTCATCGGTGCCTCCTCTCAGGTGTTCCGGGGGACGGGTCCACAGGGCTGGCGGGGACGGGGAGTTCCACCCGCACCTCTGTTCCTCGTGCGTGGTTTCCCCGGCCGATGCGGATGCGGGCGCCCGCCTGTGCTGCTCGTTCGACCATGCCGAGGAGGCCGAAGTGGCCCGAGGTGCGCAGGCGCTCGAGCGTGGTGCCGGGCGGCAGGCCGGTGCCGTCGTCGTGGATGGTGAGGCGGAGCAGGCCGCCGTGGACCGAGACGCGTACGTCCACATGGGTCGCGGAGGCGTGGCGGTGGGCGTTCTCCAGCGCCTCCGCGGTGATGGCCAGGAGGTGGCGGGTCAGGGGGGCAGGCAGCGGAGGGAGGGCGGCGGGGTCGGGGTCCGGCCGGTGGCAGGTGACCGGCAAGCCGGTTCTGGCTGTGAAGTCGCGGGTGGTGCAGGCCAGTTCCTGCCAGGCCGTTGGCTCCTCCGGGCCGGCCGGCCGCTCCCGGCGCAGGTCGGTCAGCAGTTCTCGTGACTCCGTCGCCGCTCTGCGCGCCGAGCGGGACACCAGCTCCGCCTGCTGCCTTATACGGGCGGGATCGGGTGCGTCGGCGGAGGCGGTCGCCGCCAGGCCGTCCGCGGCGAGGGCCACGCCGTACAGGGTCTTGGCCACGGAGTCGTGCATCTCGCGTGCCAGCCGGGCGCGTTCCGCGCTCACCGCCTCCGCCGCCGCGAGGCGCGCCTGCACCGTCGTCAGGGCCTGGGTCGCGGCGCCGAAGCGGAGCATCAGGTTGCGCAGGGTCGAGCCCATGGCGCCGGCGATGACGCACAGGCCGGGCAGGAGCAGGGCCTCGGCGACAGGCGCGTGCCGGTCGGCCTTCAGGGTGGCGTGGACGAGGAGCAGGATCAGGGACTGCAGGGAGGCGAAGCAGGCCGCGCCGCGCCAGCTGTAGACCAGGCCCGCCAGGAGCGGGGTGCAGACGCTGACGTAGGCGAGGGTGGTGTCCGGGCCCGCCGAGATCAGCAGAAGGGAACCGAACAGGGTGTCGGCTGCCAGGAGGCTGGGGTGGCGCAGGAGGAGCGGGCCGAAGCGTTCCCAGTCGCGGAAGAGGGCGTAGGACACCATGAAGGTGACGACCACGGCCGCGCCGACCAGGCGGGCGCCCAGGCCGGGGGCGGCGTTGAGCAGGGCGGCGGGGGCGGCCAGGGCGATCATGGCGAGCCGGAAGCCGAAGACCTGCCGGCACATCGCCTGCAGTGCACGGACCTGGATCTTCTCGGACGGCTCGCTCGGCGGCACCGCGCGGTCCGCCCCGGCCCCGGCCGCAGGCGCCCTACGGTCCACGCCACCCTCGACCGGCGGCCCCGCTCCGTCAGTCCCACCCGCTCGGCCCGGGCGAGCGAACCAGCCGGTGCCCCGCCTCAGCCACTGCGCTGAGGGCGCTCCTGCGACGCGGCCCCCGCGTCCCGTCAGCCCTGTCACCGTCATGGCCGTCTCACTCCCCCGTGAGCGAACCGAAGTCCACGCCGGAGCCCAGCAGCAGGCCCGCGCCCAGGAGGAGCATCGTCGCCGGGACCATGAACGTGGTGATCATCAGCGTAGCCTTGGGCACCGCGCGGGCGGCCTTGCGGCGGGCGTTCTGGGCGTCGGTGCGGCGCATGTCCTTGGCCAGGGAGACCAGGGTGTCCACGATCGGGGCGCCCAGTTCCTCGCCCTGCTGCAGTGCCGTGACGAACATGGCCACCTGTTCGGAGTCGTTGCGGCGGCGTAGTTCCGCGAAGGCCTGGCGGCGGCTCATGCCGAGGTCCATCTGGCGGAGGGTGATGCGGAGTTCGTCGGCCCACGGGCCCTCGTAGCGGGAGGCGACCCGGTCCAGGGCCTGGCGGAAGCCGAGGCCCGCGCTGACGACGACCGCCAGCACGTCCAGGAAGTCGGGCAGCGTGCGCTCGATGACGTCCTTGCGGACGCGGATCGCCGACCAGAGGCCGACCTCCGTCCAGAACGCGCCGAAGAGCAGCAGGAGCAGGGCCACCAACCACTGGCCGCGGAGCAGGAAGACCAGGAAGCCCACGCCGCCCAGTGCGCCGTAGACCGCGCGGCGGGCCGCGTAGCGGTCGATGGTCAGGCCGCCGGGGTTGCCCGCGAGGTCGATCTTGCGGCGGTACTTGGCGACCAGGCGGGGGCCCATCAGGCGCAGGACGGCCGGCGCGTAGCGCATGCCCATGCGGTCGATCACCGAGCCCACCGCGCCGGTGCGGGTGGCGCCGACCTCCAGGGCCACGGCGAGGTCGCCGGGGAGCTTGGCGTCGGCGCGGTACATGCGGATGCCGGTGAAGACGCCCCAGACGCTCAGGCCCATCAGCAGTGCGAGCAGGAAACCCATGGAGTCCGGCCCTCCTCACACGTCGATCCGGCTCAGGCGCCGGATGAGGACGAAACCGACGGCGTACATGGCGAACGCGATGATCACGCAGGCCTGGCCGACCGGCGAGCCGGTCATGCGTTCCAGGGCGCCGTCCTTGACACCGTTCATCAGGAACAGGGCGCCGACACCGAGGACGGGAACGGCGTACGAGGTCATGGTCACCTGGGAGAGCTGGGTGCGGATCTCGCGCCGGGTCTCCTTGCGTTCCTCCAGGGTCTCGGTCAGGTTGCGCAGCGCGGACACCACTTGGCCGCCCGCTCTGTTCGACAGGACGAGGGTGGTGACCAGGACGACCAGTTCGCGGGACGGGAGGCGGTCGGCGAGTTCACCGAGCGCGTCCTCCAGGGAGTGGCCGATGGCCAGCTGGTCGGCGACCTTCGCCAGTTCCTCTCCGGCCGGGGCCTCCAGTTCCTCGGCGGCCATGCCGATGGCGGTGCGCAGGGCGAGGCCGGCCTGGGTGGCGTTGGCCAGGATGCGGGCGAGTTCGGGGAGTTGGTTGATGAAGCGTTCGATGCGCTTCTGCCGCTGCCAGTTGAGGAACTGGACCGCCGCCCAGACGCCCAGCAGACCCGCGAGGGGGCCGAAGAAGGGGGCCAGGGTGGCCTGGCCGATCAGCCAGAGCGCGGCGACCGCGACGAGCATGTAGACGAAGAACTCGCCCGGCGTGACGTCCAGGCCCGTCGTCGCCAGCCGGAGTTCGAGCCGGCGGCCCGGGCGGGTACGGCGCAGCCGCCGGTCGAGGTCGCGGAAGCGGCGCCTGCGGCCGGTCGCCGGGGGCGGCCCGGTGTGCGCGAGCCGGTCGACGAGGGCGGCGCGCTGGGCCCGGCCCGCGGCGTAGGCGTGCAGGCCGGCCACCGCCAGGACGCAGGTCAGCAGCGTCACGCCGGTGGTGAGCTGGACGAGGGTGTGCAGTTCCATGGGGTGGCCTACCTGGCTTCTCGGGTGGCGAGCTGGTCCGCGGAGTGGGCGACGCCGAAGGCCTGCGGGACGGGCTGGCTCGCCATGTAGAGGCGGTCGGCGGTACGGCGGGGCAGCGGGAAGTACTGGAAGGTGCCGTACACGCGGCCGTCCGCGGTCATGGGCCGGGCGTCGAAGCGGGCCACGGTCGCCAGCCGGTACGGTTCCCCGCCGTGGCTGTCGAGCAGGGCGATCTCGGTGATGCGGCGGGCGCCGTCGGCGAACCGGGTCAGCTGGACGATGACGTCGACCGCGCTGTTGATCTGGTCGTGCAACGCCACGAAGGGGACCTCGACGTCGGACATGGAGGCGAGGGTCTGCAGCCGGGTGAGGGCGTCCTCGGCGCTGTTGGCGTGCACGGTGGCGAGGGAGCCGTCGTGGCCGGTGGACATGGCCTGCAGCATGTCGAGGGACTCGCCGCCGCGGACCTCACCGACCACGATCCGGTCGGGGCGCATCCGCAGGGAGTTGCGGACCAGGTCGCGGATGGTGATCTGCCCCTTGCCCTCCACGTTCGGCGGGCGCGACTCCAGGCGGACCACGTGCGTCTGCTGGAGCTGGAGTTCGGCTGAGTCCTCGATGGTGATGATGCGTTCGTGGGACGGGATCAGCCCGGAGAGGGCGTTCAGCAGGGTCGTCTTGCCGGTGCCGGTCGCGCCGGAGACGATGATGTTGAACTTGGCCTGCACCAGGCCCGCCAGCAGATAGACCATGTGCTCGTCGAGCGATCCGAATCCGATCAGCTCCTGCAGGGTGAAGGAGCGCGGGAAGCGGCGGATGGTCAGGATGGGGCCGGTCAGGGACAGCGGCGGGATGATGACGTTGACGCGCTCACCGGAGGGGAGGCGGGCGTCCACCATCGGGTTCGACTCGTCGACTCTGCGGTTGACCGTGGAGACGATCCGCTCGATGGTCTGCATCAGCTGGTCGGCGGAGGCGAACCGGAGCGGCAACTGCTCGACGCGGCCGCCGCGTTCGACGAAGATCGCGTCGGGGCCGTTCACCATGATCTCGGTGATCGACGCGTCCTCCAGGAGCGGTTCGAGGATGCCGAGGCCCAGTGCCTCGTCCACGACCCGGCGGATCAGCTGGGAGCGCTCCACCGTCGACAGCACCGGGCCCTCGCGGCTGATGATGTGCCCGAGCACCCGCTCCAGCCGCGCCCGGCGTTCGGCGGCGGCCAGCGAACTCATCTCCGCGAGGTCGATCTCCTCCAGCAGCTTGGCCCGGTAGGAGGCGACCAGGTGCCCGTCCTCGCCTCGGCTGCCGTGCTCCTCCGGAGTGTTGATACGTGCCCGCAGGCTCATGGTCCGCAGCTCCTCGGTCCTGGTCAGTGGTCGAGCGGCATGGTGGCGGTCTTGGTGGCGTCGCCGAGGCTCCAGACGATCTTGGGGATGCGGACGGTGGCGGTCACGGTGACCGAGCCGTCTCCCTCGGCGGCGGAACAGCTCACCTGCATGCCGCCGCTCACCGCGTCCGCGCAGGCCTGCTGGTACGGCTGCTGGAGGGACGCCGCCCGCGCGCCCGCGCGGGCCGCCGTACCGGCCTGCTCGGCGGCGTAGGCGACCGCGCCGATCTGGAACCCGGCCAGCCCCACGATCAGCAGGATCGGGATGAACCCGAGGTACTCGATGGCGACCTGTCCCCCGTCACGTCCGCGGCGGTACGTCATCTCAGCGCTTCACCTCCTCGACGGCACCGGCGTGGCCGTGCACCGTGACCGGGAAGTCGATCGAGCCCGGAAAGAGAACGGGGACCTTCAGCGACACGTCCGCGGTCACGTAACCGGTCCCGCCGCACTGGTCCACGCTGGCTCCCCCTCGCCACGCCCCTGACAGATGCTGCAGGGCCGCCTGCCGGCACACGCCGAACCGCTCCCCCCGAGGCGCCGCCGTCCCCGCTCGCACCCCCTCGTCGGCAGCATTCCCCGCGAGCGTGTAGGCGTATCCCACGAGTACGGCCTGCCACATGAGCACCAGCGTCAGGATGATCAGCGGGGCCATGCCCAGGAACTCGATGCTGACCTGCCCCCGATCCCCACCCGGCCGTCGTCTCACCGCGCCCTCACTCCTTCCGCCGCCGAAAGCTCACCGATCCCCGGTCGCCGCGCGCCCGTCCGCTCCCGCGATGCGAGGCGCCCTCGGCCGCCTTCACCAGCCCCAGCTCCCCCGCGAGCGCCCACAGGGCCTGCTTCACCGTGCTCTTGCCGTCCAGCTCATGGACCCGGCCGGCGTCCACGACCCCTTGCAGTTCCTTGAAGTTGGCGGGGACGGCGGTGCGGGCGAGGGCCGTACCGGTGATGCGCTGCACCAGGGCGGGCTGGATCTCCGTATGCCGCGAATGCCGGTTGACGACCACCGTCGTCTCCTCGGCCTTGCGGATCTGGAGCCGGTCCCACATCCGTACCGTCCGCTTGGCTGCGCGTACGGCGATGACGTCCGGGGTGGTGACCAGCAGGGCGGTGTCGGCCATCTCGACGGCCGCGGCTCCCGCCCCGCTGAGCTGGGAGCCGCAGTCGACGACGACGACCTCGTAACGGGAGCGCAGGGCGCTGACGATCTGCCGGGCGGCGCGGTCGGTGACCTCCTCACCGCGTTCGCCCTCGCCGGGCGCGAGGAGCAGGGCGAGGCCGGTGTCGTGGCGGAAGACGGCGTCGGCGAGGACGCGGGGCGAGATGTCGCTGATGGCGGCCAGGTCGACCACGGACCGGCGGAACTGGATGTCCAGGTAGGAGGCGATGTCACCGGTCTGGAGGTCGAGGTCGACCAGGGCGGTGGCGCGGCCGGAGGCCTGGGCGGCGAGGGCCAGCTGGATCGCGGCCAGGGTGGCGCCGGTGCCGCCCTTGGCGCCGCTGACGGTGACGACGGTGCCGCCGACGCCGCCGAACACCTCGGCGCCGTGGCCGAGGTGCCGCCGTACGCCGGTCGACCACTGGGCGACGGCCTGGACGCGGCCGGCGAGTTCCTCGTACGACAGCGGCAGCGCGACCAGGCCGCGGGCGCCGGAGTCCATGGCGGCGGCGAACAGGCCGGGGCTCGCGTCGGTGGTGACGAGGATGACGCCGACGGCCGGGAAGCGCAGGGCGACCTCGCGGATCAGCTCCAGGGCCGGGATCGGGCCGATGCGTTCATGGACGACGACCACTTCCGGGAGTTCGTCGATCGACTCGGCGGCGAGCCGGGCGAGGCTGTCGACCAGCTGGGTGGAGTCGGTCGCCGGCGGCTGCGGTTCGGCGTCGGGGAGCTGGCTGAGCAGGGTGGTGAGGGAGCGGACGGCGTCCGGGTCCGCGCCGGCCGGGAGGATCCTGGTGGGCATGGCCGCCTCTCACTTGTCCGTCGCGAGTTCGTAGGTGCGGTCCTTGTCGGGGACGCCGGTCTCGCTGCCGGGCGCCACCAGCGCGAGCCGGACGCGCTGGGCGAAGGACTCGGCGTAGGTGATGCGCTGGGCGTCGAGGGTGGACAGCGCGAAGGTGATGGGGACGGCCTCGGTGGGCTGCTGCTGGTTCTTGCTGCGTTCGGGATCGAGGGCGGTGATGTGACCGACGTCGAGGACACGGGCGTTGGTCACGATGATCTTCGACTGGTCGGGGTCGCCTTCCTTCTTCCCCTCGAAGGTGGCATAGACGTTGACGCGCGAGCCGGGCGTGATCTTGCCGGCGACGCCGGTCGCGGCGTCGATCATGATGGCGACCTCCTGCTGTCCGGGCTGGAGGGCGGGCTGGTCGACGATCATGTCGGTCTGGAGGAGGGAGCCGGCCCGCAGGGTGGTCACGGCGATCTTGCCCCGGATCTGGCGGAGGTCGGTGACGGCGTTGCCGGACAGCCACCGCTCGGGCATCTCGATCTTCTGGAACTGGTCCGTGTTCAGCGCGGTGTACGGCTTCACGTCGGACCTGACCCGGTAGGCGGTGACCTCGGGGCCGACCTTCGCATTCACGTCGCGGACGACGGACAGCACGCCGGCGAACGCGCCGAGAGCGCACAGGACCGACAGGATCAGGAGTATCACGCCGCGGCGCTGACGGGAGTTCATGAACCGTGCAACCTCATTGGGGGAATCGGTCGAGCGGGATGTGAGTGTCTGTGTCGGGCCGGTCGAACGGGATGTGAGTGCCGGTGTCGGGCGGGCCGGTCGGGCGCATCACGGGGGTCGGTGTCGGGGCGGGCCGGTCGGGCGGGCTACGGGTGGGGGCCGGTCGGGCGGGCGTGCGCGTCACGGCTGTCGGGCCGGTCAGGCGGGCGTGCGTTGTTCCAGGGCGCGGGGCGCGGGTGGTTCGTGGACGGGCGGGGTGGCGGAGCAGAAGACGCATCGGTCGCCGATGACGTCGAGGCCGCACCAGTGGCAGCTGGTCTGCCGCACGGACGTGACCAGCTGGTAGAGGACCGACAGATCGGCGAGGTAGCTGCAGAACTCGATCATCCGGCCGGTGCCCCACCACACCGGGGACTCGGCGGGCAGCGGGGTCTCGCGCAGGCCGTGCACCTTCCATGCCGTGCCGAGGCCCGCGGCCCAGTCGCTCTGCAACTGCCCCTTGGCGACGAGCAGCCAGGTGTTGAACTCGGGCCCCTTCAGCACGGCCCCGGGACCGATCCGCACGAGCTGCGGCTCGGGGTGGGCGAGGACCGCGAACTGGTTGCCCGGCACCCAGGACTTGGCGTGCGCCTTGAGCCCCACCGGGACGCGGTCCAGCTTGGCGACGGAGCCGAGGACGGCGCCGGCGTGGAGGTAGTGGGTGAGCAGCCGCCCGGCGGAGGCCAGCACGCCCGGGCTCAGATCGCAGGAGGCGAGCTGGCGCAGCTGGCGGGCCAGGACGGCGACGGCGAGGGGCGGCAGTTCGGGCCGGAAGAAGGCGATGCGGTCGCTCTCCAGCAGCGAGCGCAGGGTGTACAGCCGTCGTACGACGGGCTCGGGGGTGGCCGGTGAGCACAGGACGACCAGGTACCCGTACTGCTCGGTCAGGGCGTGCACCTCGGCGAGGGCCTGGTCCAGTGGCCGCCGGTCGAGGTCGCGCAGCACGACGGCGGGCATGGTTCGTTCGTCCTGCGCCGGCAGCGCCATGTCGGCACTGGTCACGGCAATGGCAGTTGGCACGCGCAGCTCCCCGCTCTTCCCACCCGCCGGCCCACCGGTGTCACTCCAGTGCGCCAGAACGACTTCATTGCGTGACTACGTGAGCACTGTATCCACGGCCGTATGACGGGAGAACAGCGTTTGTGAAGCTCGCGTGGAACTCTCTCGGAGCAAGTCCCGCCAAAACAGGACAGGTTGCGTCGCCGAGCGGAGACGGTTTTGGTCTGGACCTCTTGACACCCGGATTGGTCTGGACCAACTTGTAGGCCAGCGGTGGCCACCGTCTCACCACCTCCCCGTCGAACTCCCCCACCCGGAGGCTCCAGTGGAGCGCGCACCAGGCATACCCAGACCCCGCGGCCGGCGACTCGCCACGTGGTCCGCCGCCACCGCCCTCGCCCTCTCGGTCGCGGGCCTCGCCGCGGCCTCCCCCGCGTCCGCCGCGGACGTCAACAACGTCAAGAACGCGGGCTTCGAGTCGGGCCTGACCAACTGGACCTGCACGGCCGGCAGCGGCACGGCGGTTACCTCCCCGGTGCACGGGGGCACTTCCGCCCTGAAGGCGACCCCGGCCGGGCAGGACAACGCCCGCTGCACCCAGTCGGTGGCGGTCAAGCCGAACTCCACGTACACGCTGAGCGCGTGGGTCCAGGGCGGCTACTCCTACCTGGGCGTGACGGGCACGGGAACGACGGACGTCTCGACGTGGACCCCGGACACGACGAGCTGGAAGCAGCTGTCGACGACGTTCACCACGGGCTCCTCCACCACCTCCGTCACGGTGTACACCCACGGCTGGTACGGCCAGGCCGCCTACTACGCCGACGACGTCTCGGTGTACGGCCCCGACGGCGGCGGAGGCGGCGACCCGGCCCCGACCGTCCCCGCCGCCCCGGCCGGCCTGACGGTCTCCGGTACGACCGCCTCGTCCGTCTCCCTCTCCTGGTCCGCGGTGTCGGGCGCGGCGGGCTACAACGTCTACCGCGACGGTACGAAGGTGACGGCGGTGACCGGCACGTCGGCGACCGTGACCGGCCTCGCGGCCTCGACGTCGTACTCCTTCCAGGTGACGGCGACCAACGCGGCGGGCGAGTCGGCGAAGTCGGCGTCGGTGTCGGCGACGACGTCCTCCGGCACGGGCGGCGGAGGCGGCGCGCTGCCCAAGCACGCCGTGACGGGCTACTGGCAGAACTTCAACAACGGCGCCAGGGTCCAGAAGCTGTCCGACGTCCCCTCCGCCTACGACATCATCGCGGTGGCCTTCGCGGACGCGACCTCGACGCCGGGCGCGGTGGCCTTCAACCTGGACTCGGCCGGCCTCGGCGGCTACACCGTCGACCAGTTCAAGGCGGACATCAAGGCCAAGCAGGCGGCCGGCAAGAAGGTCATCATCTCGATCGGCGGCCAGAACGGCACGGTGTCGGTCAACGACGGGGCGTCGGCGGCGAACTTCGCCAACTCCGTCTACTCCCTGATGCAGACGTACGGCTTCGACGGCGTCGACATCGACCTGGAGAACGGTCTCAACGCGACGTACATGACACAGGCGCTGCGTGCGTTGTCGTCGAAGGCCGGCTCCTCCCTGGTCATCACGATGGCCCCGCAGACGATCGACATGCAGTCGACGTCGAACTCCTACTTCCAGACGGCCCTGAACATCAAGGACATCCTCACGGTCGTCAACATGCAGTACTACAACAGCGGTTCCATGCTGGGCTGCGACGGCAAGGTGTACAGCCAGGGCTCGGTGGACTTCCTCACCGCGCTCGCCTGCATCCAGCTGGAGGGCGGCCTCTCCCCGTCCCAGGTGGGCCTCGGCCTCCCGGCCTCCACGAGCGCCGCAGGCAGCGGCTACGTCTCCCCCACGGTCGTGAACAACGCCCTGGACTGCCTGGCCAAGGGCACCGGCTGCGGCACCTTCAAGCCGTCCAGGACCTACCCCGCCCTGCGCGGCGCGATGACCTGGTCCACGAACTGGGACGCGACGTCGGGCAACGCGTGGTCGAACGCGGTGGGGGCGCATGTGCACGCCCTGCCATGACCTGAGCGCCCGCTGACCCACAGCGCCTGCTGACCTGCAGCGCCCGGTGCCTTCGCGGCTCCGGGCGCTGTCGTGTGCGGCGACGGGGTTCGGCCATATCCGAGCGGCTGGGCGTGTACCGCGTTGCAGTCGCCAAGGCGCCGATGTGATGATCTGATGCATGGCTGAACACGGGGGCGACGCCGACTCGGTGGCACGAACACCCAGGTCACGGCTGAACGACTACGTTGACCTGGCCCACACCGACCAGCGGGACCCGACCGGACCCGAGACATTCGAGGGCACCACTTTGCCCGAGCATGCGGCGACCTTCACCGATGCCGCGAAGGCCGCTGAGCGCCGGCGCCATGAGTTCGCAGTTCTGCTGGGCGAGTTCCGGCGTAGCGCTGTGCTGGTGCCGGTGGACGAGGATGACGCCCCCCTGGCGGCCGACTTCGGCGGCGTCCGCTGGATCTATGCCTTCTCGAACGAGCATGCGCTGGCCCGCTTCGCCCTCGCGCGGGGTGAGGACGACCGGCAGTGGGCGTACCAGCGGTGGCTCGGGGCGCGCCTGCTGGACGCGGCGGTCCCTGCCGTGGGGGTGCCGTGCGGGGTGGCCCTGGACGTGGGGAGTGAGGGCGAGGGCGCGCTGTTCCCGCCGGTGCGCGGCGTCGTGCCGGACGGGGCGGCGGTCGACGTCGAGGCGGAGACGGGGGACATGAAGTGACCGATGGCGGCAAGGACCTGGCGACGGACGGGCTGGGTCTGATCGCCAAGGGACTGACCGAGGCGCTGGGCGAGCTGAGGGAACTCGGCATGGTCGGCGAGGCCGGGGCCGGGCGGGGGTTCGGTGACATCGCGCTGTCCGGCCTTGAGCTGGGCCACGAGGGGCTCACGGGCGAGTTCAGGTCGTTCTGCGAGCGCTGGGGGTGGGGTGTGCGGTCGCTGATCAACGAGGGCAACGGGTTCGCCCAGAAGGCGGGCCTGGCGGCGGGCACGTACTACGAGACCGACCAGTACGTCGGGGGCACCCTCAAGGTCGTCGAGAACGCGGCCATCGGCAACCCGTACGCCTCCGAGGAGGACGTCGAGAAGATGGGCTACGGCGAGATCGCCACGTCCGGCGCGTACGGCGGTGATGTGGACTACAGCAAGGAGTCCTTCGAGCAGGCCTGGGCCAACAGCAAGCAGGGCTGGAAGGACGCCGGCCGTGACATGGCGACCTCACAGGTGCTGGGACCGCTGAGCCCGGGCGCCGACACCTTCGGCATGACGGACGCCGAGTACGCCAAGTACCTCGACGACACCTTCGGCCCCTCCCCCGAGGCCCGCGCCCGGACCACCGAGCAGGAGCACGGTGGCAACTGATGGGCATCCTCGGTGACATCGGTGACGGCCTCAACAAGGGCCTCGACTACGGCGAACACCTCTACGACGAGGGCAAGAAGAAACTCGGCGAGGGCGTCGACTACGCCACGAACAAGCTGGGCGACGGCCTGGACTACGTCGGGGCGCACGACTGGGCGGACGCCGTCGAGGACTGGGGCGACGACCTCGCCTCCGACCTGGGCGCCACCCCTGGAGAACAGCAGCTCGGCCAGAGCGAGGAGGCCGACGAACTCGTCCACGGCAAACCGGCCAAGATCCGCGAGAGCGCCAAGCACCTGCGGGACTTCCACGGCGCGTTCGACAAGGTCGGTCAGGGTCTGAAGAAGGTCGACTCCTCCGGCTGGAAGGGCGAGGGCGGTGACGCGTTCCGCCAGAAGTTCGGCGTCCACCCCGCGAAGTGGACGCAGGCGGCCGAGGCCTGCAAGACGGCGGCGGCTGCCCTGGAGTCGTACGCGGACACCGTCACGTGGGCGCAGGGCCAGGCGAAGGAGGCCATCACCCTCTACAAGAAGGGCATGAAGGCGTCCCAGGACGCGGTCGACGCATACAACAAGAAGGTCGACGCCTACAACGCCAAAATCAAGGCGGACCAGGACCCGGGTCCGAAGCCCGGCCCCTTTCACGACCCGGGCAAGGCCGACGTCGAAGCCGCCGTCCACAAGCTCGCCCAGGCCCGCAAGCAGCGGAACACCGCCGCCTCCGAGGCACAGGGCAAGGTCAAGGAGGCACTCGCCCACGCGCCCGCCGAGCCCCCGCCCCCGGAGCGCCTGGGCAACGACCTCACCGACAACTTCAAGGCCACCACCACCGAACTCACCCACTTCACCGGAGGCGTCCTCAAGGGCACGGCCGGCCTGGTCACCTTCGTCCGCGGCCTGAACCCCGTCGACCCCTACAACCTCACCCACCCCGCCGCCTACCTGCAGAACGTCAGCATGACGCTCTCCGGCCTGGTCTCCACCACCGCGCACCCCGAACGGGCCGTCCAGGCCGCCGTCGACGGCGTCAAGAAGGACCCGTCCGAGTTCTTCGGCCGCATGGTCCCGGAAATGATCGGTACGAAGGGCGCGGGGCTCGCGCGGGGCGGGATGCGGCTCGCGCTGAAGGAAGGCGTGGAAGGGATCGCGGAGCAGGGCTTGCGCAAGACCGCCCGGAACGCGGTGGAGGAAGGCGCGGAGGACGCCGGAACCTCGGCTCGGGGACGGGTGAGCGAGGACCCGCACCAGCCGTCCCGTGAAAGCGACTCGGTGCACAGCGGCGGCACCGACCCCATCGACCTCGCCACCGGCAAGATGTACCTGCCGCAGACGGACGTCGCCCTCCCCGGCATACTCCCCCTGATCCTCAAGCGTCGGGTGGAGTCCGGCTACCACCTCGGCCGCTGGTTCGGCCCGTCCTGGTCCTCCACCCTGGACCAGCGCCTGGAGATCGACGCGGAGGGAGTCGTCTTCGTCACGGAGGACGGCCTGCTCCTGTCGTACCCCCACCCGGCGCCCGGCCTGCCCACCGTGGCGAGCCACGGCCCCCGCCTCCCGCTGGACCGGGTGGACGGCGGCTACACGATCGCGGACCCGCGCACTCACCGCACGTGGCACTTCGCCGACCGTGGCGCGGGCCTGGCGGTCCTGGAACGGATAGACGACCGCAACGGCAACTGGATCACCTTCGAATACGACACCGAGGGCACCCCGCTGGGCGTCTTCTCGAGCGCCGGCCAAGGCATCCGCATCACAACGCACTCGGGTCACGTCACGGCATACCACCTGGCTGCGACCGGCGAGGAGCTGAAACGCTTCGCATACAGGGACGGCGATCTCACGGAGGTCATCAACTCCTCCGGCCGGCCGCTTCGCTTCACGTACGACGAGGCGGGCCGGGTCACGTCCTGGACGGACACGAACGACCGCAGCTACACGTACGAGTACGACGACCAAGACCGCTGCATAGCGGAGGGCGGCACGGCCGGCCACATGGCCCTGCGCCTGACGTACGGGGACCCGGACCCGGAAGCGGGCCTGCGGACCACGACGGCGACGACGGGCGAGGGCCACGCTCGCCGCTACCTGGTCAACGAGGCCTGGCAGGTGGTCGCTGAGATCGACGCCCTGGGCGCGACAACCCGCTACCACCGGGACCGCTACCACCGCCTGCTGTCCACGACGGACCCACTGGGCCACACGACGACGTTCGAGTACGACGCGGCCGGCAGCCTCATGCGGGTCGTGCGCCCGGACGGCCGCGAGGCGAAGGCTGAATACAACGACCTGGGCCTGCCGGTGAAGGTGGTGAACCAGGACGGCACGGTGCTCCGCCAGACCTACGACGAGCGGGGCAACCGCACCTCGGTGACGGATCCTGCGGGCCGGACGACGCACTTCGCGTACACGGAGGCCGGCCACCTGAGGTCCGTGACCGACCCGCTGGGCCACACGACCACGGTCGTCTGCGACCGCGCGGGCCTGCCGGTCGAGGTGACGGATCCGCTGGGCGCGACCACACGATACGAACGGAACGCTCTCGGCCGTCCCGTCGCCATCACGGACCCGACCGGCGCGACGACGCTGCTGGAATGGTCGATCGAGGGCCACCTGACCCGCCGCACGGCCCCCGACGGCACGACGGAGACGTGGACGTACGACGGCGAAGGCAACTGCACCAGCCACACCGACCCGCTCGGCGGTGTCTCCCGCTTCGAGTACACCCACTTCGACCTGCTGACCGCACGGACGGGCCCGGACGGAGTCCGCTACGAGTTCGCCCACGACACCGAACTCCGCCTGACCAAGGTAACCAACCCGCAGGGCCTGACGTGGACGTACGAGTACGACGCGGCCGGCCGCCTGGTGACGGAGACGGACTTCGACGACCGCACGCTGACTTACGCGTACGACGCGGCGAGCCGCCTGACCTCCCGGAGGAACGCCCTCGGCGAGGTGGTGTCCTTCGAGCGCAACGAACTCGGCCAGGTGCTCCGCAAGGACGCCGCGGGCCAGGTCACGACCTACGCCTACGACCTGACCGACCAACTGGCCCAGGCAACCGGCCCGGACGGCACCACCCTGACCCTCCTCCGCGACCGCTACGGCCGCCTCCACTCGGAAACGGTCAACGGCCGCACGCTGACGTACACCTACGACGCCCTCGGCCGCCGCACGGGCCGCACGACACCGACCGGGGCGGAGACGACGTGGTCGTACGACGCGGCAGGCCGCCGCACGGGCATGGTGGCATCGGGTCGTGCGATCGACTTCACGTACGACGACGCGGGCCGCGAACTCACCCGTCACATCGGCGGAACGGTCGCGTTGGAGCACACCTTCGACACCCTCGGCCGTCTGACGACCCAGTCGGTGACGGGCACTGAGGGCCGCACAGTCCAGCACCGGACGTACACCTACCGCGCCGACGGCAACGTCATCGGTATCGACGACCACCTGTCCGGCTCCCGCCGCTTCGACCTGGACGCGACGGGCAGGGTGACTGCGGTCCACGCGGCGGGGTGGACGGAGCGGTACGCCTACGACGAGGCAGGCAACCAGACCCAGGCGTCCTGGCCGTCGGACCACCCAGGCATCGAGGCAACGGGCCCACGCTCCTACGTGGGCACCCGCATCACCCGAGCCGGCAACGTCCGCTACGAACACGACGCCCTGGGCCGCATCACCCTCCGCCAGAAGACCCGCCTGTCGAGGAAGCCGGACACCTGGCGCTACGAATGGGACGCCGAGGACCGCCTGACCTCGGTGGTGACCCCCGACGGCACCCGCTGGCGCTACACGTACGACCCTCTGGGTCGGCGCACGGCGAAACTACGCCTGGCGGACGACGGCGAAACGGTGCTGGAGAGGGTGGACTTCACCTGGGACGGCACCACCCTCTGTGAACAGACAACGGCATCTCTTGACCTCCCCAACCCGGTCACCCTCACCTGGCACCACCAGGGCCTGCGCCCCCTGGCCCAAACAGAACGCATCACCCCAGCCGACGCCCCACAGGAGGAGATCGACTCCCGCTTCTTCGCCATCGTCACCGACCTGGTCGGCACACCCAGTGAACTCATCGACGAGCAGGGCGACATCGCCTGGCGTACCCGAAGCACCCTGTGGGGAACGACGGCGTGGTCCGCAAACAGCACCACCTACACGCCCCTACGCTTCCCAGGCCAGTACTACGACCCGGAAACAGGCCTCCACTACAACTACTTCCGCCATTACGACCCCGAGACTGCCCGTTACCTCACGGCCGACCCATTGGGGCTCACAGCTGCCCCAAACTCCATCACCTACGTCCATAACCCGCTCACGTGGACCGACCCTCTGGGCCTTGCTCCGAGATGCCTGAACACCACGGGGAAGGAGGGAAAGGCAGCCAACGAAAACTTCATATCCGGATCAGCCGGCGGCGAGCGACTGGCAGATCAGTTACGCCGAGAGTCGGCCGATTCTCTATTTACTGAAAGTGGATTGCTCACTCCTCAGGCGATCATGGAGTCGCGCGTTGCCATACCTGGAGAGCAACTCGACAATCAGATAGTTCGCGATCTCATGGTTAGCGACGGAAGTAGTCTAAGCGACTGGGGGAAGTACTCCACAAGAACACACCACTCACCCTATGGCGATTTCCAAGTACATTTCTACTACAATCTCGCGACAGGGAGAGTACTGAACTACGACTACAAGGTCGTCATGAACAGGAGGTGACGTGATGCGTGTTCAGTTCGCGTCAGAAAGAGCTATGGGTATCCCAAACCTTCAAGGCATTGACGCCCTCAGGGACGGCAGGGAATACACAGTGCTCGAAGTGTTCGCGCCGCACGACAAGAGCGCACTGTTCCGCTTGGAATTCATCGAGGGAGAAGATCCTGCGCTGTTCGACGGCAGGGCTTTTACGGTGACCTCTCCTCTCATCCCGCCTTCCTGGCGCTACTTCCAGTATGACTCAGGCTCCTTCACACTTGGCCCGGAGCCATGGAGTCGTCCAGGATTCTGGGAAGCTTACTACGATCGCCTTCCTGAAGCCCTCGAAGCTTACGAAACAGAGAAAAGGAAAATTCTGTCTTCTGCATAGTGGCGCCGACTCGCACGGAAGCCATGCAGACTCTCAGTCGGTTTCGAGAACTTGCCTGGTGCAGATTACCCACGAAATACAACGAGGTGTACGGCTATCAGCAGGTTCCATACATGGGGTGGCGCTACGCGTGCCCCCCGTGAAGGTATCGCAGCGTACATCGAGGATGCCGTGAGAGGGATTCCCACCCAGTCGAGTGGACGCTCGACAGGACAAGACGGAAGTGGGCACTGCTACCACGCCGGAGTTTGCACTAGGCGCAAGGACTCCCAAGTCCCGCTTTTGCAGATATGGTGCACTCCATCCCACCCAGGGCCAGGACTTCTACCTCAAGGCACTTTCGGATTTTGGTTTGATCATCCGGAGGCTCCAGGAGATCCCCCCTCCCGGCGAACTGACCCAAGGGCTCCCAGCGCAGGCCGCGCCGGCCATGGCGACCGGCCGAAGGCGAGGCTGCTGGGAGCACCTCCGTGTGGAGCACCGGATGAAATGGAGAGTCGTCATCGACGGCCCCGACCCCATCCCGTACGAGAGTGAGCCATGAAGCGGCGCTCCGTATCATGGTGAGCGGGCGCGTCCCGGGATCAGCTGAACCACATCCTGGAACTGGCCGAAACCAACCGCTGGACAAGCGGCGAGCGGCCCAACGGCCACTCATTCACTCCCCGGCGAACAGCTCCGCCGCGTCCGTTGCGTGTACGGCTCGCTGGGCCCAGGTCTCCAGCTGGTCGAGGTCCGTACAGGCGCTCACCCGCTCACGTACGGCGTCCGGCACGAAAATGCCGCGCCATTCCAGAACCTGGAGAACCATCTCGGCCTTGGCCTCGGCGCGGCCCTGCTCTCGGCCTTCCTCACGCACCTGCTCGGCCAGCGGGTGTCGCCAGAAGTACTGGATCGCCGTCATCAGGTCCCTCCACATCTGCTTCGCCTGGGGGTCGGCCAGGCAGGAGTCGACGAACTGCACGAAGACTGCGGCACTGTCGGCATCGATGGTCCGCAGGGCGGTGGCCAGGGATTCCAGTATGGCCGGAGCCTGCGGGCCACGCCCGTGTGTCATCGCCGACAGCACCGCAAGAGGTACGTCCCGCTCGGCCTGCCGCTCGTCCGCGATCACCGGCACGTTGTCCGGACCCAGCACCAGCGGACGCACCGTCAGCGAGTGCCAGCCCGGGAAACCGAGCCGGATCGGACGCGACGCCCACTTCGCCGTCGAGCTGCTCTGGGTGATGACGATGAGCACCGGCTCGCAGCGGTACTTCTCGTACAGGTAGGAGAGGTAGTACGGCCAACTGCCCCGCTTCCGCTCGTCCACCTTCCCTGCGACTCCGCCACGAGGAGATAGGTCCCCGCGTCCGTCTCCGCCCGCAACAGCGTATCCACGCGCCGCTCGACCGGTTCGATCTCGGTGAGGTCCACGTTCAGCGCCGCGATCTCCCTCGACTCGGGAAACGGCACGTGCAGCACCCGCTGTAACGCCCGCGTCAGCAGCGCCGGGTCCTTCTGGAAGATCCGGTGCAGCGCCTCGTGCGACGAGCCGACCATCAGCTCTCCTTTCGTACGACGTGATCAACGAGCTAGGCCGCCGCGAGTTCGCACCACACGAACTTGCCCCGGTCCCCGAACCGCGCCGACGGCTGCCAGCCCCAGTAGTCCGCGCAGGCCCTCACCAGCCCCAGACCCCGCCCGTCCTCCAGGTCGGCGACCTGCTCCAGCGGCCGGGGCGGAGGGGGCGGCTCGGGGTCCGTGTCCCACGCCCCGATCCACACCACCCCCTCCCGGGTGCGGCGAACCCTCAGCGCGGCCGGCCCCTTCGTGTGCCGTACGGCGTTGGAGACCAGCTCCGTCGCCAGCAGTTCGGCGGTGTCGACCAGGCCGATCAGGCCGTGCAGGGTGAGGATCAGGCGCAGGGTGCGGCGGCAGACGGTGACGGCTCTGAGGTCGTTGGGGATGTAGAGGGTGTAGTCCCAGGTTTCGGGCATGCGTCATCAACTCCGGCGGGATACAAGGGATTTCGTGTGCGGTGGCATTGCCGCAGCCGTCACGGCAGGACAGAGCGGTGCGCTTCCGCTGTGTGTGCGCTACGTCACCGACGGTAGGTCATAAATTTCATTCGCTGCAACTGGGTCGCGTAGCCTGACACCCGAACGAGTCGCCTCATCATGGCCGTTGAGGAAGGAAGGACGCCGTGCCAGCACGACGGCACCCCACAGCACGCCAGGCACGCCTGGGGACCGAACTCCGGAGACTGCGCGAAGCTGCCGGGCTCAAAGCCACCGAGGCGGGCGGTCTGCTCGGGGTGAACTCCGTGCAGATGAGTCAGATCGAGTCCGGGATCGCAGGGGTGAGCGAGCAGCGCGTGCGTCGACTGGCCGCCAACTACGCCTGCGCCGACGAAGCATTGATCGATGCCCTGGCGGCCATGGCGACCGACCGGACGCGAGGCTGGTGGGAGCAGTACCGCGGCGTCCTCCCCGCCGCCTACCAGGACCTCGCCGAACTGGACCATCACGCGACGTTCCGCCATGACGTGGCGGTCATCCACGTACCTGGGCTCTTCCAGACGGAGGCGTACGCCAGAGCCCTCTTCGCCTACATGAACCCCGAGTTCCCGGCGAGCGAGGTGGACCTCCGTGTGGAGCACCGGATGAAACGGAGGGTCGTCATCGACGGCCCCGACCCCATCCCCTACGAGACCGTGATCCATGAAGCGGCGCTCCGCATCAAGGTGGGCGGGCGCGCAACCTCCCGGGATCAGCTGAACCGCATCCTGGAACTGGCCGAAGCCGACCACGTCACCGTTCGGGTCGTCCCCTTCGCCCTGGACGACTTCGCCGGCGGGGGCAGCACCATGGTCCACCTGGGCGGAGCGGTCCCCCGGCTGGACACCGTCGTGCGCGACGCTCCGCATGGCACGGCCTTCGTCGACTCCGAAGCCCAACTGGAGCACTTTCGAAAGCTCTTCCGTAAGGTGAAGGAAGAGGCGCTGTCCCCGGAGCGGTCGCGTGACCTCATTCACCAGTTGGCGAAGGAGCTGTGAGGACCGGCATGAGCACCCCCACCTCGTGGAAGAAGTCGTCCTTCTCCGGCGGAGGCGAGGGCAACGACTGCGTCGAGATCGCGGACCTGGACACCCACATAGCCGTCCGCGACTCCAAGGCCCCCGCCGGAGCCACCCTCACCTTCCCGGTCGCCGCGTTCGCTTCCTTCGTTCAGGGCCTCAAGGAGACTCGCTCCACCAAGCCGGAGTGATGCCGCCGGCGGCTACGGCGGCCCACAGCACCCCGCGCTCTTCCACAGCGTGGTGGGCTGACGCGGATCCTGCCCCTGGGCGTTCGAAGAGGCCGGTCGGTGAGTTTCAGCCGAGCCGTTGCCAGTGCTTGATATGACCATGACACTCACGGATGATGGAGCGCCGCACGTCGCACTGAAACACCCCCACCTCCACCTCAAGGAGAGTTCATGCGACTTCGCACCCGCGGCTCAGGGCCGCGCGGCGGCAGACGTATCGCCGGGCTCGGCGCGCTGCTGGCCCTCGCCCTCGCCGCCCCCGTCTCGGCGACCGCCACCCAGGCCAGTGCCGACAGTGTCCGCAAGGTCGCGCCCTCCGGCGACGACATCCGGCAGTACGAGATCCACCAGCGCACGACTCCCGTGACCCGTACGGCCATTCAGGCGACCGGGGTCACCGTGGACGAGGCCGATGAGGAGACCGTCGTCGTCTCCGGGCGCGCGGACCAGATCCGGAAGCTGCGCCGGCTCGGGTACAGCGTCAGTCCGCTGGGGGCCGCGCCGGCGCGGTCCGGGGCGCGGCTGTTCGACTTCCCGACCGCCGACTCGAAGTACCACAACTACGCCGAGGCCAACGCCGAGATCGACCAGCGGCTCGCCGCCCACCCCGACATCATGAGCAAGCGGGTGATCGGGAAGTCGTACCAGGGGCGGGACATCGTCGCCGTCAAGGTCAGTGACAACGTCGGCAGCGACGAGGACGAGCCCGAGGTGCTGTTCACCTTCCATCAGCATGCGCGCGAGCATCTGACCGTGGAGATGGCGCTGTATCTGCTGCGCGAACTCGGCGCGGGGTACGGGACCGACTCCCGGATCACGAACATCGTCGACAGCCGGGAGATATGGATCGTCCCGGACCTGAACCCGGACGGCGGCGAGTACGACATCGCCACCGGGTCCTACCGGTCCTGGCGGAAGAACCGGCAGCCCAACTCCGGCTCGTCGTACGTCGGCACGGACCTCAACCGGAACTGGGACTACAAGTGGGGCTGCTGCGGCGGGTCGTCAGGATCGGCCTCGTCCGAGACCTACCGGGGTTCCGCCGCCGAGTCCGCGCCCGAGGTGAAGGTCGTCGCCGACTTCGTGCGCGGCCGGGTCGTCGGGGGCAAGCAGCAGATCAGGGCCGGGATCGACTTCCACACCTACAGCGAGCTGGTGCTGTGGCCGTTCGGGTACACGTACTCGGACACCGCCACCGGGATGACCGCGGACGACGCAGCCGCGTTCAAGGCCGTGGGGCGGAAGATGGCGGCCGGCAACGGGTACACCGCCGAGCAGTCGAGCGACCTGTACATCACGGACGGGTCGATCGACGACTATCTCTGGGGCGCGCACAAGATCTTCGACTACACGTTCGAGATGTATCCGGCGTCCGGTTCCGGGGGTGGGTTCTACCCGCCCGACGAGGTGATCGAGCGGGAGACCTCCCGGAACAAGGACGCGGTGTTGCAGCTGCTGGAGAACGCCGACTGCATGTACCGGGCGATCGGCAAGGCCGCCCAGTACTGCGGCTAGGCCTCCTCGAAGTAGGCGTCCAGCACGGCGTCCAACTGCGCCTCCCACTCCGCGAAACGCGCCCTGGCCGTCGCCTCGATCTCGATCGGGTACCAGCGGCGGTCAGGGGTGTGCACGGTGATGGTGAAGCGCTTGCCGAAGCGGGGCGACTCCGTCTCCACCGCGGCGACCTCGTCCCAGCGGAACTCGCAGGACTCCTCGTCGAGGCTGAGGCGGACGCCCCTGCGGTCGGCCACGATCTTCGCGCGGCGGTCGGCGGCCTCGAAGACGGGGCCGTCGGCCGCCTCCTCCTCGTCCGCCGGTTCCACCGGCTGTGCCGGGTCCTGGCCCTCCGGTTCCTCGGTACGCGCCGGCTCCTCCGGTTCCGCCACCGCTTCCGGCTCCGCGTCCCGCGGCCCGGTCTCGGCCTGAGCCGGGACCGGGGCCGGAGCCGTGATGCCGGGGATGAAGGCCGGGTCGAAACCGGCGCCCGTCACGGGCTCGCCCTTGAGGGGCTTGCTGCTCGATCCTATGCGCTGCTCCACGGCGGCAGTATGGACGACTTCCCTGTGCCGGAACCAGTCAGCCCGCCCAACACCTGCCGCACACGGGCCACTCGTGCGACGCCTAGACGAACACGCTCAGCGCCGCCGCCACCGCGAACCCGGCCACGGACAGCACCGATTCCAGGACCGTCCACGTCTTCAGCGTGTCCCGTTCACTGATGCCGAAGTACTTCGCCACCATCCAGAAGCCGCCGTCGTTGACGTGCGAGGCGAAGATGGACCCGGCCGAGATGGCCATGATGACGAGGGCGACGAAGGCCTGGGAGTGGTGACCTTCCGTCAACAGCGGTGCCACGATGCCCGCCGTCGTGACGATCGCGACCGTCGCCGAGCCCTGGGCGACCCGCAGCACGAGCGAGATCAGGTAGGCCAGCACGATCACCGGCAGTCCGACGCCGTTGAAGGTGTCGGAGAGGGCCTGGGCGACCCCGCTGGCCTTCAGCACAGCGCCGAAGACCCCGCCCGCGCCGACCACCAGCAGGATGTTGCCGACGGGCTTCAGGGACGAGGTCGACACCGTCTCCAGGGACTTGCGCGACCAGCCGCGCCGGATGCCGAGCAGGTAGTAGGCGAGCAGCAGGGCGACGGTGAGGGCGACGAAGGGGTGGCCGAGGAACTCGAGCACCGAGCGGCCGGTGGAGGGGTCCAGGGCGATGGAGGAGAAGGTCGCGGCGAGGATCAGCACCAGGGGCGTACCGATGATGGCGAGGACCGTGCCGAGCGGCACCGGCTTCTCCCGCGGTTCCACGCCCTGGGACCGCTGCTCGGCGACGACGGCCCGCTTGGCCTCCTCCGCGGCCTCGACCATGTCCTGCGGTACGGCGACGAAGATCCGCCTGCCGATCCAGGCGGAGTACGCCCACGCGGCCAGGACGGCGGGGATGCCGCAGACGATGCCCATGAGGATGACCCAGCCGAGCTGGACGTGCAGCAGTCCGGCGGCGGCGACCGGGCCGGGGTGCGGCGGCAGGAAGGCGTGGGTCATGGAAAGGCCCGCGAGGAGGGGCAGGCAGTAGAGCAGGATCGACTTTCCGCCGCGCTTGGCGGCCGCGTACACGAGCGGCGCGAGGACGAAGATGCCGACGTCGAAGAAGACCGGGATGCCGAAGATCAGGCCGGTCAGGCCCATGGCGAGGGGGGCGCGCCGCTCGCCGAAGAGGCCCAGCAGGCGGGAGGCCAGGACCTCGGCGCCGCCGCTGACCTCGAGGATGGCGCCGAGCATGGTGCCGAGCCCGATGATGATCGCGACGTGGCCGAGGATGCCGCCCATGCCGGTCTCGATGGTGGAGACGGCGTCGGAGCGCTGGACGGTGCCGAAGAGTTCGGTGACCGACAGTCCGGCCAGCAGGCCGACGGCTATGGAGACGGCGAGGAGGGCGACGAAGGGCTGGAGCCTGACCTTGATGATCAGGAAGAGGAGGAGCGCTATGCCGATGGCGGCGACGGTGAGCAGGCCCGGGGTGCCGTCGAGGAGGAGGAGCAGGCCTCCGGTGTGGGGTGGTGCGGCGGGGGCGGTTGCGGCGAGCGGAACGGACATACGGGGGTCCTCTGCGTAAGTTCATACAGCTTTCGGGCAAGGGGGATCGCGGCACGGCGCCCCGGAGGGTGCCGTGCCGTGCGGGACGTGCGGGAGATGACGGATCGTCAGCGCTCAGCCGAGGACGGCGAGGGCGTCGATCTCGATGAGGAGGCCGGCCGGCAGACCGACGTAGACCGTCGTGCGGGCGGCGGGCGGCTGGGTGAGGCCCTGCTCCTCGAAGTAGGTGTTGTAGATCTCGTTCATCTCGGCGAAGTGGTCCACGTCGGTCAGGTAGACGCGGATCATCATCACGTCGTCCCAGCCGGCGCCGCCCTCTTCGAGGATCGCCTGGACGTTGGCGAGGGTCTGCAGGGTCTGCTCGCGCAGGGTGGGACCGGCCGGCGTCGGGGGCTTGCCCTCCTCCGCGGGCAGGAAGCCGACCTGGCCGGCGACCTGGAGGATGTTGCCCTTCTTCACGCCGTGGGAGAACTTCGCCGGCGGGGTGGTGTGGGTCTTCGGGGTGAGCGCGATCTTGTCGGTCATACGGTGGTGCCCTTCACTGGCGTTCTTCCGGAGTACTCGCCGCTGATCGCGTCCGCGGTACGGCGCACCTGCGGGAGCAGGGTGAGGAGTTCGTCGGCGGTGACGACGACGTTGGGCGCGGAGACCGACATCGCCGCGACGACGCGCCCGTCGGCGCCGCGGATCGGTGCGGCCACGCAGTTGATGGACTCCTCGTGGCCACCGAGGTCGGTGGCCCAGCCCTGTTCGCGCACCTGGTCCAACTCGCGCAGGAAGGCCGCGGCGTTGGGGGTGGAACGGGCCGTGTAGAGGGGGTAGTCGAGCTTGTCCGCGAGGGCGCGGCGCTCCGGTTCGGGCAGGTCGGCGAGGAGCAGCTTGGCGACCGCGGCGACCGTGATGGCGACGGGCTTGCCGATCCGCGAGTACATGCGCACCGGGTAGCGGCTGTCGACCTTGTCGATGTAGAGCACCTCGTTCTCCTCGTAGACGGCGAGGTGCACGGTGTGGCCGCAGGCCTCGTTGAGGCGGACCAGGTGGGGGTGGGCGATCTCGCGGATGTCGAGGTTCTCCATCGCCTCCTGGGCGAGGGCGAACAGGCGGGCGCCGAGGCGGTAGCGCTGGTCGGACTGGCGGTAGACCAGGCCGTGCTCGTGCAGGGTGCGCAGGAGTCGCAGCGCCGTGGACTTGTGGACGCCGAGGCGGTCGGCGACCTGGCCGAGGTCGGCGGGGCCCTCGGCGAGCAGCGGCAGGATGCTCAGGGCGCGGTCGACGGTCTGACTCATGGGGTGTTCGCCTCCTCCGGGGCCTGGTCGGCTTGCGTCCAGCCGGGGCCGATTCGAAGTCTCCCCCATGCGTCGTCGTCGAGGGCGGCCAGGCGGTCGGTGTGGCTCATCCAGGCGGGGCGCCGGGCGGCGGCTCCTCGGGGGACGGTGCCCAGGTGGCGGGCGGGCGGGGCGGCGAGGTCGCCGGGCGTGGTGAGCGCGGCCGCCGCCATCAGGTGCCCGTGCCGGATGCGCTCCCGCGGGGGCAGTCCGCGCAGGGTGCCGGAGAGGAAGCCGGCGGCGAAGGCGTCGCCGGCGCCGACGTGGGCGACGACGTCCACCTTCGGCGCCCGGACGAAGGTCGCGGTGCCGTCGGCGTCCTGCGGCCCGTCGGTGTTCCTGTCGAACGCGGTCGCTCCGCCCGCGCCCTGCTTGACGACCACGATCGAGGGCTCGGGCAGCGCCTCCAGGATGGCCCGGCCGCCGCGCAGCCCCCACGCCTGGCGTGCCTCGTCGTCGCCGACGAACACGATGTCGGCGCCCCGGGCCAGCTCCAGCAGCACGCGCGGGCCGTCGGCGTCCGGCCACAGCGCGGGCCGGTAGTTGACGTCGAAGGAGACCAGCGGCCGGCCGGGCCGGGGTGCCGTCAGTGCCCGCATCAGCTCCAGGCAGTCGTCGGACAGCGCGGCCGTGATCCCGGACAGGTGCAGCACCCGCCCCGCCCGCACCGCGGCCAGGTCGACGTTGTCCACGGCCATGGCGGAGGCCGCCGACCCGGCCCGGTAGTACGCCACCTCGTGGGCGTCGGTGTCCCGGTCGGCCGCCGTACGGAAGTAGATGCCCGTGGGCCGGGCCGGGTCGGTGCGCACGGCGTCGGTGTCGACGCCGTACCCGGCGATCCGCTCCACCAGGTACTGCCCGAAGCCGTCGGCCCCCACCCGGCTCACCCATCGCGCCGAGTGTCCGGCAGCCGCCAGTACGCAGGCCACGTTGGACTCGGCACCGCCGATGCCCCGCTCGAAGGACGGCACGTCGGCGAGGCTTCCCGGCCCGGACGGCAGGAACGTGACCATGGACTCGCCGAGCGCGACGACATCGACGACGTCGGGGGTGGCGCGGGGGTGTCCGTCGGCGGTCACGATGGTGGGGCTCCTCGTCCGTGTCCCGGGGCGGCGGTTTCGTTGACCCGGTGTTGGCCGAGATGTTAGACAGCAGTGAGCGATATACGCAATGGATGTTGCACAACATGCAACAGGCCAGATCAGGAGGGGTACATGGGCCGTCATACCGGCACCGAAGCGCTCGCCCGCCTCACCGGGGAACGGGTCGACCACCGCTTCAAGGGCCTCCCGCCGGACGCCGACGGCCTCACCGTCGGCGAGCTGGCCGCCCAGCGCCGCAACCTCTTCCGCGAGACCGACGGCTTCACCACCCCGGTCCTCGCCCTGTCCGCCGAGCGCCTGGAGCACAACCTGGCGCTGATGGAGACGTACACCGTCCGGCACGGCCTCGCCTTCGCGCCGCACGGCAAGACCTCCATGGCCCCGCAGCTCTTCCACCGCCAGATCGGGCACGGCGCCTGGGGCATCACGCTGGCGGTGCCCCACCAGGTGCGCGTCGCCCGGGCGTTCGGCATCCGGCGGATCTTCCTCGCCAACGAGCTGGTGGACGCCGCCGCCCTGCGCTGGATCGCCGCCGAACTGGCCGCCGACCCGGACTTCCGCTTCGTCTGCTACGTCGACTCCGTACGCGGGGTGGAACTGATGGACGCGGCCCTGCGGGGCGCCGCCCGCCCGGTGGACGTGGTCGTGGAGCTGGGCGCCGGCGAGGGGGCGCGGACCGGGGTCCGCACGGACGCCGAGGCCCTGGCCGTCGCCGACGCGGTGGCCGGCGTCGAGACGCTGCGGCTCGCCGGCGTGGCCGGGTACGAGGCCCAGGTGCCCGGCGCCACGCCGGAGCGGGTGCGGGAGTGGCTGGAGCGGCTGGTCGCGCTCGCCGTGGAGTTCGACAAGGCGGGACGGTTCGCGGGCGCCGGAAAGATCGTGGTGAGTGCCGGCGGCAGCGAGTGGTTCGACGCGGTCGCCGACGTCTTCGCCGCCGTCCCCGAGCTGTCCCTGCCCGTCCTGAAGCTGCTGCGCTCCGGCGCCTACGTCTCGCACGACGACGTGCACTACAGCCGGCTGACGCCGTTCAACCGGGTGCCCGAGGAGGGCGCGCTGGAGCCCGCGTTCCGGCTGTGGGCCCAGGTGGTATCCCGGCCCTCGCCGACGGAGGCGTTCGTCAACGCCGGCAAGCGGGACGCCGCCTACGACCTCGACCTTCCGGTGGCGCACGTGGTACGCCGGAACGGCACCGAGCACCCCGCCGCCGGCGTCGAGGTGAGCGCCCTGTCCGACCAGCACCTGTGGCTGCGCACCGGCCCGGACGCGGACGTCGAGACCGGCGACTGGATCGGCTTCGGCCTGTCCCACCCGTGCACGTCCTTCGACAAGTGGCAGCTGATCCCGCTCGTCGAGGCGGACGGCACGGTCGTCGACTACATCCGTACGTTCTTCTAGGAGGCCCGCGTGGAGGACCTGGTCATCCGGGACGCCGATGTCGTCGACGGCAGCGGCGCGGATTCCTACCGCGCCGACGTCGTGGTCGACGGCGGCCGGATCGTCTCGATCGTCAAGGAGGCCGCCGCGGCCGGCTGTCAGCGTCCGCGCGCGATGCGCGAGGTGGACGCGGAGGGCCTGGTCCTCTCCCCCGGCTTCATCGACATGCACGCCCACTCCGACCTCGCCCTGCTGCGCGACCCCGACCACAGCGCCAAGGCCGCGCAGGGGGTCACGCTGGAGGTGCTCGGCCAGGACGGGCTGTCGTACGCCCCGGTGGACGACCGCACGCTGGAGGAGGTGCGGCGGGCGATCACCGGCTGGAACGGGTACGGCGACGACATCGACATCGACTGGCGCACGGTCGGCGAGTACCTGGACCGGCTCGACCGCGGGATCGCCGTGAACGCCGCCTACCTCGTCCCGCAGGGCACGGTCCGCGCGCTCGCCGTCGGCTGGGAGGACCGCGCGGCCACCCCCGAAGAGCTGGACCTCATGCGATGGTTGGTGGCGGAGGGGATGGAGCAGGGCGCGCTCGGCCTGTCCTCCGGGCTCACCTACACCCCGGGCATGTACGCCGAGGACGCCGAACTGACCGAGCTGTGCCGGGTGGTGGCCCGGTACGGCGGCTACTACTGCCCGCACCACCGCTCCTACGGCGCAGGTGCCCTGGAGGCCTACGCCGAGATGGTCGCGCTGACCCGGGAGGCGGGCTGCCCGCTGCACCTGGCCCACGCGACGATGAACTTCGGCGTGAACGAGGGCCGGGCGCCCGAGTTGCTCGCCCTGCTCGACCAGGCCCTGGACGCGGGCGCGGACATCACGCTGGACACCTATCCCTACACCCCCGGGTGCACCACCCTGGCCGCGCTGCTGCCGAGTTGGGCGAGCGAGGGCGGCCCGGAGGAGATCCTGGCCCGGCTCACCGACCCGGCGACGGCCGAACGCATCCGGCACGACCTGGAGGTGACCGGCTCGGACGGCTGCCACGGCGTGCCGGTGGAGTGGGAGACGATCGAGATCTCCGGCGTCACCGAACCTGCCCTGGCGGACCACGTGGGCCGTACGGTCCGCGCCTCGGCCGCCCTGCGCGGCGAGACCTGCTGGAGCACGGCCCGCCGCCTGCTGGTCGAGGACCGGCTCGGCACGACGATCCTGCAGCACGTCGGCCACGAGGAGAACGTCCGCACGATCATGCGGCACCGGACCCACACCGGCGGTTCCGACGGCATCCTCCAGGGCGCCAAGCCGCACCCGCGCGCGTACGGCACCTTCCCTCGCTACCTCGGCCACTACGTACGGGAGTTGGGCGTGCTGACGCTGGAGGAGTGCGTCGCCCACCTCACCGGCCGGCCCGCGGCCCGGCTGCGCCTGCCGGACCGCGGGCTGGTGCGCGAGGGATACCGGGCCGACCTGGTGCTCTTCGACCCGGAGACGGTCGCGGCCGGCGCCGGCTTCGCCGAGCCCCGCCGCCTGCCGACCGGCATCCCGCACGTCCTGATCGACGGCCGGTTCGTCATCGAGGACGGCAAGCGGACGGACGTACTGGCGGGGCGGGCGGTCCGTCGTACCCCGGTGTGACCGACCGGCGCCGGCGGCTACGGCTTGGGCAGGGTGCAGCCGGCGGCGCTCAGGTCGAGCTTGTTGCCGGTGGTGAAGCAGGCCGGGATGGTGTAGGTCTCCTGGCCGTAGTTGATGCCCTGGCGGACGGTCACGGTTCCGTTGGCGTCGACCTCGCACGGGTTGTTGTCGGTGCAGCGCCCGCCGTCCTCGTTGCCCGTGTTGTTGACGGCGACGACCTTGCCGGTGGCGGTGTCGATCACGGGCGAGCCCGAGGTGCCGCCGATGGTGTTGCAGGAGGAGGTGTAGCGGACCGAGTCCTTCCAGGTCCAGGCGCCCTCCTTCAACCGGTACACGAAGCCGTCGATGGTGCAGCTGTAGGTCCGCTTCCAGTAGCCGGAGACGACCTTGATGGCGGTGCCGGCGGTGGGGTGCGTGTCCTGCACGGTGAGCGGGCTGATGCCGTACGAGTTCTTGATCGCCGCGTACGTGGTGGTGGTGCGGTAGATCGTGACGTCCGTGTCCGTCATGGTCGAGTAGACGACCTGGTTGGCGCGGAGCGTGGCGACCTTGGTGCCGGCGGAGTTGAGCAGGCCGAAGCTGCGGCTGGAGGACTGGCCGGTGATGACCTCGCCGGGCTCCGGGAAGCCGGTCTCCAGGCAGTGGCCGTTGGTCAGTACGAGCGCCGGGTCGGTGTCCGCGGAGTTGGGGAAGCGGATGACGGAGCCGGAGCAGTTGCTGAGCGAGACGGTGCCCGCGAAGTCGACGGTCACCGCGGCGGCCTTGGCGGTGTGCGGCGCGGCGACCGCGGGGGCCGCGCCCATCCCGGCTATGGCCAGGGAGGAGAGCGCGGCAAGGAGAGGCTTGTTCATGTGGGGGTCCCCTCTGACGACTTGGGCGACCGGAGAACGTCCGGTCGCCCACCTGTTTGTCATGCGCATTCTCAGCGCAGAGGGGGGCGGGAACAAGGAGCCGGCTCAGGTCATAGGGGTTTCCCTGTACCGCCGACCACGCCAACAAACGTATTTCTCCCGCTACTTCACCCCCGACTCGGTGACGACGGCACCGAACAGGACGGGACCCTCGACGACGACACGCCCGGAGGGGACGACGGCTAGCAGGCCTGGGTCAGTGCGGCGCCCCCGGGGCAGTGGCCTGGGCGCGACGGCGCCTACCGCGAGCCGGGCGGTGTTCGGCGGGCAGTGGTGCCGAGGTGTGAGGATGTCGGGCGCCCGGCCGGTGGCGTTCGGCGGGCGGCGGGTGCGCCGCCCGGGGGTCAGTGGGGCTGCTTTGTGGCGCCGTGGCCGTGGCCCCGGCCGGGGGTGTCGGGGGCGGACGTCGTCGGGGTGACCGACGTGGCCGTGGGGGCCGGGGTGGCCGACGCCGTGACGGTCGGGGTCGAGCCGGTGGTTGCCGGGGTGCCGCTCGCCCGGGCGGTCGTACCGCCCTGGGACCCGCGGGTGGCCGGCGGAACCGCCGCACCGGACGGCGAGGCCCCGACGGACTCGCCGCCGACGGTCGGAGCCGCCGTGGTCGGGGCGGCGGTGTCGGTGCGGGTGCTCGCGGTGACGGACTCCCGGACGACGTCGCGCCCGCCGCCCGCGGGAGGGGAGCCGTCGGGGGAACCCGAGCCGCCCGACAGGGCGGCGATCACCGCGACGGTCCCGGCCACCCCGACCGCTCCGGCGACGACCGCCACCCGGCGCCGCCCGCCCGTGCGCCGGGCCTCACGCCGGCGCACGGCCCGCCCCTCACCCGGCTGCCGCGGCGCGGTCGGCCCAGGCCGCGCGGGCAGGCCGGACTCGGCGGACGGGTCAGACTCGGCGGACGGGTCGGGCTGCGCGGGCAGCTCGCGCGTGGCGTCGTAGGCGTCCTGCCAGCCGTGGGCGGCGGCGGGGTCGGCGTAGGCGTCGTAGGCGGGGGCGGGCTCCGCCTGCGGGAGGTACACGTTCGGCGGACCCTGTGGCTCGCCGGCCGGTCCGTGCACGCTGTACGCCCCCGCCTCGCGCTCCGGTTCGGTGGACATGACAGCGGATTCTAGGGACGCAAGTGACTCCCGAGACAGCCAACGGCGATATCCGGGCAAACCTCCGTGTCTCACGTGTCGGAAAACACGACCCGAGAGGCGTTACCGGGTCGTAAGCTCACGGACATGCAGGTGATCCAGTCGACCAAGCTCGCCAACGTCTGTTACGAGATCCGGGGCCCGGTTCTCGAGGAGGCCATGCGGCTTGAGGCGGCGGGCCACCGCATCCTCAAGCTGAACACCGGCAACCCGGCCGCCTTCGGCTTCGAGTGCCCCCCGGAGATCCTCGAGGACATCCTCCGCAACGTCTCCACCGCGCACGGCTACGGCGACGCCAAGGGGCTGCTGGCCGCCCGCCGCGCGGTCGTCATGCACAACCAGACCCTCGGCATCGAGACCGACGTCGAGCACGTCTTCATCGGCAACGGCGTCTCCGAGCTGATCGTGATGGCCATGCAGGGCCTGCTGGACGACGGCGACGAGGTCCTCGTACCGGCGCCGGACTACCCCCTGTGGACGGCGGCCGTCTCCCTCTCCGGCGGTACGGCGGTGCACTACCGCTGCGACGAGCAGTCCGACTGGATGCCCGACCTCGCCGACGTCGAGCGCAAGGTCACCGACCGCACCAAGGCCATCGTCATCATCAACCCGAACAACCCCACCGGCGCGGTCTACGACGAGGCCATGCTCAAGGGGCTGACGGACATCGCCCGCCGGCACAACCTGCTCGTCTGCTCCGACGAGATCTACGACAAGATCCTCTACGACGGCGCCACGCACACCCCGACCGCGAAGATCGCCCCGGACCTGCTCACCCTCACCTTCAACGGCATGTCGAAGGCCTACCGGGTGGCCGGCTACCGCGTCGGCTGGATGTCGATCTCCGGCCCGCGCGCGCACGCCGACTCCTACATCGAGGGCCTGACGATCCTGGCGAACATGCGATTGTGCGCCAACATGCCGGGCCAGCACGGAGTGGTCGCCGCGCTCAGCGGACGCCAGACGATCAACGACCTGGTGCTGCCGGGCGGCCGGCTGAAGGAGCAGGTGGACACCGCCTACGAGCTGCTGACGCAGATCCCGGGGGTGAGCTGCGTACGGCCCAAGGGCGCGCTGTATCTCTTCCCGCGCCTGGACCCGCAGGTGTTCAAGATCAGGGACGACCGGCAGATGGTCCTGGACCTGCTCCGCCAGGAGAAGATCATGGTCGTCCAGGGCACGGGGTTCAACTGGCCCGAGCCGGACCACTTCCGCGTGGTGACCCTGCCGACGGTCGGGGACCTCAGGGACGCGGTGACCCGCATCGGGAACTTCCTGGACGGATACAGCCAGCCGTAGCGGACGGAGACCGACGGACCGCAATCCGTGACCCGACTCAACTTTAGACGAAATCCAAGCTAAGATGGCTTCCTGCAGCGCACAGGAGGCCATCACCCATGTACGAACCGATCCGCACCAAGTCGGTCCACAGCACGATGGCCGGCACCCCCTCGGACTTCCCCCACCGCTCGCGCGAGGAAGAGCTGGACATCCAGCTCGCCGGGCACCTCACCGCGCTGCTCGCGGTCACCGACGAACTGCGCGCCCTGACCCCGTCCGCCGACCTGGACGCGGCCGCCGAGCGGCTCACCGGGCAGGTGGCCCGGCTGCGGGGAGGACGCGCACCGTTGCGCGCGACGCCGTCCGCCACCGGTGACCCCGCCGCCCTGCACCGGCGTGCGCACGCCCTCGCCGGCCGCGCGCTGGTGGTCGCCGCCTCGCGCGCCGACACCGCGGCGGCGATCCTCTCCGCCGAACGGATGGACGCCCACGCGGCCGCGCTGTCCGAGCCGCAGGAACTCAGCACCGCCCACTGACCCCGCCCTGCGGGGTCACCCGATCGGCCCCGGTCCGCGTGCACCCTCAGCGACGCGCGGACCGGGCGCCACACTCCGCGGCCGGTTGCGCCGCAGCGCCATCGAGCGGGCCTGGTCCGCGACGCCGTCTACCGACCCGGCCCCACCAGCTGAACGCGGCCTCGCCGCGCCAGGGCCGGCCTCCCGTACCCGGGAAGCCGGCCCGATCCAGTGTCGTGGTGGTCAGGGGCAACTGATGCGGGTGTCGCCCCTGTCGGTGGTGCAACCACGGCCGGCCGTGACGATCGCTGGTCAGGGCATCCGGACCGGCCGTGGAGTCTTTGCCGCGGGCCTCAGCCCAGGCGCTCCACCAGCGCGCGGTACTGGTCCCACAGCTCCTTCGGGGTGTGGGCGCCGAAGGTTTCGAGGTGCCCGGGGACGAGGGCCGCCTCCTCGCGCCAGACCTCCTTGTCGACCGTGAGCAGGAGCTCCAGGTCGGACTCGGACAGTTCGAGACCGTCGGTGTCCAGCGCGTCCTTGGTCGGCAGCACGCCGATCGGGGTTTCCACGCCCTCGGCCTTGCCCTCCAGCCGCTCCACGATCCACTTCAGGACACGGGAGTTCTCGCCGAAGCCGGGCCAGACGAATGCGCCCTCGTCGTTCTTGCGGAACCAGTTGACGTAGTAGATCTTCGGTAGCTTGGACTGGTCCTTGTCCTTGGCCACGTCGATCCAGTGGGCCATGTAGTCGCCCATGTTGTAGCCGCAGAACGGCAGCATCGCGAACGGGTCGCGGCGCAGTTCGCCGACCTTGCCCTCGGCGGCGGCGGTCTTCTCGGACGCCACGTTGGCGCCCAGGAAGACGCCGTGGTTCCAGTCGAAGGACTCGGTCACCAGCGGCACCGCGGTGGCGCGGCGACCGCCGAAGAGAATCGCCGAGATCGGCACGCCCTTGGGGTCCTCCCACTCGGGCGCGATGATCGGGCACTGGGCGGCGGGCACGGTGAAGCGGGCGTTGGGGTGGGCGGCCGGGGTCTCGGACGCCGGCGTCCAGTCGCTGCCCTTCCAGTCGGTCAGGTGGGCCGGGGGCTCCTCGGTCATGCCCTCCCACCACACGTCGCCGTCGTCGGTGAGGGCGACGTTGGTGAAGACCGCGTTGCCCCACAGGGTCTTCATGGCGTTGGCGTTGGTGTGCTCGCCGGTGCCGGGCGCGACGCCGAAGAAGCCGGCCTCGGGGTTGATCGCGTACAGGCGGCCGTCCTCGCCGAAGCGCATCCAGGCGATGTCGTCGCCGATGGTCTCCACGGTCCAGCCGGAGATCGTCGGCTCGAGCATGGCGAGGTTGGTCTTGCCGCAGGCGCTCGGGAAGGCGGCGGCGACGTACTTGGACTCGCCCTGCGGCGGGGTCAGCTTGAGGATCAGCATGTGCTCGGCCAGCCAGCCCGCGTCCCGGGCCATGACGGAGGCGATGCGCAGGGCGTAGCACTTCTTGCCGAGCAGGGCGTTGCCGCCGTAGCCCGAGCCGTAGGACCAGATCTCACGCGACTCGGGGAAGTGCGAGATGTACTTGGTCGTGTTGCAGGGCCAGGGGACGTCCTCCTGGCCTTCCTCCAGCGGGGCGCCGAGGGTGTGGACGGCCTTGACGAAGAAGCCCTCGTCGCCCAGCTCGTCCAGGACGGTCTGACCCATGCGCGTCATCGTGCGCATGGACACGGCGACGTACGCGGAGTCGGTTATCTCCACGCCGAGCGCGGACAGCGGGGAGCCGAGCGGGCCCATGCAGAAGGGCACGACGTACATGGTGCGGCCGCGCATGGAGCCGCGGAACAGGCCCTGCTCACCGGAGAAGATCTCCCGCATCTCGGCGGGGGCCTTCCAGTGGTTGGTGGGGCCCGCGTCCTCCTCCTTCTCGGAGCAGATGAAGGTCCGGTCCTCGACGCGCGCGACGTCGGTCGGGTCGGAGGCGGCGTAGTACGAGTGCGGGCGCTTGATCGGGTCGAGCTTCTTGAACGTGCCCTTGGCTACCAGTTCCTCGCACAGTCGCTCGTACTCGGCCTCGGAGCCGTCACACCAGACCACACTGTCCGGCTGCGTCAGTTCGGCGATCTCGTTGACCCACGAGATCAGTTCCTGGTGCTGGGTGGGGAGGCCGGTGGGAGCCGCGATGTCGCGCGCCACGATTGCTCCTAAATGAGGGATTTTTGTCTTGTCGCCCCGTGGGGGCCGCGACCCGGACGCTTCGTAGCCGCTCATCCGGTGTCGACCGCACTCATTTGATCATCCGAGTTTAGTGCCCATCTGTCCAGAGGGCATCACAAGTGAGCAGCGTGAGGAATCCCACGGTTTCCGCGATTCTTTGCGGTCACGTTGGGTTCGGGTGAAGGATTTTTTGCCCGTCGGCGTTGGATGACCATGCATTGACCGGTGACTTACGGCGACGTAGGTACCATGCCGCCTATGACTGCGTCCGCCTCCGACGCGCCCAGGGACACGCCGGCCGCCGGCCGCGGTCCCGTCGCGCTCTCCTTGCCGCATCCGGTCAAGCCCAGGCTCCGGGGCTGGCTGCATCTCGGCATGTTCCCGGCCGTACTCATCGCGGGCCTGGTGCTCACCGCGCTCGCCGACTCCACCAGAGGCCGTATCGCCTGCGGGATCTACGCCCTGACGGCCTGTCTGCTCTTCGGCGTGAGCGCGCTGTACCACCGGGGCAACTGGAGCCCCCGCATGGACGGCGTCCTGCGCCGCCTCGACCACGCCAACATCTTCCTGATCATCGCGGGCACCTACACCCCGCTGACCCTGCTGCTCCTGCCCGGCAGCAAGGGCCAGTGGCTGCTGTGGGGGATCTGGGCCGCCGCCGCGGCCGGCATCACCTTCCGCGTCTTCTGGGTCGGCGCCCCGCGCTGGCTCTACACGCCCTGCTACATCGCGATGGGCTGGGCGGCCGTCTTCTTCCTGCCCGACTTCATGCGCACCGGCGGCATCGCCGTCCTGGTCCTGGTGGTCGTCGGCGGCCTGCTCTACAGCGCCGGCGGCGTGATCTACGGCATCAAGCGGCCGAATCCGTCACCGCGCTGGTTCGGCTTCCACGAGGTCTTCCACTCCTTCACCCTCGCCGCGTTCGTCGTCCACTACGTCGGCATCTCGCTGGTGGCGTACCAGCACTCCTGACCCCTTCCCGCCCCTTTTTCCGGCCACGGCTCACGAGCCGTGGCCGTTTTCGTGTGTCCGCGTCGGCGTCCGGGCACCCGACACCGACCCATTGACAGTAACCATCTTTTGAGAGCTACTCTCATTTCATGGTTACTGTCACTGCGTCGCGCGAGACGCGGCCGGACCCCCGCCGCTGGTGGGCCCTCGGGGCCCTGGTCGCGAGTTCGCTCGTACTCGGCTTCGACACGACGATCCTCAACGTGGCCCTGCCGACGATGGCGCGGGAACTGGGCGCCACCACCGGTCAGCAGCAGTGGATGGCGGACGCGTACATCGTCGTGTTCGCGGCCCTGATGCTCCCGGCGGGACTGCTCGGCGACCGGTTCGGGCGCCGGCGGATGCTGATCACCGGGCTCGGGATCTTCCTCGCGGGCTCGCTGGTGGGCGTGCTGGCCGGGGACGTGGACGCCGTCATCGCGGCCCGGGCGGTCATGGGCGTCGGCGCGGCGCTCGTGACCCCGCTCGCGCTGTCCGTGCTGCCCTCGCTGTTCGACGCGGACGAGCGCGCCAAGGCCCTCGGCATCATCTCGACCGCGTCCGCGCTCGGCATGCCGCTCGGCCCGATCATGGGCGGCTGGCTGCTGAACCACTTCTGGTGGGGCTCGGTCTTCCTGGTCAACGTGCCCATGGCGGCGATCGGCATCGCGGCCTGCGTGTTCCTGCTCCCCGAGACCAGGGACCCGTCCTCCCCCAGGGTCGACACCGTCTCCACGGCGTGCACCGCGGCCGGCCTCGGCGCCCTCGTCTACGCGATCATCGAGGGCCCCGAACGCGGCTGGCGCGACCCGCTGGTCCTCGCCCTGTTCGCGGCGGCCGCGCTCCTGATCGCCGCCCTGGTGCTGCGCGAACGCCGGCTGGAGCGCCCCATGCTCGACATGACCCTGCTCGCCCACCGCGGCTTCCTGCTGAACACCGTCGCCGCGACCCTGGTGATGTTCATCCTGTCCGGACTGCTGTTCGTACTGCCGCTGTACCTCCAGGCCGTACGCGGCAACGACGCCTTCGGCACCGGCATCCGGCTGCTGCCGATGATCGGCGGCCTGATGGTCGCCGCGCGGGGCGCGCCGCTCGCCTCCCAGCGGTTCGGCGCGCGTGCCACGGTCAGCGCGGGCCTGGTCGTGCTGGCCTTCGCCGCACTCCTCGGCAGCCGTACGACGGCCGGCTCCGGCTTCGGCTTCACCGCGCTGTGGCTCTCGATCGCCGGCGCCGGCTTCGGCTTCGCACTCGTCCCGGCGATGCACGGAGCGCTGGCCACCCTGCCGCGGGACCGCGCGGGCAGCGGATCCGGGCTGCTCATGACGCTGCGCCAGGTCGGCGGCGCGATCGGCATCGCCCTGCTCGGCAGCCTGCTGTCGAGCACGTTCCGCGACCGGCTGGACGTCACGGGGCTGCCCGCCCGGCTGGCCGACACCGCCGGTGACTCCGTCGTCGCCGCGCACCTCGTCGCCCAGAAGGCCGGCTCCGCCCACCTCGCGGCCTCCGCGAACAGCGCCTACGTGCACGGCATGGGCCTGGTACTGCTGGTGTGCGCGATCGCGTCCCTGGTGTCGGCGCTGCTGGCCGCGGTGTTCCTGCCGGGCACGACCGCCGCTCGCGACGAGACCCGTGACGTCCCGGAGATGGTGGCCCCCGCGACCGATGCCGGACAATGACTGCCATGACGGCCGCACGATCCCCTTACTCCCCCGCCGACCACTCCCGCCTCGGACTGCGGGAGCGGAAGAAGATAAAGACCCGCGAGGCCATCCGCACCGCGACCTACGCGCTGATCAAGGAGCAGGGGTACGACGCCACGACGATCGAGCAGATCGCCGACCGGGCCGAGGTGTCGCCGTCCACCGTCTTCCGCTACTTCCCGACCAAGGAGGACATCGTCCTCACGGACGAGTACGACCCCCTGATACTGGGGGAACTGCGCGCACGGCCCGAGGGCGAACCGTGGATGGACTCGCTGCGGTACGTGATGGGCAAGGCCCTCGAGCGGAGCGAGGAGGAACCCGAGGTGACCCGGCTGCGGGCGCACCTCGGGTTCCAGGTCCCCGCCGTCCGCTCCCGGATGTTCGAGACCATGTCGGAGACCGGGCGCCTGCTGCGCGGTGCCCTCGCGGAGCGCACGGGCCGTGACCCGGAGAGCCTGGACGTGCGTGTCTACGCGATGGCCATCATCGGCTGCATGATGGAGGTCTCCATGTACTGGGCGGAGAACGGCTTCGAGGGCGACCTCCGGGACCTCATGGACCGGGCCCTGGACGTCCTGGAGCACGGCCTCCCCACCGAAAGCCCCTGAGGCCCCCGGCACCGGCCGTGTCATCCTGACGGGGTGAACGGACCCGAGATCCACGTCGAAGTCGCCCCCGCGCTGCACGTGTTCGTGCCGCCCGCCCGGCGCTCGGCCGCCACCGGACTCACCACGGACGGCGTCTCGACCCTCGGTCATGTCGTCGAGTCCCTCGGCATCCCGCTCACCGAGGTCGGCACGCTGGTCGTGGACGGCCGCGCGCTGCCGCCCTCGCACATCCCGCGGGCGGGCGAACGCGTCTCGGTCCGGCCGGTCGAACGCCCCCAGCGGGTCCCCGGCGCTCCCCTGCGCTTCCTCCTCGACGTCCACCTCGGTACCCTCGCCCGCCGTCTGCGCCTGCTCGGCGTCGACACGGCGTACGAGTCGACGGACATCGGCGACCCGGCGCTCGCCGCCCGCTCGGCGGCCGAGAAGCGGGTCATGCTCAGCCGCGACCGGGGCCTGCTGCGCCGCCGCGAGCTGTGGGCCGGCGCCTTCGTCTACAGCACCCGCCCCGACGACCAGCTCCACGACGTCCTCGACCGCTTCGCCCCCGATCTGCAGCCGTGGACCCGCTGCACCGCCTGCAACGGCCTGCTGTCGGAGGCCACCAAGGAACAGGTCGCCGACCAGCTCAAGGGCGGCACGCAGCGCTCGTACGACGTCTTCGCCCAGTGCACGGCGTGCGGCCGCGCCTACTGGAAGGGCGCGCACCACGAACAGCTCGAAGCCATCGTGGAGCGCGCCCTGACGGAATTCAGCGGCCGGCGGTGACGCGCCCCCGAAGGGGCGCGTGGCGGCGCCGGCGCTAACGCCTCGTCACATCCCCCTTCCCGCAGGCGATGCCGTCCTTGTTCCGGTCCAGGCGGTGCCGGTCACGGCCGTGGACCTCGAGCCGGCCGTAGCCCTTGGCGAGCAGCCAGGTGCACCGCTCGGCCTGCGGCATCTTCGGGAACGTCCACGGCACGCACTGGCTGATCCGGCCGTAGGCGTGGTCGCAGCCGTCGTAGCCCTCGGCCATCTTCACGCCCGGGTGCCGGTGCGCCGACCCGTGTGCCATGCCGCTCATGCTGCCCGTGCTGCCAGTGCCGCCCGTGCTGCCCGTGTCCGGCTCGCTCGCCTTCAGTTCGTCGGCGAAGGACTGCACGCGGGCGGCGGCGACCTGGCCCTCCGAGCCGATGCGCACCCACTTGGACACCGACGGCACCCCCGTGGCGTCGACCACCGACAGCATGTACCAGCCGGGCGGTGCCAGGTTCGGGTTGCTGGTGAGGCTGAGGTCGATGGTGTTGCCGTCGACGGTCATCGGCAGGTCGACGTAGCGCTGGTTGGGGTCGGAGGAGTGGGTGACGGCGGCCGGGCGGATCAGGGAGGCCTTCACCACCGGCTTGTCGACCGTGATGCGCTGCGTGGTGCCGTACGTCCAGCGGGTGCTCGCGAGCGAGGTGATCTGCGGCCGGGCGCCCTTGAACAGGTACGGCGGCTGGTAGATCGACACGCGTTGGTCGAAGGAGCCGTCACCGGGGTTGTCGCCGACGCTCAGCACCCGGCCGTCCGGCAGCAGCGTGGAGGAGGAGTGGTAGGTGCGCGGGACCGGATCGGTGGCCAGGCCCGCCTGGAAGGTATGGGTAGCCGGGTCGTACAGCGAGGCCTCGAAGACCGGATCCTCGCGGTAGGTGTGCAGGGCGCCGCCGGTCTCCAGGACCTTGCCGTCAGGCAGGATCACCGCGGAGAGGTAGACCTTGCCCTGGGCGCCGGTCTGCGGGGTGCCGTCGGAGTAGTGGCCCTGCGGCAGGTCGGGTCCGGCCACGTACTGCGGCGAGTCGGCCTTCATGTCGATGAGGTCGGTGAACCGGAGGGCGTCGGGCGCGACGGTGTGGTTGCCGCCGCCCATGGTGAGGACCTTCTGGTCCTGGGCGGGCGGGAGCAGCACCGACATGGACTGGTCGCGTTCGTCCTTCTTGCGCAGTCCGGGCACCTCGCTGATGGTCCCGGCGTTGTAGTCGTAGACGGATGCGCCGGTGCCGGGCAGGCCGCCTCCGAAGACGTGGCTGCCGGTGTAGAAGAGGCGGCCGTCCTGGAGCAGGATCATCGACGGGTACAGGCCCCAGAAGGACCAGGCCTGCTTGGCCTCGCCCATCGGCAGCCACTTGTTCTGGGCGTAGGAGAAGTGCTCGTTGACGACCGTGCCGGAGGAGTCCTCGCCGAGGCCGCCGAGCGCGATGACGTCACCGTTGCCCATCGTGGTCGCCGACGGGTACCAGTGCCCGGCGAGCATGTCGTTGACGCGGACGTACTTGTTCTGAGCCGGGTCGAAGATGTAGCTGGTCCTCAGGCCCTTGTAGCCGACGCTGCCGTCCGGGGACGCGTAGTCCTTGTTGCCGCCGACCACCAGCACCCGGCCGTCGGGGAGCTGGACGTGCCCGGCGCAGAAGAAGTCCTCCGGGGTCGGGATGTTGGTATAGCCGCCGGTCGCCGGGTCGAACAGGCTCGTCTTGAAGGTGCCGGCGGCGAACGCGTCCCGGTCGTTGCCGGAGCCGGCGATCAGCAGCACCTTGCCGGTGTGCAGCAGCACCGAATGGATGGCCCGCACCGGGGAGTTGACGGACTGCACGGTCCACTTGCCCCGGCACTCCGGTCCCGTGCCGCCCGTCGTACAGGGATCGGGGCCGGCCGGGACGGTGGCGTCGGTCATCGCGTAGTCGTCGGTGGTGAGGGTGCCGACGCCGTACAGGGCGCCGCCCCAGGTGACCCGGTCCGTGTTCGGCGGGATGACCGGGGTGCGCACCTCGGTGCGGGTCCAGCCGGCCGCCTGAGGCAGGGTCTTGAGGTCGGTCCAGTAGACCCAGCCCTGGGCGGTGTCGTGCCGGAACAGGGTGAACGCCACGTTCGGGGTGGTCGACTTGTACCAGAACGACAGGTCGTACTGGTGGTCCGGAGTGACCTGCGGGGCGCAGGAGTTCTCCAGCATCATCGTCTTGCGGTCGCCGTCGCCGCGCCGGGTCAGCTGGATACGGACGGCGCGGCCGCCGCTGTGGGCGTCGTCGGTGACGGTGAAGGAGAAGTCGTTGTCGCCCCAGCCCGACTTCTCGAAGCACTGCGGGAACTGCGACGCTGCGTCGAGGATCTCCAGGCCCGGGTTCTTCACCAGGTTGCTCGCGGCGCTGGCGCTCTGGGTGCCGAGCGGGCCGAGGCCGAGCGCGGCGGCGAAGAGCAGCAGGGCGGTCAGCAGCAGACGGGTGCGGGTCGGCCGTGCCCTGGATGGTCTTCGCGAGCGGTACGGCATGACGGTGTACGGCATGGCGGGTCCCCCCCCTTGTTCTGTGGCGGCCCCGGATCAGCCTGCGCGGTCGATCCGGAGGATGTCGATCCGGCCGCCGCCCTCCCCGAAGGTGGCGACCGGCGTGCCGTGCGCGAACAGGTCGCGCAGCGTGGGCAGATGCTGGCGTTCACCACGCAGGGCGGGCGTGGACACCACGTAGTCGATGTCCTTCCAGCCGTGCGGCAGCGTCTTGGTGACCGCGGGGTCCTGGTCCAGCTTGTAGTGCCAGATGACGCCGGTGCCGGCCCGGTATCCGGCGTCGACCGCGTCCAGCCACAGCACGCCGTCGGTGACCATGCGGACCTTGTCGCGGTTACCGGTGTCGGTCTCCCGCAGCCAGCGCGCGGCGTCGTGGTAGACGCGGTTGTCGTCGGCGGTCGCGGCCAGGCGGTCCTGGCGGTACCAGGTGGGGCCGGCGATCACCGCGGCGGCGAGGACCGCGGCGAGGGCGGCGGTGGACCGCAGCCGCGGCCTGCCGGGCAGCCTCTCGACGAGGGCCTGGACCAGTCCGGCCACGGTGAGCGCGAGGAAGGGCAGCACCTGCGCGATGTACATCTGCGGCAGGTATCCGCCCGGCCTGAGGGCGACCAGGGCCAGCATCAGCACGGCGAGGGCGACGGGCCGCAGCCGGCGCACCGGCAGCGCGCACACCGCGGCCGCGGCACCACCGACCAGCAGATAAGGGTCGCGGGTGAGCCAGTCCGCGAACAGCTGGTGGGCGTCGGTGCCGGCCTGGAAGGCGGAGCCGCTGCCCTCGCGCCCGCCGAGCTGGAACTTGAGCGTGCCCAGCAGCGAGACATGGCCGGCGCCGGGCACCAGCTCGCCCTTGAGCAGGGCGTAGAGCGGATAGAACAGGCCGGTCAGCACGAACCCGGAGCCGAAGCCGGCGAGGGAGAACTTGCGGGTGCTGGAGTGGCTGCCCTGCCACATCGCCACGAGCAGCACCGGCAGCAGCACGCCGATGGTCTCCTTGGACAGCACCGCCAGCGCGAAGGACATGCCGGCCGCGACGTGGTGCCACAGGTGGCGGCGCGGCGAGAGCGCGAAGGCGAACGCGGTCAGCGCCCACAGGACGGCGAAGTTGTCCAGGTAGATCTGCCGGTGCAGGACCACCGCGAGCGGCGAGAGCGCGTAGAGCAGGACCGCGCCGGCCGCGGTGGGCCGGGCCAGGCCGAGGCGGCGGCCGACGACATAGACCAGGACGCAGGTCAGGCCGGCGATCGGGAGCATCGCGATGCGGCCCTGAACGAACGTGGGCAGATCGGGCAGGAGACGGTTCGGCAGCCAGGAGACGGTGGCGAGCTGTATCCAGCCGAGCGGCGGGTGGTCGTACCAGTAGGTGTAGTGCGCGAGTTGCCCGTGCCGTACGGCCCAGGCCTGGGCGAGATAGGTGCCCTCGTCGTCGTTGGGAAACGGGTATTTACCGATTCCCCAGGCGCGTACCGTCAGAGCGACGGCGATTACCGGAGCAACCCAAAAATAATCCGGCCGAAACATTGTGCGGCGTACCGCAGAGCGTTCCCCTTGTGAATTCTCTGTCGCCGGCCGGAGAACAACGGCAGTCCCCATGCGGAATCCCCCACCCCCACTTGTGGCCCGACTCACCCCAGGGACCTCCCCCTCGAACCCCCTGGAAATCGGGCAGGCCGCAGCATCATGGCACAGGTCGACCCCGCACATGTACGGAACATAAGATTCCGCTCGTGCGCGGAGGCGACATTGCCGGGGAAATGGAAAACCTGCTAGCTTCGCTGGAAAGCTCGCTGCGATCGTTTTTCGATCACGTGGGGAAATCCCCGGGAAGCCCGGGGGAAGTACCGTCCGAAGCGGCCCGGGGGGAGATGGGCCGGAACGATCGCTTCCCGATACGCGAGCACCAGGAAGACCAGGGAACCGAGGGGGGAATTCGTGGTCTCCGCTGTCCTGTTCATCGATTCGATCGTCCTCATGGTCGCCGCCGGCGTCACGCTGTGGTGGATGCTCCATGCCTGGCGCACCCCGGAGACGCTGCAGTCCACGGCGTTCGCCGAGCCCGACGGCAAGCCCGGGCTGTCCTTCTCGCTGCTGGTCCCGGCCCGGCACGAGGAGGCCGTCCTGCGGCACACGGTGGAGCAGATGCTCCGCATCGACCATCCGTCCTACGAGATCCTGGTGATCGTCGGCCACGACGACCCGGGCACCGCCGCCATCGCCCACCAACTGGCCGAGGAGCACCCGGAGAAGGTCCGCACGGTGGTCGACACCCACAAGGTGAAGAACAAGCCGCGCGCCCTCAACACCGCCCTGCCGCACGCCCGCGGCCAGGTGATCGGGGTCTTCGACGCCGAGGACGTCGTCCACCCCGAGCTGCTCAGCCACGTCGACTTCGCCTTCCGGCGCGAGAACGCCGACGTCGTCCAGGGCGGCGTGCAGCTGATCAACTACCAGAGCAGCTGGTACAGCCTGCGCAACTGCCTGGAGTACTTCTTCTGGTTCCGCAGCCGGCTGCACCTGCACGCGCGCAAGGGCTTCATCCCGCTCGGCGGCAACACCGTCTTCGTCCGTTCCGAGCTGCTGCGGCAGACCGGCGGCTGGGACGGCAACTGCCTCGCCGAGGACTGCGACCTGGGCGTACGGCTGTCCAGCGGCGGCGCCAAGGTCGTCGTCGCCTACCACTCCGCGCTCGTCACCCGCGAGGAGACACCCGACTCCCTCAAGGGCCTCTACAAGCAGCGCACCCGCTGGAACCAGGGGTTCCTCCAGGTCCTGCGCAAGGGCGAGTGGCGCCGGCTGCCCGGCGTCGGCCAGCGGCTGCTCGCCCGCTACACGCTGAGCACCCCGTTCGTGCAGGCCGCGACCGGCGTGATGATCCCGCTCGGCCTGCTCGCCGCGGTGATCGGCGGCGTACCGCTGCCCTTCTCCCTGTTCGCCTGGCTGCCCATGATCCCGATGGCCGCCATGGTGGTCTTCGAGGCCGTGGCGCTGCACGACTTCGGCCGCGAGTACGGCTTCCGCATCGGGTTCATGCACTACGTCAAACTCATCGCCGGCGGGCCGGTGTACGCGGTGATCCTCGCGGCCGCCGCGCTGCGTGCCGTGTGGCGCGAGTACACCGGGCGCCACGACTGGGAGCTGACCTCCCACGTCGGCGCCCACCTCCCCGTCCAGCAACCGCAGCCCCAGGAGGCCCGGTGACGGCGTTGCCCGCCCATGTGTCGATCGTCGTCCCCACCTTCGACGAAGCCGACAACATCCACGCGTTGCTCACCCGCATCGCCGCCGCCGTCCCCGACGGCGTCCGGGCCGAGGTCGTCTTCGCCGACGACTCCACCGACCACACCTGCGCGGTGATCGAGGAGGAGGCGGCGCACTGCCCCTTCCCGGTGGTGCTGCACCACCGGCCCGAGCCGGCCGGCGGCCTGGGCGGTGCGGTGGTGGAGGGCATCGCCCGCGCCACGGCCCCCTGGATCGTCGTCATCGACGCCGACCTCCAGCATCCGCCGGAGCTGATCTTCGAGCTGATCGCGCGGGGCGAGTCGACCCGCGCGGAACTGGTGGTGGCCAGCCGCTACGCCACCGGCGGCGACCGCGGCGGCCTGGCCGGCGGCTACCGCAAGCTGGTCTCCAGCTCCTCGACGCTGCTGACGAAATCCCTCTTCCCGCGTGCGCTGAGCGGACTCACCGACCCGATGAGCGGCTTCTTCGCCATCCGCCGCACGGCGGTGGACCGGGCCGCCGCCGAGGACGAGGGCCTGCAACCGCTCGGCTACAAGATCCTGCTGGAGCTGGCGGTACGGTGCCGCCCGCGCGGCATCGCCGAGGTGCCGTACGCGTTCGGCGAGCGGCACGCGGGCGCGTCCAAGTCCACCGCGAAGGAGGGCCTGCGCTTCCTGCGCCATCTGATCACCCTGCGCACCGCGGACCCGCGCGCCCGCGCCGTCGTCTTCGGGCTGATCGGCCTGTCCGGCTTCGTCCCCAACCTCGCCCTGCTGTGGCTGCTGACCGACGCGGCTCCCGGCCTGCCCTACGCCCCGGCCGAGATCATCGCCAACCAGGCGGGGCTGCTGTGGAACTTCGCCCTGATCGACTCCTTCGTCTACCGCAACCAGCGGCGCCATCACCGGCGCGGGGTACGGCTCCTCACCTTCGCGGCGGTCGGCAACGCCGACCTCGTGGCCCGGATCCCGCTCGCCGCGCTGCTCATCGCGGGCGCCGGGATGACGGCGCTCCCCGCGACCGCCCTCAGCATGGCGATCGTCTTCACGGCCCGCTTCCTCGTCGTCGACCGCTGGCTCTACCGACGCCTGCGCGCCCACCCGGCCCCCACCACCGTGCACCCCACCCCCACCCCGGCCCCGGACCCGATCCCGGACCCACTCGGCTGACACCCCAGCGGGCGGCTGGGGGCCCCTCGCTCAACCACCACCCTGACCCGCCACTCCGCAGCGGTCAGGCGTGGGGGCGGGCAGGGAGTGGGCGGCGGCTTCAGGGGCCGGTCAGCTTCGTCTTCAGGGCTGCTGGGTCGGTCAGCGGCAGGTCGCAGACGAAGCCGCGGCACACGTATGCGGTCGGTGCGCCGCCGGTGAGGGTGCGGTCGGCGAGGAGCGGGAACTCGTCGCTGCCCGGAGTGCCGTAGGCGACGACGGCACCCGGGGCCGTACCCAGGAGTGCCGTGCGGTGCAGGTCGGCGGCCCTCTCGTCGTCCAGGGCCGGCCCGACGACCGCCACCTCCCGCGGCCCGTCGAGCAGCGCCTCCGCGACGGCCAGCCCCCAGCCGATGAACCGCGGCACGCGCGGCCCGAGCGTCCTGACGACGCCCACCGCCCGCTCGGCGGCGGTCCGGTGCGGCTCGGAGCCGGTGTGCGCGGCGTAGCTCAGCAGGGCACCGGCCGCGGCGGTCCAGCCGGAGGGCGTCGCGTTGTCGGTGGGGTCCTGAGGCCGGCGGATGAGCCGTTCGGCGTCGGAGGCGGTGTCGTACAGGGCGCCGGTCTCCGGGTCGGTGAACCGGGCCAGCACATGGTCGAGGAGCAGTCCGGCGAAGTCCAGCCAGACGCCCTCCCCGGTCACGGCGGCGAGCGCGAGGAAGCCTTCGGCGACGTCGGCGTAGTCCTCCAGGACGCCCGCGTTGGCCCCGGCGCGGCCGTCCTTGCTGGTCCGGCCGAGACGGGCGTGTTCGTCCAGGTGCACGCGGACGAGGAGGTCGGCGGCACCGAGGGCGGCCTCGATCAGGTCGGGCCGGTCGAAGTAGGCGCCGGTCTCGGCGAGCGCGGCGATCGCGAGGCCGTTCCACGCGGCGACGACCTTGTCGTCCCGGCCGGGCGCGGGACGCCCGGTCCGCTCGCGCAGCAGCCGGCTCTTGACGGACGCGACCTTCTCGGCATCGAACACGCCTTCGGTCTGCGGCAGTTGGAGGACGGACTGCCCGTGCTCGAAGGTGCCCTCGTCGGTCACCCCGAAGTACTGGGCGGCGAGCCGGCCGTCGTCCTCGCCGAGGACGCCGACGAGCTGCTCGGGCCTCCACACGTAGTACGCGCCCTCGACGTGCCTGCCCGAGCCGTCGTCGCTGTCGGCGTCGAGCGCCGAGGCGAACCCGCCCTCTTCCGTGCGCAGTTCACGCACCAGGAAGTCGGCCGTCTCCAGCGCGACCCGCCGCGCGAGATCCGAACCGGTGGCCCGCCACAGGTGCGCGTAGACGCGGCACAGCAGCGCGTTGTCGTAGAGCATCTTCTCGAAATGGGGCACGGTCCAGTCCCGGTCGACGGAGTAGCGGGCGAAGCCGCCGCCGAGCTGGTCGTAGATGCCGCCCCGGGCCATGCGCTCGCAGGTGTCCTGGGCCATCTGCAGGGCGCCCTCGGCGCCGGTGCGGGCGTGGTGGCGCAGCAGGAACTCCAGGACCATGGACGGCGGGAACTTCGGCGCGCCGCCGAATCCGCCACGCTGCGGGTCGTACTCGCGGGTGAGCCCGAGCAGGGCCTGGGCGAGTTCCTGCTCACCGGGCGGCCGGCCTCCCTGGTGGCTGATCTCCCGCTGGGCGAGATCGCGCACGATCTTCCCGGCGACCTCGCTGACCTCGTCGTGCCGCGTGCTCCAGGCCTGCTGGACGCCCTCCAGCACCTGGCGGAAGGAGGGCATGCCGTGCCGGGGCGCGGGCGGGAAGTAGGTGCCGAAGTAGAACGGCTCGGCGTCCGGGGTGAGGAACACGGTCATCGGCCAGCCGCCGTGCCCGGTCGCCGCCTGTACGGCCTCCATGTAGACGGCGTCGACGTCGGGGCGCTCCTCGCGGTCGACCTTGACGCTGACGAAGTGCTCGTTGAGGTAGTCGGCGGTGGCCTGGTCCTCGAAGGACTCGTGGGCCATGACGTGACACCAGTGGCAGCTGCTGTACCCGACGCTCAGCAGCACGGGTTTGTGGGTCCTGCGGGCCTCTTCGAAGGCCTCGGCCGACCAGGGCCACCAGTCGACGGGGTTGTCGGCGTGCTGGAGCAGATACGGGGACGTCTCATGGGCCAGTCGGTTCACCGTTCCACTCTCCCACGGGCTCCGGCACGGCGTAGAAACGCATCAGCACCGGGCGCGCCTCCTGCGGCGCCTCCTCGCGCGGGTGGCCGTAGCGCTCCAGCAGTGCGTGGTAGTCCCGCATGAAGGCGAGCAGTTCCTCCCTGGTCATCCAGGTGCCGTGGCGCTGGACCTGGGCCCAGCCCTCGGGGCCGCGGTACTCCAGGTGGGCGCGGCGGTACAGGGCGGTGTCGAACTCGATCTTGAGGTGGGCGAGCTGGGCCGCGGCCGCGTACTCCTCGGGGGTCATCGTGGCGGGGTCGGGCGTGGTGTGCCGGAACGGCAGCGCCCGCCACCAGCGCTCGCGGCCGCCGGACTTCTCCGGGACCTCCTCGATGAGCCGCTGCTCGGCGAGTCTGCGCAGGTGGTAGCTGGTGGTGCCGGAGCTTTCGCCGAGTTCGCGGGCGAGGACGGTGGAGTTCGCCTCGCCGTGCCGGCCGAGGTAGTCGAGGATCCGGCGGCGCAGGGGGTTGCCCAGGGACTTGTAGAGAGCGGTGCGCTCAAGGCTGGTCATCTCGGGCAGGCCGTCGGTCATGCCGCCACGGTAACCCTGAGAACCCCTGAGACATCCCTGACGATCGCCGAGATTTCTTTGCAGAATTTTCTCTGCGGTCTACGGTGGAGGAACGGAGCGAGGGAGAGGGGGCGACGATGAGGACATGGACCCTGCGCGCGCTGGGGGCGGCTGCGGTCCTGCTGGTGCCGTGGATGGTGGTCCTGGCGGTCACGCTGCCGGACAGCACCCGGGTGGACAACTGGCGGCTGGCCTGGCTCGGTCTGGACGCCCTCACGGCGGCGGGCTGCGCCACCACGGCCCTGCTGGGCATGCGCGACGACCCCCGGGCCCGCCTCACGGCCTCCGCGACGGCGTCGGTCGCCGTACTGGACGCCTGGTTCGACATAACGACCGCCCAGGCGGGCAGCGCCCTGGTCCAGGCCCTGCTGTGCGCGGTGGCGGAGGGAGCGCTGGCGGTGGCGTGCGTGGCCCTGGCACTGTCCGGTCAACTCGCCCGACCGACTGGCCTCCTGCCCTGCGCACGCACCGAAAGACCCACCCACGCGCAGGAGTTGTCGCCCCCCTTGGCCCACCCTGTTCACCACCTCCCGATCACCGCCCCTCGCGCTCGCGGCCTGCCCGAAGGACACTCGTAGGCAATGGAGTTGCCGCCGGAGGGGGACGGGACATGCGGGACGACCATCGGGCGGAGGCCGAGCGGCTGGTGGCACGGGCCGTCGAGGAGGAGGTACGGCGCTCGGGCGGCCGGATCGACGGACAGCTGCTGCTGTCGCGGGCGCGCGGCGCACTGGACGCGATGGCACATTCGGCCGGCGAGGAGTACGAGGCCTACACACGCGCGCTGGACGAGGCCGAGGCCGGCCGGCTGACCTTCGGCCAGCGCTACGCCCGCGCAGGCGCCGGAACCGCCTTGCTGACGGCGGCCGTCGCCGCGCTCGCCGCCGCCGTGGCCGACCTGTCCCTGGGGACCGGTACCGGCACGGCCGTCGGCGCCGGTGCCGTCGCGGGCGCGGTGGGCGCCGCGGCCACCGTGGTGAAGGTGGCCGGGTCGCATCTGCCGGCCGCTCATCACCACGCGGGCCGGGCCGGCCAGCCCGGCGGGCCGGAGCAGCTGCGGCTGCAATGGCTGACCGCTCTGGAGGTGCGGGGCATTCGCCCGTTCCTCGACCAGCAGCGCATGCTCAGCGCCTCGACCGGCCCGAAGAAGACGGGCGGCCCGGCACTGCGCGGTGCGGACAAGAGCGCGGCCGCCCGCAGGCGCACGGTGCTGGAGCAGTCGTTCGGTCACCTGCCCCAGCCCGACGGTCAGTTCGCCGGGCGGCGGCAGGAGCTGGGGCGGATCAGGCAGTGGGCGCAGGCGGCCCGGGCGGCCACCGAGACCCGGCCGACGGTGGTCGTCCTGCACGGCGAACCCGGCTCGGGCCGCACGACGCTCGCGGTCCGCGCGGCGCACGATCTGCGGGACCACTTCCGGGGCGCGGTGGTCGTGGATCTGCGCGGCGGCAGCCGGGAGGAGGCTCCGCTGACCACCCGGGACGCCCTGCTGCACCTGCTCAACCGGCTGGGCGCGCCCCGCGAGCAGTTGCTGTTCCGGGAGCGCTCCTCCCCCGACCAGCAGGTCAAGCGGCTCGGCGAGCTGTATCACCAGCATCTGACGGGCCTGCCGGTGACGATCGTGCTGGACGACGCCTCGGACCCGGAGCAGGTGCGGGCACTGGTGCCGGAGCGTTCCGACAGCCTGGTCCTGGTCACCGCCCGTGCGGCCCTGGACCTGCCGGCTGACCTCCCGGCCTGGGTGCACCACCTGCCGGTGGAGCCGCTGGACGCGGCCGGCGCCGAGGAGCTGCTGGGCGCGGCCGCCGAGGACGCGTCAGGCCCTTACGACGCCGAATCCGCCGACCGGGTCCGCGCGCTGTGCGGGGGTCTGCCGCTGGCGCTGCGGATCGCGGGCTCCGCGCTCGGACCCCGTTCGCCACGGCAGCTGGCCACGGACCTGGGCGCGTACGGCCCGGTGGAACCGGTGGAGCGCGCGCTGTGGCTGCGCTACACCGATCAGCCGGAGCCCGCCCGCCGACTGCTCAGAAGGCTCGCCCTCGCGGGCCGTGCCTCGCTCGGCGCGGCGGCGGCCGCCGCCCTGCTCGCCACGGACGAGTCCGAGGCCACCCGGCACCTGGTGGCGCTCGCCCGGGCCGGACTGATCGACCACGTGCGCGGCAACCGGTACCGGCTGCACGACCTGGTGCGCGCCTTCGCCCAGGCCCGGCTGGCGGACGAGGAGGACCCGGCTGAGCGCGCGGCGGCGCAGGAACGGCTGATCACGAACTACGCCGAGCTGGCCGACTCGGTGCTGCGCCTGGTGGACGGCAACATGTCGACCCGCTCGCACAAGTTCGGCTCGCACGGCTTCACCTCCCTGGACGAGGCGCTGCGCTGGCTGGACGACGAGTCCAGCTTCATCACGGCGGCCCTGCGCCACGCCGAGGGCGTGAACCAGGCGGCCGTGCTGAACCTGCTCGGCGCGCTGTGCGACTACTGCCTGCTGCGCGGCGACCTGTACCGGCTCGGCGAGATCAGGGAGCTGGCGCAGGCCGTGGACGAGGGGCTGCTGGTGCGCTCGGTGCAGTGGCGCACCGGTATCGCGGCCCGGCAGCTGGGCGAGCTGGACAAGGCGCGCACCACGCTGGCCTCGGTCGTGGACCTGTACCGGGAGGCCCACCACGACGCGGGTGCCGCCCGCGCCCTGACCTCCCTGGGGATCACGCTCCACCACCAGGGCAACCTCACCGAGGCGGCTGCCAAGCTCCAGGAGGCGCTGGAGCTGCAGGCGGCGCCGGAGCTGGCGACGGACCGGGCCTGGACGATGCACGCTCTGGCGGCCGTCCAGCGCGACCGGGCCCTGCTGCCGGAGGCCCTGGACCTGCTCACCCGCTCCCTGGTCCTGCACCACGAGGGCGGCTCGGTGCACGGCGAGGCATGGGCCCACTTCCAGCTCGGTCAGCTGGCCCTGCGCATGGGTGATGTGCCGCGCGCCGAGACGGAGCTGCGGGCCGCCCTGGAGCGGTACGGCCGTACGCACGACGCCCGCGGGGAGGCCTGGGCGCTGACCCAGCTGGCCCGGGCCCGCCTCGTGGACGGTGACGCCTCAGCCGCCGTGGAGGCCCTCAGGCAGGCCGCCGCCCGGCACCGGGAGAACGAGGACGCGCGCGGCGAGGCATGGACGCTGTACTACCTGGGGCAGGCGCTGGAGGAGACCGGAGACCTGGATCAGGCGGTGCGCGACCTGGAGCGGTCCCGCACGATGTTCTCCCGGATGCGGGACGTCTACGGCCTGGCCTGCGCCCGTCACCACTCGGCCCGGGTCACCCGGGACCAGCGGGCCGCGCAGACCGGCTCGCTGCGCAACTCCGGCTTCGCCCGCCAGCTGCTCGTCGACGCCCGCGCCGACTTCCAGCGCATCGGCGTCGCCCACGGCGAGGCGTGGACCTGTCTGGAACTGGCGGTGGTCGACGCGGGCAACGCCCGTACGCAGCAGGCGCTGGCCCTGTGCGACGAGGCGCTCGCGCTGTTCACGTCCTACGGCGACCGGCGCGGCGAGGACTGGGCCCGTTTCCTGCGCTGCACCCTGCTGCCGTTCGCGGCGCCGGGCGGGGTGGAGGTGGGCACGGCGGTCGCCCAGGAGGAACTGGCCGAGCTGTCCCGCGCCACGCATCCGCTGCGCGACGAGAAACTGGCCGACTGTGCCCCGGCGTACGCCCTGCTGCTGGAGCGGGGCGTCCAGCTGGAGGCGGGCTGGCAGGCGTGGCGCCTGCGCATGACTCCCGGCCGCCACGCCCGCGAGGTGATGGGCGTGGTGGTACCGGCGACACAGTGAGCGAAGGGGCGGCGCAACGGCTACTCCCGCCGCAGGGAGCGGGAGTAGCAGGGATTGGCTCAGCGCGAGTCGGCTGCACAACTGGCGGGTCCGGCCGCCGCCGGCCTGCTGGTTGGCTTCGTCTCGGCCGGCGGCGTGTTCGCCGCGCACGCCGCGACCTACCGGTGGGCGCGAGTGGCACAGCGCCGCCGGGCGAGTCCGTGGACGCCCGCCGGGCCAGTCCCGCAGACACCGCCAGGCAGCCGTGCGGACGCCGCCGTGCATCTGCTCGGTGTGGACGCCGCCGGGCCAGTCCCGCAGACACCACCGGGCCGTGCGGACGCCGCCAGGCAGCCGTGCAGACGCCGCCGGGCAGTCGTGCGGACGCCGTTCCGCAAGCCCGCGGACGGCGTTCATGGCGAACCGCCGCAACGGCGACTGACCGCGACGTGCCGGCCCGGCGGTGCCGGACCGGCCGCTCGTGGCGCCTCAGCCCCGCTGCGGCTTCGCCCCGCCGACGGCGCCGGCCTTGCCGCCCTTCCCGGTCTCCTCGTCAGAGGCGTCCGTCTCCTTGAAGTCGACCTTCTGCATGTGCTTGCTCATCGACTTCATCAGGCCCCACACCGCCAGGGCCATCACCGCGAACACGATGAAACCGAGGACGCCGGGGGTGACCTTGTTCTCGTCGACCTCCTTGGCGAGGGGGACGAGGTGCGTCACTGCCACGCTCACGCTTGCGCTCATGTCAGGCATTGTCCCGGATGCCCGCGAAGAGGTCGTCCTCGGGGAGGGAGGTGTCGACGAGGGACTTCGCCAGCTCGTACTCCTCCGTCGGCCAGACCTCCTTCTGGAGCTCCATCGGGACCTTGAACCAGCCGCCGTCGGGGTCGATCTGCGTGGCGTGGGCGATCAGCGCCTTGTCACGGATCTCGAAGAAGTCCGCGCACGGGACGTGCGTGGTCAGGGTCCGCTCCTTGCGCTCGAACTCCTTCCAGCGCTTGAGCCACTCCCCGTACGGCGACTCCAGGCCGCGGTCGAGCATCGCCTGGTGCAGGGCCTCGGTGCGGGGGCGGTTGAAGCCCTGGTTGTAGTAGAGCTTCAGCGGCTGGTAGGCGGCCCCGTACTCGCTCTCGGGGTACTTCTCGGTGTCCGCCGCGCCCTCGAACGCCACCATGGAGATCTTGTGGGTCATGATGTGGTCGGGGTGCGGGTAGCCGCCGTTCTCGTCGTAGGTGGTGATCACCTGCGGACGGAAGGAGCGGATCTTCTTCACCAGTTCACCGGCCGCCTTGTCGACGTCCTCGAGGGCGAAGCAGCCCTCGGGCAGCGGCGGCAGCGGGTCGCCCTCGGGCAGGCCGGAGTCGACGAAGCCGAGCCACTCCTGCTTGACGCCCAGGATCTCCCGGGCCTCGTCCATCTCCTTCTTGCGTACCTCGTGGATGTGCTCCTCGATGTACTCGTCGCCCTGGAGCTTGGGATTGAGGATGGAACCGCGCTCTCCGCCGGTGCAGGTCACCACCAGCACGTCCACCCCCTCGGACACGTACTTCGCCATGGTGGCCGCGCCCTTGCTCGACTCGTCGTCGGGGTGCGCGTGAACGGCCATCAGTCGCAGCTGGTCAGTCAAGACTCAATCCTCGGTCAGTCGGCGCCCCGTGTCTTCGGCGCGATCGGCGGCTTCTATAGTGACGGAATCGGGGGGCGAATAATTCCGCGGAGAGGACGATCATGAGCACGGCGAGCACGCGGCTGCCCGAGGGTCGCTACGGCCGCTCCTCGGACGAGCGCGCCGACCGCAAGCTCAAGGTCGCCGGCGCGGTGCTGGGCGCGGTCCTGCTGGCCCTCGTCGGTTACTTCGCCTACCACTACGTGGCGCAGAACGAGATCAGCGCCCAGGTGATCACTTTCCAGACCTCGGACGACGCGGTCAAGGTGCATCTGGAGGTCCACAAGGACTCCGGCGCCGAGGGCTACTGCACCCTGCGGTCCCAGGCGGAGGACGGCGCCGAGGTGGGCCGGGCGGACTTCCGCTTCACCGGGTCGGCCACGCGCATCGACAAGGTCGTCACGCTCCGTACGACGGCCAAGGGGACGACGGCCGAGCTGCTCGGCTGCCACGCGGACTGACGTCTTGGCGCGCACCCCGCCGGACACTCCCCGTCTTCACCCGGAATGCGTAGGCGCTGACCTGCGTTGATGTGATTCTGATGGCTTATGTCCTCCCTCTTACGCCATTGAATTGTTAGGCTCGTGGTTTCGCCCATCCATGAGGGAACATTCTTCTGGGTAGGGCGATGCTTTGTATTCCCAGTACCGACGAGGAGCACCCTGTGACCCAGACCAGCGAGAACGTCACCTGGCTGACCCAGGAGGCGTACAACAAGCTCAAGGACGAGCTTGAGTACCTTACTGGTCCTGCGCGCACGGAGATCGCCGCCAAGATCGCGGCCGCGCGCGAGGAGGGCGACCTGCGCGAGAACGGCGGGTACCACGCGGCCAAGGAGGAGCAGGGCAAGCAGGAGCTCCGAGTGCGCCAGCTGACCCAGCTCCTCGAGAACGCCAAGGTCGGCGAGGCCCCGGCGTCCGCGGACGGCGCGGTCGCGCCCGGCATGGTCGTCACGATCGCCTTCGACGGTGACGAGGACGACACCCTGACGTTCCTGCTCGCTTCCCGCGAGTATGCGAGCGCCGACATCGAGACGTACTCCCCGCAGTCCCCGCTCGGCTCGGGCGTCATCGGCCACAAGGTCGGCGAGGACGCGGAGTACGAGCTGCCGAACGGCAAGAAGGCCTCGGTGAAGATCCTGAAGGCCGAGCCGTACTCCGGCTGATCCGGTTCCCCAGACATCGAGCCCCCGGCGTCCGCATGACGCCGGGGGCTCCGTCATGCCGTCACGCGGTGGCCGAGCGGTACTTGCGGACCGCGAGGGTGCGGAATATCGCGATGATCAGGACGGAGTAGACCAGCGAGGCCCAGACCGGATGCTGCATGGGCCAGGCCTGGGAGGTGGACTGGCCCGGGTTGGCGAAGAGCACGCGGCAGGCCTGCGCGGTGGCGCTGAAGGGGTTCCACTCCGCGATGTGACGCAGCCACGGGGTCATGTGACTGGGGTCCACGAAGGCGTTGGAGATGAACGTGACCGGGAACAGCCAGATCAGCCCGCTGGACGTGGCCGCCTCGGGGGTGCGGACCGACATGCCGATCAGGGCGCCGATCCAGGTGAACGCGTAGCCGAGCAGGAGCAGCAGGCCGAAGGCGGCGAGAACCTTGCCGGCGTTCGTTTCGCCGTCGGACCCGACGCGCCAGCCGACCAGCAGCGCGACCACGGCGAGCACGACCAGGGTCACCGCCGTCTGCACGAGGTCGGCGAGCGTGCGCCCGGTCAGCACCGCGCCACGCGCCATCGGCAGCGAGCGGAAGCGGTCGATGAGCCCCTTGTGCATGTCGTCGGCGATGCCTGCACCGGAGCTGGCGGTCGCGAACGTGACGGTCTGCGCGAAGATGCCCGCCATGAGGAAGTTCTTGTAGTCGATGGCGCTGGTGCTGCCGCCGATCTGCATGGAACCGCCGAAGACGTACGTGAACAGCACCACGAACATGATCGGCTGGATCAGCCCGTAGATGATCATCTCCGGGATCCTGGACATGCGGATCAGGTTCCGTTTCGCGACGACCATCGAGTCGCGGACGGACCGGCCGACGGGATTGCCCGGCGGTGCCACCCGCACGGCTTCGGTGACGGCACTCACTTCACGGCCTCCTTGCGGCTGTCCTTGCGGCCCTGCTCACGGTTCTCCGCGTCCTTGACCTCGGCCACGTGCCCCGTCAGGGACAGGAAGACATCGTCGAGGGTGGGGCGGCGCAGGCCGATGTCGTCTATCTCGATCCCACGGGTGTCCAGCTCCCGGATGACCTCGGCGAGCAGCTTGGCGCCACCGGTGACGGGGACCGTGAGTTTGCGGGTGTGCTCCTCGACCGTGGTGTCGCCCTTGCCGAAGCCGCGCAGTACCTCCGCGGCGCTCGCGATGTGGTCCCGCTCGTGCACCACGACCTCGACGCGCTCGCCGCCGGTGCGAGCCTTGAGCTGGTCGGAGGTGCCCTTGGCGATGACCCGGCCTTGGTCGACCACCGCGATGTCGTGCGCGAGGTGGTCGGCCTCCTCCAGGTACTGCGTGGTCAGCAGCAGCGTCGTACCGCCGGAGACGAGCTGCTTGATGACCTCCCACAGCTGCTGGCGGTTGCGCGGGTCGAGACCGGTCGTCGGCTCGTCCATGAACATCACCGGCGGCGAGACCACGAGGGCCGCGGCGAGGTCGAGGCGGCGGCGCATACCGCCGGAGTAGGTCTTGGCGGGGCGGTCGGCGGCGTCGGCGAGGTGGAACTGCTCCAGCAGCTCCGCCGCGCGGGCCTTGGCCGCCTTCGCTCTCATCTGGTAGAGCTGCCCGACCATCTGCAGGTTCTCCCGGCCGGTCAGGTATTCGTCGACCGCAGCGAACTGGCCGGACAGGCCTATCGAGCGGCGCACGGTGTCGGGATGCTTCAGCACGTCCACGCCCGCGACGACGGCCTTGCCGCTGTCGGGGCGCAGCAGTGTCGTCAGGCAGCGGACGGTGGTCGTCTTGCCGGCGCCGTTCGGCCCGAGCAGACCGAGGACCGTGCCCTCGGGCACGTCGAGGTCGACGCCGTCCAGTGCCTTTACGTCACCGAAGGTCTTCACCAGGCCTTCGGCATAGATGGCGCCAGGCATGTATGTCTCACGTCGTCGGGGATTCTCCGGGAAAGGCTAGGTTTGCACGCCCGATTCCGCCTGCCTTTTTCCGTGCGAGCAGGCGATCCGGCGGCCACACGAGATACCGTAACGCGATGTATCGCGTCTCTCAAGAGGGTTCGGCCCACATGACTCGAACGGGTGACGCCCCGTGCGCCGGACCCGGCCCGGCCTCAGTCGATGACCGTGTGACCGGCGTCCCGCAGGGCCTGACCGACCTCGACGCAGTGCGCCGGGCCCTTCGTCTCGAGGTGCAGCTCCACCTCCGCCTCCGCGAGACCGAGCCGGGGGTCGGTTCGTACGTGGCTCACGTCGAGGACGTTGGCGTCCACCGCCGACAACACCCCGAGGAGCGTGGCGAGGGCACCCGGACGGTCCGTCAGCCGCAGCCGAACGGCCAGGTAGCGGCCCTGCGCGGCCATGCCGTGCCGCAGCACGCGCTGCATCAGGACCGGGTCGACGTTGCCGCCGGAGAGCACCGCGACGACCGGGCCCTCGAAGGCGTCCGGCGCCGACAGCAGCGCCGCGACCGGGCTCGCCCCGGCCGGCTCCACGACCAGCTTGGCCCGCTCCAGGCACAGCAGCAGCGCGGCCGACAGCTGGTCCTCGCTGACCGTGCGCACCTCGTCGACCATCTCGCCGATGATCCCGAACGGCACCACGCCCGGCCGCCCCACCTTGATGCCGTCGGCCATCGTCGCCGGGTTCTCCAGCGACACCGGACGGCCGGCGGCGAGCGAGGGCGGGTAGCAGGCGGCCCCCTCCGCCTGGACGCCGACGATCCTGACGTCCGGCCGGAGCGCCTTCACCGCCACCGCGATGCCGGCCGCGAGCCCGCCGCCGCCGATGCCGACGACGATCGTGCGCACCTCCGGGCACTGCTCCAGGATCTCCAGGCCGACCGTGCCCTGCCCGGCGATGATGTCGGGGTGGTCGAAAGGGTGGATGAAGACCGCACCCGTCTCGGCCGCGTACTCCTCGGCGGCCGCCAGCGTCTCGTCGACGACGTGGCCGTGCAGACGCACCTCGGCGCCGTAGTCGCCGGTCGCGCTGATCTTCGGCAGCGGGGCGCCCTTCGGCATGAACACCGTGGAGTGCACGCCCAGCAGCGAGGAGGCCAGTGCCACGCCCTGCGCGTGGTTCCCGGCGCTCGCCGCCACCACACCGGCCGCCCGCTGCTCGGGCAGCAGCCCGGCGATGCGCACATAGGCGCCGCGCAGCTTGAACGAGCCGGTCCGCTGGAGGTTCTCGCACTTGAGGTGCACCGGCGCGCCGACCATCTGGGACAGATGCCGGCTGCCCTCCATCGCCGTCGCCCGTGCAACGCCCGAGAGCATCTTCTGCGCTCCGCGCACATCGTCGAGGGTGACGCAACGCAAGGGGTCAGCCGTGCCGTAGCTCATGACTCCAGCATCGCAGTTCACAGTCGGGCACGACGGGTGTGACCAAGCTCCGAGACCGGTTTGCGCAGCGCCGGTACGGCCCGGCGCCGGGCCGCGTACCCTGTCCCCCAACCCAGCAGCCTTCATGAAGCGAGCCTCCGGCCATGCCCACAACACCTGAAATGTCGATGGACATGACGACCGTCGGTGACACCGGTCTCCTCGACACCCTCCAGCACGAGGTGGCGGTGTTCGCCCGCCGTGCCGAACAGACCCGGCTCGGCGGCGTCGGACAGGTGCGCAACTCCATGGACCGCGCCGCGTATCTGCTGCTCAACCGCCTGGACAGGGAAGGGCCGATGGGCGTCAAGGCGCTCGCCGCGAGCATGGGCATCGACTCCTCCACGGTCACCCGGCAGGTGGCCCCGCTGGTCGACACCGGGCTCGTCAAGCGCACCTCGCACCCGGAGGACGGACGTGCGGTGGTGCTCCAGCTGTCCCCGCGCGGGGCCGCCCGGCTGGAGGAGGTGCGCTCGTCCAGACGGCAGCTCATGGCCGAGCTGACGCACGACTGGGCGCCGGAGGAGCGCGAGGAGTTCTGCACGCTCCTGACCCGCTTCAACCGCGCGCTGTCCGCGCGGATGACGGTGCAGGGAGTCCCGCCGGCGGAGCAGCCGCCGACCTCCTGAGGCCGCCCACCGCCGCCGGTACCGATGGGTTCCGGACTCTTGACCCCGGGCCGCCGCCGGCCTCATATGAGACCGGGTCCTGCGTCGTACGCGGTTCGCCTGTCCCGTACCAGACAGGGCCCCCTTCAGGGGGGAGGCGCGGGTGCGTGATCGGCAGGTGTCCCGCGGTGCCCGCCGGGCCCGCGAGTTCGAGGCGTTCGTCGCAGGGGCGGCAGGGCGCCTGCTCCACACGGCCACACTGCTCACCGCGGAGGCGCCGGACGCCAACCCGCGCGCGCGGCGCCTGCTGACCCTGACGCTCGCGCACACCTACGCCCGCTGGGACCGGCTGCTCGGCGAGGACCCGTACGACTGCGCGCGCCAGTACCTCGCCACGCGCTTCGCGCGCACGACCTGGCACCGGTACGGCGTCTTCGGCCGCGCCCGGCGGCCGGACCCGCGCAACCCGCTCGCCGCCCTCACGCCGCAGGAGCGGCTGATCCTCGTACTGCGGCTCTACGAGGGTGTCGCCGAGGAACAGACGGCCGCCCTGCTCGGCCTGCCCACGGAACGCGTGCGGACCATCTGCGACCGCGCGACGGCCGACCTGCTGCATCCGGCACGTCCGCCCGCCCCGCGCGCGGTGAGCGCGAAGGCGGTGTCGTCATGAGGCAGCCGGTCGACTCGGGGCGGCGGGTCGTCATGGGGCGGCAGGACGCCGTCGGCGGTCCGTGGCATCAGGGAGTCCGGCAGCCCGTGCAGGAGGCGGACCGGCGGGATGGGCCGCGGTGAACCGGGCCGAGCGGGAGGCCGCCGTGCGGCGGATCATGGAGCGGGTTCCCGCGCCGGTGCCGCCGGACCTGCACACGGAGGCGGTGCGCCGCGGCGAGCGCCTGCTGCGGCGCAGGCGGCTGGCCCACCGTGTGCTGTGGCTGCTGGCGTGCGCCGCCGCCGTCACGTTCGCCGTATGGGCGGCGCACGCGCACCCGTGGGTGGAGCCGCCCTCGCAGACGACTCCACCGATCACCGGCTGGTGACGCGGGCCGTCTGCTAGCCGAGGGCCTGCTGCAGGTCCTCGAGCAGGTCGTCGACGTTCTCGATGCCCACGGACAGGCGCACCAGGTCGGCGGGGACCTCGAGGGCGGAACCGGCCGCGGAGGCGTGCGTCATCCGGCCGGGGTGCTCGATGAGGGACTCGACACCGCCGAGCGACTCGCCGAGGGTGAAGACCTTGGCGCGGTTGCACAGTTCGACGGCGGCCTCCTCGCCGCCCTCGACCCGGAAGGACACCATGCCGCCGAACGCCTTCATCTGCTTGGCGGCGACCTCGTGGCCGGGGTGCTCGGGCAGGCCCGGGTACAGCACGCTCGTCACGCGCGCGTGCCGGGTCAGCATGTCGGCGATCTTCGTGGCGTTCTCGCTGTGCCGGTCCATGCGCACCGCGAGGGTCTTGGTGCCGCGCAGGACGAGCCAGGAGTCGAAGGGTCCGGCGACCGCGCCCATCGCGTTCTGGTGGTAGGCCAGTTCCTCGCCCAGCGCCTGGTCGGAGGTGACCAGCGCACCGCCGACCACGTCCGAGTGGCCGCCCATGTACTTGGTCAGGGAGTGCACGACGACGTCCGCCCCGAGCGACAGCGGCTGCTGGAGGTAGGGCGTGGCGAAGGTGTTGTCGACGACGAGCTTCGCGCCCGCGGCGTGGGCGACCTGAGCGACGGCGGCGATGTCGGTGATGCCGAGCAGCGGGTTGGACGGGGTCTCCACCCAGACGATCTTGGTCTTCGGGGTGATCGCGGACCGGACGGCGGCCGGGTCGCTGGTGTCGGCGACCGACCACTCCACGCCCCAGCGGGTGGCGACCTTGGCGAAGAGGCGGAAGGTGCCGCCGTAGGCGTCGTTCGGGATCACCACGTGGTCGCCGGGCGTGAGCAGCGTGCGCAGCAGGGTGTCCTCGGCCGCCAGGCCGGATGCGAAGGCGAGGCCGCGGCGGCCGCCCTCCAGCGCGGCGAGGTTCTCCTCCAGGGCGGTCCGGGTCGGGTTGGCACTGCGGCTGTACTCGTAGCCACCCCGCAGCCCGCCCACGCCGTCCTGCTTGTAGGTCGAGACCTGGTAGATCGGCGGGACGACCGCGCCGGTGAGGGGATCCGCGGTGTTGCCCGCGTGGATCGCGAGGGTCTCGAAGTGCTGACTGATGTGCCTGTCGCTCATGTCCACCGAGCGTAGTGCGCTCGGCCGGATGCTGACGCCCGCCGGGCTGGGACAGCACCGGCCGAAGGGTTTTCCCTAGGCGTACGACGACGGCGCGGGACCGAGCCGGCCCCCTCCTGCAGCGCGGCCGACGGCACTGGACCCCACCGGCCGCACCTCCCTCAGCACAGCCGACAGCACTGGACCCCACCGGCCGCACCTCCCTCAGCACAGCCGACAGCACTGGACCCCACCGGCCGCACCTCCCTCAGCACAGCCGACGGCACCCCGCCCCGCTTCCTGCGGTCGGCCGGCACCCGCTCCCCACAGCCGCATCCAGCTCCCGACAGCCGACCGCACCCCACCTCGCTCAGCCGCCGGCTGATCGCCCACTGGCGGCCACCCGGGGCGGGGCCGTCGCCCCGGACGCCGGGCACGGGCGACGGCCTCCGACCACCGGCCCCATGCCTGTCATGACCCGGCCCGGAGTTGTCCACAGGTCAGTGGCGGGGTTGGCCAATTGTCGGCGGCGTCTGGTTCGCTTGGGTCATGGCGATTCTCTGGCTGCTGACGGCCCTGGTCCTGATGAGCTTCGTCCTGCTCGCGGTGATGCGGCGCAGGCGCGGGCCGGTCGGGCAGGTGCCCCCGGGACACCCGGACGCCGCCGACCCGGCGGACTACGGCTTCGTGCGCGAGGAGGAGCTCGACGTGCGCATGCCCGGCCCCGACCAGGACCTGATGGACGTCCTGGAGCTGGTGCAGCGCACCCACGACTACCGGGCCGCCGCCCAGTTGCTGGCCGGCACCGAGGCGGGGGACGAGCACCGCTGGCAGAGGGTGCAGGCCTTCGCGGGCGCCGCCGCGCTCGAGCTGCAGCAGCGACCCGGCGGGGTGCACGAGACGCCGGGCGGCCAGTGGCTCCGGGTGTGGCGGGCCGAGCAGCCCAAGGACGCGGGTGGCGCCGCCGTGCACGCGGAGTTCCTGGTGCAGCAGGCCTGGCGTACGTCGACGCCGGGCACGGACGACTTCCGGATCATCATGGAGGAGGCCCGGGAAACCTGCGCACAGGCGGCCCTGCTGGCCCCCGGCGACCCGGTGCCGTACATCATCGAGCTCTCCATCGCCCGTGGACTCGCCTATCCACAGGCCGAGTTCGAGCAGTTGTGGCTGAAGGTCCTCGACCGCGCCCCGCACCACATGGGCGCGCACCTGGCCGCGCTGCACTACTGGTGCGAGAAGTGGCACGGCTCGCGCGAGCAGGCGTACTCCTTCGCCGAGGCCGCGGCGGCCCGCGCCCCGCAGGGCTCGCTGCTCGCCGCGCTGCCGCTTTTCGCGGTCTTCGAGCATCTTCCTGAGGTGAACCTGGTCTCGGGCTTCTACCGCAGCGCGGTGGTCACCAAGGCGATGCACGGCGCCCTGCACGCGGTGCACGCGGCCCGGCCCGACGACCCGACGGTCGCGCACGTCCGCCACCTGCTGATCTTCTTCCTGGTCCGTGCCGAGCGCTGGGCGGAGGCCATGGACCAGCTGATACACGTCGACGGTCACGTGGGCGCGCTGCCCTGGACGCTCTCCGCCGACCCGGCCGCCCAGTTCGCCGTCTACCGCGCGCTTGCCGTGGCCGGCTACGAGGCCAACGGCGGCAGCCCGGCAAGCCTGCCCGGCTGACCGGCCGCCCAGCCGACCGCCCCAGCGGGCCACGCAGGCCTAGCAGCAGGCCCAGATGCCCCCGCCTGCCCGAGGGCTTGACGGTCCGCCCCCACCGGCCAGCACGCAACCGCACCACCGGCACGCACCACACCATCCGCAGGCAGCCGCACCACCCGAACACAGCCCCCACCGCACGCACCCCCACCACCCGCACGCACCCCCACCCCTCAACGGTCCCCCACCCGCCCCTCAACGGTCCGCAGCGACCCCCTGCAGCCTCCACATTGCCCTTCTGACCTGCGGTAGGGCATACTCCGGCATCCCCCCCACGCCGCACCACACGCACCGGCCGGCCACCGGCCCCGTGCTCCGTCCTGTCCTACCTCTTGTCCCGTTTCATGTGCTGTTCCCGAGGTCCTGTGGGGGGATCTGCCCGATGGGCGCAACTCTGCGCGCGCTGCGTGCTCTCGTGCTGCTGCTCGGCTTCTATCTGCTGAGCCTCGTCCTGCTCGCGGCGCTGATCGGTCTCGACGTCGCCATGTTCTCCTCGGGGCACGGCCCGATCGCAGCGAAGGTCACGTTCGTCTCGGTGCTGCTGGCCGTCCCGGTCGTGCGCGGAATGTTCATGCTCCGCACGCCGAAGGACGAGGACGGCCCCGGAGTGACCGTCACCGAGGCCGACGAGCCCCGGCTCTGGGCCCTGGTCCGGGAACTGGCGGCGGCGGCCGGCACCCGCGCCCCCGACCGGATCCTGCTCACCGGCGAGGTCAACGCGGCCGTCAGCGAGGAGCCGCGGCTGCTCGGCCTGCTTCCCGGCCCGCGCCGCCTCTACCTCGGCGTCCCCCTGCTGACCGGCCTGACGGAGGCCCAGCTGAGAGCCGTACTCGCCCACGAGTACGGGCACTTCACCGGTGGCGACACCCGGTTGTCCGCGCTCGTCGTACGCGGGCGCGTACAGATCGGCCGGGTCATCGGGCAGTTCCACGCCAAGGCGAACGACAAGGTGACCGCCGACCGGGCCCGCCAGGAGCAGGCCGCGGCCAAGCGGGTCGCCAAGGGCAAGAAGGCGAAGGAGGTCGACACGTCCGGAGTCGGAGCTACGTACCGGATGATGGCGGCGATCTACACCGCGTACGGCAAGCTGTATCTGCGCGCCTCGCTCTCCACGGCGCGCGGCCAGGAGTACGCCGCCGACCTGACCGCCGCCCGGATCGCCGGACGGGACGCGACCGCCTCCGCACTGCGCGAGATCCCGGTACTGGCCACCTCCCACGACTTCTACCTCGACTCCTACGCCACCCTGGGCCTGTCCGCCCGGTTGCTGCCGCCGCGCGGCCAGTTCTTCGGCGGCTTCGGCCGACTGCTGACGGCCCGTGAACCGGAGCTGGTGAAGCTCCGTGCTGAGTTGCCGGAGGAGCCGGCCTCGCCGTACGACTCGCACCCGCCGATGGCCGAGCGCGTGCGCCGGATCGAGGCGCTGCCCGCCGACGGGCGCACCGATGAGGCCAAGGGCTCGGCGCTGTCCCTGCTCACCGCCCCCGAGCGGACGCTGGACGCGCTGGAGGACGCCGTCCTGGCCGACGAGGTACGGGCCTTCCCCCGCGCCACCGGGTGGGAGGAGCTGCTGGACGCCTCGATGGCCACGCACCTGTCCGCCGCGCACACCCCGCTGCACCGCGCGCTGGCCGCCTACACCGGGCAGCCGCCGACGCTGTCCGCGCTGCTGGACGTCATCGACGACGGCCGGCTGTGGCGGCTGGCGGAGCGGTTGCCCCTGTCGGAGGAGGCGGCGGCCGCGAAGGGCAGGGCCTTCCGCGAGTTCGTACGGCCGGTGCTGCGCAGGTCGCTGCGGACGATGGTGCTGGCCGAGTTCAGCTCCCGTTCACTGCTGCACTGGGAGTTCTCCTGGTCCCGCCCGGCCGCCGTGCGGCTGCCCGGCTGGGGCTCGGAGACCACACCGGACGACGGCCCCGAAGCCGCCCTTGACGCGGCGCTGGACGCGGCGCTCGCCGACCACCCGGACACCGCGTCCCTGAGGGCCCAGTTGCCCCCGGCGACCCAGCACGCCTGACCGACGGCCGACCAGTCCCCTCCCCCGACGAACGGACCGACCCCCGATGACCGTCCTCCTCTGGATCCTGGCCGTCCTGGCAGTCCCCACGCTGATCTTCGTGCTGTGGCTGGCCGGGGTGTTCCTCAAGGAGTTCTTCCGCCCGAGCCCCGACGACGACACGGTGGCGGCCGAGGCCGCCGAGAAGCTCGGCCTGCTGCCCGCCGAGCGCCAGAACACCGACTACGCGGCACCCCTGCCGGCGGACTGGGCCGCCGCGCGCACCGCCGTGCGGGGCGGCGACTGGGAGCCCGCCGCAGCGCTGCTCGGGGCCATCGGCCGGGACTGGGAGCGCCGGTCGGCGGTGGCCTACCTGCTGGCCGAGTGCGCGGCGGAGGAGGACGCGTGGCTGCTGGCCTGGGAGGCGGCACGGCCCGGCGATCCGGACGCGGCCGTGGTCCGGGCGCGCAGCACGGTGATCCTGGCCTGGGAGTTGAGGGGTGCTCAGCAGGCCAAGCACACGACACGGGAGCAGTTCGAGGGCTTCCACCGCACGCTGGCCGCGGCACGAGAGGAGATAGCGCGGGCGGCGGCGCTGAACCCCGACGACCCGACCCCGTACATCGCGGAGACCTGGGTGGCGCTCGGTCTCGGCTACCCGAACGCCGAGATGGACAAGCTGTGGGCGGAGATCACCAACCGGGCCCCGCACCACTACGAGGCGCACTTCTCGGCGCTGCAGTACTGGTGCGCGAAGTGGCGGGGCTCCGAACGGCTGGCGTTCGAGTTCGCCGAGCGGGCGGCGGCCGAGGCACCGCTGGGCAGCCTGCTGACGGCGCTGCCGCTCATCGCGCACTTCGAGCACGACGACTCCGAGGACACGGCGGCCGACAACACACCGGAGATGCTGGCCCGGGTCGAGGCGGCCCTGGCGGACGCGGCGGCGGCCGACCCGGCACACCCGCGTCTGCCGGAACTGCGCCATCTGCTGGCGTTCTACCTCCATCTGCAGGGCCGGGACGAGGCCGCCCTGGAGCAGTTCAAGCTCGTCGACGGCCATGTGGACGCACTGCCGTGGCGCTACCGGGGCAACGGAATGGCCGCGTACTACTGCCAGGTCCGCAACACGGTGGCGCAGACGGTGACGGCGCAGGCCTGACCGGATTGGGCCCGACCCACCCGGACTCCGCGGACACGCAGACCCAACCGGAATGGGCCCATCCACCCGGACGTCAGCGACGCGCAGGCCCGCCGGAATTGGCCCACCCACCCGGACGTTGTCGACGGTGCCGGCCCCGTGGGGCCGGAATCCGCGCCCAGACCGACAGGGAGACCCCATGCTCTTCGGCCGCACCCCCCAGCTGCCCACGCCCGAGCAGGCGCTCAAGGGCCGCGACGTGCCCGCCTTCCAGGTCCCCGAGCGCCACACCGTCCTGGGCACCCCCCTCCTCGGCCCGTACCCCGAGGGCCTGGAGGTCGCCGACGTCGGCCTCGGCTGCTTCTGGGGCGCGGAGCGCACGTTCTGGCGACTGCCGGCGGGCGTGTACACGACCCTGGTCGGCTACCAGGGCGGCTACACGGAGAACCCGATGTACGAGGAGGTCTGCTCGGGCCTGACGGGCCACACGGAGACCGTCCGGGTGGTCTACGACCCGAAGGTGATCTCCTACGACCGCCTCCTGAAGACCTTCTGGGAGTCCCATGACCCGACCCAGGGTTTCCGCCAGGGCAACGACGTGGGCACCCAGTACCGCTCGGCGATCTACACCCACACGCCCGAGCAGGCGGCCACGGCCGAGGCCTCCCGGGCGGCGTACCAGAAGGTCCTGACCTACTCGGGCCACCGCACGATCACCACGGAGATCCTCCCGGCCGACGGCCGCCCCTTCTACCCGGCCGAGGCCTACCACCAGCAGTACCTCGACAAGAACCCGGCGGGCTACTGCGGCCTGGGTGGCACCGGGGTCTCCTGCCCGATCGGCGTCGCGCCGGCAGAGGGCTGACGGCTCCGGGTGGGCTCCTGAACCTTCGCGCGCAGGGTGTGCGACGAGCAGGTGTCACTCACCCGACGGCTACGCCGCGGAGGCTTCCCCCGACCATGGAGCACCGGCAGCAGCGGGAGAAGGCCGAGAGCCCTGCTGACCGTTTCCGAGGGTCAGCAGGGCTCCGCGCGTCCGGAGAGCCGGGGTCAGGAGAGCCAGTCGGTGTAGCGGGTGGGCGCGAGGTGAGCGTCCTTGTCGGTGAGGACGTCACCCTTGACGGCGGCGAACATGCCGGCGGTGGGGTCGGTGACGACGGTGCGGTTGTCGCCCTTGCGGGACAGGGTGATCCGGCCGAGTTCGTCGAGGGTGAAGACCTCGGGGCCGCCGATGTTGCGGATGCCGTTCAGCGGGGCGCCCGCGGCGACGTCTGCCACCGCGCGGGCCACGTCCTTGGCGGCGATCGGCTGGATCGGCGTGGCGGGCAGCCGGACGGTGTCGGCGTCGGCGGTCCAGGACATGACGGCGTCCATGAACTCCATGAACTGCGTGGCCCGGACGATGGAGTAGGGGATCTGCCCGGCCTTGAGGATGTCCTCCTGCAGGACCTTGGCCCGGTAGTAGTCCAGCTCCGGCACGTGGTCCGCGCCGACGATCGAGAGGATGACGACGTGGCCGACGCCGCCCTTCCGGGCCGCGGCCAGCAGGTTGTCCATCGAGGTCTGGAAGAAGGCCGGGGACGCTTCGTCGAAGGTCGGGGAGTTCGTCAGGTTGACGACGACGTCGGCTCCCGCCACCGCCTCCTCCAGTCCCTGGCCGCTGATCACGTCGACTCCGGTGGACTGCGAGTGCGGTACCGCCTCGTGTCCGGCGGCGTTCAGGTCCTTGACGACCTGCGACCCGATCAGCCCGGTACCGCCGATGACTGCGATCTTCATGGCATACCTTTCGCTCATTTTGTGCGCAATATGACATACGACCAGCTGGGCGGCCGGGGAAAGAAACGGCCTCGATCGACTGAGGGCGGGGGGCGTCAGCTGCCGTCGACGAACGCGGCCGTCTCCTCGAGCGGCGCCCGGCCCGTACGGGCGTGATCCACCGTGGCGTCCTCGAACCCGATCGACATGCCGCAGAAGAGGATGAGCTCGTCCGGGGGTGACAGGACCTCCGCGACGGTCTTGTGGAACTTCGCCCATGCCATCTGCGGACAGCTGTGCAGCCCTTCGGCGCGCAGCAGCAGCATGACAGTCTGCAGATACATGCCGACGTCGGCCCATTGCGCGGGGCCCATGTCGCGGTCGATGTAGCAGAACAGGGCGGCGGGCGCGCCGAAGCAGTCCCAGTTCGCGGAGGCGGCCCTCTGGCGCGCCTCCAGGTCCTCGCGCGGGATACCGAGTGCGCCGTAGCGCTGCTCGCCGAAGGCGGACCGGCGCTCTCGGTAAGGGGACTTCAGTGCCGGCGGGTACATCGCGTACTCCGGCTCGTCCCAGGGATCACCTGCGGCCAGGCGCTCGCCGGCGCGCTTCTTGATCCGGGCCAGCGGCCCGCCGGTCAGCACATAGGCGTGCCATGGCTGGAGGTTCGATCCGGACGGTGCCCAGGCCGCGGCGGACAGTACGCGCTCCAGGGTCTCCCTCGGGACATCCCGGTCGGTGAATCCGCGAACCGCCCGTCGGCTCGCGACCGCCTCATAGACGTCCATGTTCGCCCGCCTCTCAGCCGCTCGACACCAGGACTTCGTTACACTCGAGATAGTATCATTCGAGACCGTCTCGTGCTTAACTATCGCCGAGCGTGAACCCCAGCCCCTGGTCCCCCCGCCTCGGGCGCCGCACCTTGGAGAAAGCCCATGGCCACACTGCTGCACATCGACTCGTCCGTGTTTCCCGGCGAGGCGTCCTCGTCCCGTTCGGTCACGGCCGCGTTCCGCAAGGCCTGGGAGGAGCAGCACCCGGAGGGCACGGTGATCTACCGCGACCTCGCCGCCAACCCCGTCCCGCACATCACCGCGGACGCCTGGTCCGCCGGTTACGCCGCCCCGTCCGAGCGCACCCCGGAGCAGTCCGCCGCGTTCGACGCGCGCGTGAAACTCATCGAGGAACTGGAACAGGCGGACGCCGTCCTGATCGGCGCCCCGATGTACAACTACTCGGTCCCGTCGACCCTCAAGGCATGGCTGGACAGCGTGCTCCTGCTCGGCCGCACCGCGGGCGAGACCCCCTCGGCCCAGGGCACCCCGGCCGTCGTCGTCGCCAGTCGCGGCGGCTCCTACGCGGCGGGCACCCCGCGCGAGGGCTATGAGTTCGTACAGAACTACCTGGAGGCCGTCCTCAAGGGAACTCTCGGCCTGGACCTCGACTTCATCGTCCCGGAACTCACCATGGCCCCCCGCAACCCGGCCATGTCGGAACTGGTCCCCCTCTACGAGGCCTCCCGCAAGCGCGCCTTCGAGGACGCGGCCACCAAGGCCAAGGAACTCGCGGAGCGCGTCGCCGCCTAACGCCCGGACCACGGACGCCGCCCAACCCCCGGACCCCGGCCGCGGCCCGACACCCGATTACTGGACGCCGCCTGACAACCAGGCCCTGGACGCCGTTTGACGCCTCGCCCCGGGACGTCACACGGCGTCCTCATCGGGTCCGCGCTCCGCGGCAGGCAACCGGTACGCGGGCGCGCTTACACCTCGTCGCCTACTTACACCTCGTCGTCTGCGGGATAGGCGATCCGGGTCAGCAGACGCGTCAGCTGCTCGGGCTCGCCCGGCCCGAGTTCGGCAACCATGTGCTCCGCCAGCGACTCCGCCGCCACATGGGCCGCTTCGAAAAGCTCGAGTCCCTCAGGCGTGATCTCCACCGCCCGCGCCCGCCGGTCCCCCGGAACGGCCTTGCGTACGGCCAGCCCCTTACGCTCCAGGTCGTCCACGACCCGCATGATCCCCGCCTTGTCCGACCCCGTCGCCGCCGCCAGGTCCCGCTGCACCGTGGACCCGCGGTTGACCAGTACGATCAGCACCGCGAAATGCCGCAGCTCGATGCCGAGCGGCCGAAGCGCCTCCCCCATCAGCGCGGCCGCGCGCCAGTGCGCCCGGCGCAGCAGCAAGCCGAGAGCGAAAGGTGAGTCGTCCCCGGGGCGGTCGGTCGCGCGCGAGGCGGTGGATCGGCGAGGAACGTCGGCGGTCATGAGGCCACATTACCGCCATCCATACATTCGATACGGTATCGCTCGAAACTAAATACGGCTGCACAGCGCCCGGCTCCGTGCACGGCCGGGCCGGACGAGGGAGCGCGGGACGGGCCGGGAGGACCCGGGACAGGCCGGAGGACCCCCGAGTCCGTCGCCGAGGTCTGCGGCAGCACCTCGTCGACGTCGTACGTGTACGTCGCCGACCGCGTCGCCACCTCCATGTCGTCCCCCGGCCGCAGCGGAGGCAGGTACCGGAAGGGCTCGCCGTGCGTGTTCCGGTGCCCCGCGAGCGCGAAGCCCTCGGCCCGCCCCGGCTGCTGGGTGACGCGGTAGTGCCCCACGTACCCCCTACCGCACTCCCCTCAACTAGCCGGCGCACAAGGGCACAGAGGTGCCGGCCGCTTCTTCAATCGGTTTTAGAAAGGGCTGTCGCAACCCTCGACAACCCCATCCGCCACCCCCGATGCTTCCTGCTGTCGACATGCCCGGGGGGACGAGCAGGCACCGCTCCAGGGACGCGGTGCCGGAACCGCACGGAGAGGCAGAGAAGCCATGATCCGACGCAGAACACTGCTCGCCGCCGCGGGCGGCGGCCTTCTCGGCAGCGCCCTGGCCACGGGCACGGCCCGGGCCGACGCGACGGCGACCGTCACCCCGACGACCACTTACGGAACCTGGGAGGGCTGGGGTACGTCCCTGGCCTGGTGGGCGAACGTCTTCGGCGGCCGGGAGGACTTCGCCGACATCTTCTTCACCACGAAGACGACGGCGTACAGCGGGATCCAACTACCCGGCCTCGGCCTGAACATCGCCCGCTACAACCTGGGCGCGTGCAGCTGGAACAGCGTGAACGGCGAGTCGATGGCCGCCTCTCCCGAGATTCCGGCCTACAAGCAGATCGAGGGCTACTGGCAGGACTGGATGAACGAGGACCCGGCCTCCTCGTCCTGGACATGGACGGCGGACGCGACCCAGCGCGCGATGCTCCTGAAGGCGGTCCGGCGCGGCGCGACCACGGAACTGTTCGCCAACTCCCCGATGTGGTGGATGTGCGTGAACCACAACCCGTCCGGCGCTGCCGACGGCGGCAACAACCTCCAGCCCTGGAACTACCGCCAGCACGCCTACCACCTCGCCTCGGTCGCCCTGTACGCCAAGCAGAACTGGGGCGTGGACTTCGCGACGGTGGAGGCCTTCAACGAACCTTCCTCGTCCTGGTGGACGGCGACGGGCACCCAGGAGGGCTGCCACATCGACGCGAGCGTCCAGTCGGCCGTACTCCCGTACTTACGCGCCGAGTTGGACAAGCGCGGCCTGACCGGCACCAGGATCTCGGCCTCGGACGAAACGAGCTACGACCTGGCCCGCACGACGTGGAACTCCTTCTCCTCGACGACGAAGGGCTACGTGGACCGCGTCAACGTCCACGGCTACCAGGGCGCCGGCGGCCGCCGCGACCTCCTCCACACGGACGTGGTGACGACGTCCGGCAAGGCCCTGTGGAACTCGGAGACCGGCGACGGCGACGCCACGGGCCTGACCCTGGCGAACAACCTCCTCTACGACTTCCGCTGGCTGCATCCCACGGCCTGGATCTACTGGCAGGTGATGGACCCGAGCCCGGGCTGGGCGACGATCGCGTACGACCCCGCCACCCTCCAACCGGGAGCGATACAGACCAAGTACTACGTACTGGCACAATTCACCCGCCACATCCGTCCCGGCATGACGATCCTGGACACCGGCGTGAGCTATGCGGCGGCAACGCTGGACAGAACGGCGAAACGCCTGGTGCTGGTGGCCGCGAACACGTCCGCCTCGCCCCAGACCCTGACGTTCGACCTCTCCCGCTTCTCCGCCGTGACCGGCGGCCCTGGCGGCCTGGTCCCCCGCTGGAACACGGTCACGACAGGCGGCTCGGACCGCTACACCCCCCACACGGACACGTACCTCTCCGGAAAATCCCTGTCGGTCCCCTTCGCGGCGAAGTCGGTCCAGACGCTGCAGGTGGACGGCGTGACGCTGTAGACGATCTCGGGGGGCAGCCGATGACGAGCACATACTCCCTCCTGTCGGTGCTCGGCAGTACGGTGTCCCCCATGCGCCCCGACACGCCTGCCGAGAACGTCGACCACACCGCCGAAGCGGCACGCCTGGAGCGGACCGCCGGACTGTACCCCGAGGACGCCGAGGCCCTGCTCCTGCGCGCAGCGGCCCACCTGGAACTATCCGGCGACCGCCCGGCGGCCACCGCGCTCTACGACCGCCTGCTGTCGTCCGCCGAGCGGCTGGACAACCCTCCCCTGATCCGCGCCCTGAAGGCGTCGAACCTGTGGGAGTACGGCCACGAGGCGGAGGCAAGGGCGATCATCGAGGGCATCCGCACGTCCGCCCCGCGGGACCCGGCCCCCTGGGTGATCGTGGCCGAGGCGCTGGAGTCCCACGACGAGCTGGAGGCGGCGGCGGAGACGTTCACGGAGGGAGCGCGTCTCCTGCTGCGGGACGAGACGGCACCCCCACCCGCCACCCACCCCCTCCTCTACGGCCGCCACCGCGTGCGCCGTATGCAGGGCCTCCCGCACGACGGCTGGGACACCCTGGCGGACACCCTCCACGCCTCCCCGATCTCCCTGGACGAACTCCACGACCCGAAACGCGTGTGGTCCCTGGGCTCGGAGAACCCCGCGGAACTCGCGGCGGAGATCTCCCGCCTCCGCGCGGAACTGGGCGCATACCGGGAGGCCCTGTCCCGCCCGTTCCCCGTGGCCCTGCTGCACTGGCCGGCCCCCGAACTGACGGAACTCCTGTCGGCCTACCCCGCCCTGTCCTCGGAGTACCCGTCCCACGAGGAACACCTGACGACCATAGAGTCCTCCCTCCGCGAACTGGCCTCCTCAGGCACCCCGAACCTCGGCATCGTCACGGGCACGGTCCCGTCGTACGAGGCGTTCGCGGCATCAGAGGGTTCATCCCCGGAGGACCCGACCCTGCTGCCCCAGTACGCGACGACCTTGGCAGCACGGGGACGGGCCGTGGCTTGGCCGCCGCAGCGGGGGGTGGGGTGCTGGTGTGGCTCAGCCGTGGAGTACCACGGCTGCCACGGAGCATAGGGAGCCACTTCTCCCGGCGCCACAACCGCGGCAGCTGCCACGTCACGCGATGCCCCACACCGCTGACGCGTCCCTCCTCGCCGGCCACTCTCCAAGCCCGCCGAGCCCCTGCCCACCCGGGGCGAGGCGGCCGCGGAAGCCCCACAATGCCGAGAAACTGGCAGCCCTACGGCCGCTGCCTAGCCCAACCCCCAGGTCGCGTTTCGGTACCCACCCATCACTTGTCAGCGGCTGCTGTTACAACTGATCGATATCGGGGTGCAAGGCCATACACGAGCACCAAGAGGGGTCGGGGGGAGCAGCCGTGTCAGAGTCAATGGGCCTTTCTGAGCCGATTGCGGGCGTCTACGAGAGGCTGATCACGAGTGACGTACGCGACGAGCTGGACCGGTTCGAGGCAGCCGGTTGGAGAGCCGTCGACGCCGAGGTCAGCTCGGAGTCCGCTCCCCATGTCCTGGCACGCTACATCGGTGAAGCTGTCGGTCGCAGGTTGGCCCAACTACCCTCTGAAGAACGGGTCAAGGTCGCGAACCGCATCCTCGAGGCACTGGCCGCTACAGGCGCTCCCCAATCGAGCGATGTCGAGGCCGTCAGCCCCATCATCGAGGGTCCGCGACAGCTCCTGACTCTGGCGAAGCAGGAAGCTCCGGGTGTCTACGCCTTGCGCCCCCTGACGCCACTGTCCGAGACGTCCCTGATCACCAACTCCCCAGAAGATCTAAGCCTCGGCGCGGAACTCAGGGCAGAGCTCGCCACGGCAGACCGTATCGACCTGCTCTGCGCGTTCGTGAAGTGGTACGGCATTCGCGTCCTGGAAGACTCACTTCGCGCCGCACGGGAAAGAGGCGTGCCGATTCGTGTCATCACGACTACCTACATCGGTGCCACTGACCGCCACGCGCTCGATCGTCTGGCCCGGGACTTCGGTGCCACCGTCAAGGTGAATTACGAGACCCGCTCCACTCGACTGCACGCCAAGGCTTGGCTGTTCAGACGCAGAACCGGCTTCGACACCGCGTACGTCGGCAGCTCCAACCTTTCGAAGGCGGCGCTTCTCGATGGCTTGGAGTGGAACGTACGTCTGTCGTCCGTCGCGACCCCTGCCGTACTGAACAAGTTCGAGGCCACCTTCGATGCTTACTGGAACGACTCTGCCTTCGAGACGTACGACCCCGACCTCCACGGTGAGCGCCTCGATGAAGCACTGGCGCAAGCGAGTGGCAGCAACCCCAGCACTGATCTGAGGATCAGCCTTTCCGGTCTGGAGGTACGCCCCTTCCCCCACCAGCGGGACATGCTGGAGCGGCTCACTGTCGAGCGGGAGCTCCGCGGGCGGCATCGGAACCTTCTGGTCGCAGCAACAGGAACCGGGAAGACGGTGATGGCTGCCCTGGACTACCGCAGCCTGCGCGGCAAGTCGGACGGCAGCCGACCGAGACTGCTGTTCGTGGCGCACCGCAAGGAGATCCTGAAGCAGTCTCTGCGTACCTATCGGGAGGTGCTGGACGATGCCTCCTTCGGAGAGCTGCTTCATGGGGGGCAGGATCCACGCGAGTGGAACCAGGTCTTCGCTAGCGTGCAATCACTCAATGTTCAGCGCCTCGAGCAGCTTCCCCCCAGCCACTTCGACATCATCGTCATAGACGAGTTCCACCACGCGACGGCGGCCACTTATCGGCGGGTCATCGACCACTTCACGCCAAAGGAACTGTTGGGTTTGACCGCCACTCCCGAACGGATGGACGGGCTCAACGTCCAGGACGAGTTCTTCGAGGGCCGCATCGCTGCAGAAATGCGGCTCTGGGAGGCCTTGGAAAACGACCTGCTCTGCCCCTTCCACTATTTCGGAATCCCCGACGGTACGGATCTGACGAACCTGGGTTGGCAGAAAGGTTCGTACGCTGACCAGGAACTCGACAACCTCTACACAGGCAACCACGCGCGCGCACGGATCGTAGTGAAGCAGATCCGCGACAAGGTCTCCAATCCAGGCGCCATGCGTGCGCTGGGCTTTTGCGTGACCAAGGCACACGCCCACTTCATGGCGAAATTCTTCCGTGAGGCCGGTTTCCAGGCCGTGGCACTCGACAGTGACTCACCCTCTGCCGTACGCGCCCAGGCGTTGTCCGACCTTCGTGACGGAAAGCTCCAGGTGATTTTTTCTGTCGACCTGTTCAACGAGGGACTCGACATCCCTGACGTCGACACACTGCTCCTCCTCCGGCCCACCAACAGCGCAACCGTCTTCCTCCAACAGTTGGGCCGGGGACTGAGGCGAACCGAAAGGAAGCCCGTACTCACCGTCCTCGACTTCATCGGTCAGCATCGGGCTGAGTTCCGCTTCGAGGAACAGTTCCGGGCTCTGACCAATCTGTCGCGGAACCGACTCCTCGATCACATTGAACGCGACTTCCCTCAACTGCCGTCGGGCAGCCAGATCATCTTGGAGGGCAAGTCGAAGGACCTCGTCATCGCCAACATTCGCACCCAGTTGGGTGCCACGGTGAAGACGCTGGTGAAGGAGGTCAGGGCCTACGGCACACCGCGCCTCGCCGATTACCTCGGGGAGAGCCGTAGGGAGATCAAGGAGCTGTACAAGAGCGGAAACTCCTGGACGACAGTACTACGACGGGCCGGCTTCATCGCCGACCCCGCGCCCTCCGGGGAAGCTGCACTGCTCAAGAGGGTCCACGCTTTCCTCCACGTAGACGACCCGGAGCGCGCGGAGGCCTACCTCCGACTCCTCCAGGACGGCGCTCCACGGTACGAGGAAATGAGCCTTATCGATCAGTCCTACGCACGCATGCTGTTCTTCAACCTCTGGGACAACGCAGGTGGCTTCACCAGCTACCAGGAGGGCCTGGACTCGCTGCGTCCCCAGCGGGCATTCCGTGAGGAGCTACGGCAGGTGATTTCGCACGTCGTGGAGCAGGCCGACCACTTCCCCATCTCCCTATCCGGCCGCCTCAGCGAGGTCCCGCTGAAGGTTCACAGCGCCTACAACCGCTCAGAAATCCTCGCCGCCCTCGGCGTGGCTCGCTTCGGTGGGCAGATGCCCCGCTCCTTCGCGCAAGGCGTGCAGTGGGTAGAGGAACTCAAAACGGATGCCCTTCTCATCACGTTGGACAAGAACGAGAAGGACTTCTCACCCACCATCCGGTACAAGGATTACGCGTTGAGCCCGACGCTCTTCCACTGGGAGTCCCAGAACGCAACGGCCGCCGACTCCCCCACCGGCCTGCGCTACCAGCAACACAAGGGGCGCGGCAGCCAGGTCCTGCTGTTCATGCGGCGCTACAAGAACACCGACATAGGCAAGTCCCAGCCGTGGATGCTCCTCGGCCCGGCCACATACGAGGACCACACCGGCAGCAAGCCGATGGCCATCCGCTGGCGCTTGAAGCAAGCCCTACCGGCCGACGTGTGGACGTACGCAGCCATCAACGCGGGCTAGTTGTATCAGGCCAGCACGTTGATGACACCCTCGCGCAGCCGAGTAGGCGGCGACTGACCCGCTGCTCCGTTGTGGGGCCGGTGACAGTTGGTCCAGGTCAGCGGGCCTTATGTCGGGTGCGGGGTGGGCGTTAGGGTCGGGGTGATCTGGGGTGGGATGAGCGGAATGGGGCAGGCATGGGTGCGACGGTCGCGGCGGTCAGTAGTAATGGGGCGTACTCCTTCAGCAAGCCCAAGCGGCAGAGCATCAGGTTGCTCGCCGGGCTGGGGGTGGAGGGGGACGTGCATGCCGGGGTGACCGTCAAGCATCGGTTCCGGGTGAGGCAGGATCCGACTCAGCCGAATCTGCGGCAGGTGCACCTCATGCATGAGGAGCTGTTCGAGGAGGTCGCGGGCGCCGGGTTCCGGGTGGGGCCCGGAGAGCTCGGCGAGAACATCACCACCCGGGGGATCGATCTGCTCGGGCTGCCCACCGGGGCGCTGCTGCGGATCGGGGACGAGGCCGTCGTCGAGGTGACCGGGCTGCGAAATCCCTGCTCGCAGATAGACGACTTCCAGCGCGGGCTGCTGAAGGAAGTAGTGGGGCGGGGTGCGGACGGGCGTGTCCGCTACAAGGCCGGTGTCATGGGGGTCGTGAACGTGGGGGGACTCGTGCGGCCCGGGGACGGGATCACCGTGGAGCTTCCTGCAGGGCCGCATCAGCCGCTTGAGCGGGTCTGACGAGCACCCCCGGTTGCCGACGTCAGCGGGCCTGACGAGCACCCCCGGTTGCCGACGTCAGCGGGCCTGACGAGCACCCCCGGTTGCCGACTTCAGCGCGTCCGACAAGGACCCCCGGCTGTCGACTTCAGCGCGTCCGACAAGCGCCCCGGTTGCCGCGGAGCGCTGACCCGCGCGTGCCTCGGGGTGCGGTGTGGGTCCCGTCGCCCGCTCGGCACGGGAGCCGTGGAGCCCTTGGCGTTCTTGCGGAGCCGTCCCGGCTGTTACTCACTTTCGGGTGAGTGCCGCCGTGCCGGCGGGAGTCGCCCGGTGCGCCACCTCGCGTCTTGTCTCCGTGTCCGCACGCCACTTGGGTCCGACAGAACGCCTCAATTGCCCTATTTAGGTAATAGGTGGGCCTTGCAGGCGAGAGTTGCGAATATGTCCACAGACGGTAACAAGCGTCGCGTGTCGTCCATCGTCTCCCGGAGCCGGGACGCAGGGTGTGGCTGTGCGGCCGACCGGCCGCCACCCGTACACCGCACCCCTGGTCGTGGCCCCGAGCCGTGGCCGTCGGGGTGTGCACGACCCTGCAAAGGGGGACCTTGTGTCCGTTTCTGTTTCTGTGACCGCGCGTCGTGTCGCTGCCGCCGCAGCCGCGGCGGCCGCCGTCGTGGGCGCGGTGGCGCTGCCGGCGTCGGCCGCCGACCACGGCCACGGCCACGGCCGCTCGCGCAGCGCGTACGTGGTCATCAGTGACGTGCAGTACCACTCCCCGGGCCGCCAGGACCGCTCCAACTTCGCCCTGAACAAGGAGTGGGTGGAGGTCACGAACCAGGACCGCCGGGACGTGAACCTGGACGGCTGGACGCTGTCGAACGAGGACGGCCGGACCTACACCTTCCGTCACTACCGCCTGGAGGGCCGCTCGACCGTCCGCATCCACACCGGCTTCGGCCGGGACACCGAAAGGGACCTCTACCAGGATCGCCGCCAGGACGTGTGGGGCGACTACCGCGACACCGCTACCTTGCGCAACGACCACGGACGGGTCATCGACTCCGTCTCCTGGGGTCGCGACGACCGTGGCCACCGCGACGACCGCTGGGGTCATGACGACCGTGACCGCCGGGGCGGCGAACGCTGGAACGCGGACCACGACGGCCGTCGGCACGGCCAGCACCGCTGACCCCTGCCTTCACGGGTGTCGGTGACCACTGACCCGGCACCCGGTTTCCCCTCGTACGACGGCGCGCCGGTCATCCCGACCGGCGCGCCGTCGGCCTGTCGGCCCCGGGTCTGCAGGAGGAAGCGCCGCCGACTGTGGGTGCGGCGCACGGGCTCCCGAAGCTACGCCGTCGCCGCCAGGTCCGCACGGCCGAACAGGAGGGCGTAGCCCGGCGGGAGCTGGGCCAGGACGCGGCTCGTCAGGGGCTCGCCGAGCTGCTCCGACAGCACGCTCAGGACCGAGCTGACGTCCCAGCGGGCCGTCGCGGGGGTCGAGCCCTCGATGCGGGTCGCCACCGACTCGACGAACTCGCGAGCCGTCAGGGGGTGGGTCGCCGGGATCTGGGACGCGATCACCCGGCCCGCCTCTCGGGGGAGGGCCTGGGCGAGGGCCACGCGTTCGTCGCCGGTCACATGGCCACCCAGGGCCGAGAGGACGATGCGGGTGACGCGCTCCGCCTCCGCTCTCGTCGTGTACTGGCCCGCCTCGCGTACCGCGTCCGTCAGCTCCAGCCAGCCGGCGTCCACGGCCATGTCCGGGGCGGTGGGGCGCAGGGACGGGGACGCGGTTGGGGACAGGGACGGGGACGAGGACGGCGCGGGGATGGTCGTTCTCGGCTGCGGGGTCGTCACGGTCATCGTGCTGGCTCCTCCTCCGGACACGTCGGGACACCGGAAGCCCGGTACCCCGTAATGCAGCGGACATGAGCGGGAGTTCGGCCAATGTGCGGCATGTGCGTCATGAGGTGTGTGGGGTCATGTGAGGTGTGGGTCATGCGGGGGGTGGGTCATGCGGCCGGGTCTGGTCACGCGCCAGGTCGGGGCATGTGGCCGAGTGGCGGGTCTCGTCGCGGTGTCGCGCAGCCACCGCCGCGCGGCCGAACCGTCCTGGCGCAGCCGAACCGTCTGGCGTCGCAGAACCGCTTGGTGGGGCCGAACCGTCGTAGCGCCGCGGGCAGGCGGCCGCGTCCCGGGCCCCGCTCGGGCCACGGGACGCGTGGCTGGGATCAGCGGTCGGCTGGGCCTCCCGTCAGCCGCTGATCTGCTTGCGGTCGCCGCTCCCGCCGCTGATCTGGATACGGCGAGGCTTGGCCTGTTCGGCCACCGGGATGCGCAGGGTCAGGACGCCCGCCTCGTACGACGCGTCGATGCGGTCCGTGTCGAGGGTCTCGCCGAGGAAGAGCTGGCGGGTGAAGACGCCCGTGGGCCGCTCGGCGACGAGCATCTCCGCATCCTCGGGGGCGGGGCCGCGGCGCTCGGCGCGGACGTTGAGGACGTTGCGCTCGACGTCCAGCTCGATCGTCTCCGGGTCGATGCCGGGAAGGTCGAAGTGGACGAGGAAGTCGTCCCCGGACCGGTAGGCGTCCATCGGCATCACGGACGGGCGGGCGTTGGCGCCGAGGACCTGCTGCGCGAGTCGGTCGAGTTCGCGGAAGGGGTCGGTACGCATGAGCATCACAGGTCACTCCTCTCTTCCGGGACCGGGATGCGATGCCCTACGCCTTTTTATATAACTCTCCGCCGGAAACTTGACAAGCCTCGACTCAGGTTGGCTCGGCCCGCCTGTCTGCGCTTAGCCTCGGGGCTGGTACGGGACACACAGGAGGCACTTATGGCCAGGGTTCCCAGCGCGGTCGTCGCCGCGAGCGGACTCGTCGGCGGTTACGGCGTCGCCCGCTGGACGAAGAAGCGGCAGCTCGGCGGGGCCGTCCTGGCCGTCGCGGGCGCCGCCGCGGCCCAGCAGTGGCGCCGGCGGGCGGGCGGGAAGGCCGCGGGCGCGCTGACTGCCGCGTACATCGCCGGGTTCGCCGGGTCCCACCCGCTGGCGAAGAAGGTCGGCGCCTGGCCGTCCGTCCTCGGCGTCGCCGGCGCCGTCGCCCTGGCCTCCTGGGCCGTCGCCGACCGCAAGGCCTGACCCGATCCGGCCCGGCCGTACGACCACGGGAACCCCAGGCCCCCTAGAACGCGTACGAGCGCTCACGGCCCCCTACGCCCCCACCTTCTCCCCCGCCCGGAACGCCCTCCGGTACGCCTGGGGACTCGTTCCGACCACCCGTCGGAAGCGCTCCCGGAACGCCGTCGGGGAGCCGAAGCCCGCCTGTGCGGCGATCCGCTCCACCGGGTACGGCGTCGTCTCCAGCAGGTACTGGGCCCGCCGTACCCGCGCCCGGTGCAGCCACTGCAGCGGTGTCGTACCGGTCTGCTCACGGAAGCGGCGGTTGAGGGTGCGGGTGCTCATGCCCGCCTGCGCCGCGATCTCGTCCAGCGTCAGATCGCGGTCGCAGTGGTCCTCCAGCCAGGTCAGCAACGGCTCCAGGGTCGCGCCGGCCGGGGCCGGCGGCAGGTCGTGGACGATGAACTGGGCCTGTCCGCCCTCCCGTTCCAGCGGCATCACCGACATCCGGGCCGCGTGGGCGGCGACCGCCGAGCCGAAGTCCTTGCGGATCATGTGCAGGCACATGTCCATCGCCGCGGCCGCGCCCGCCGAGGTGAGGAACTGGCCGTTGTCGACGTACAGGACGTTCGGGTCGACGGTCACCTCCGGGTGGCGCTCGGCCAGGTCCGGGGCCGCGACCCAGTGGGTCGTCGCGCGCAGGCCGTCCAGCAGGCCGGTCGCCGCGAAGAGGAACGCGCCGACGCAGATCGAGGCGATGCGCGTGCCGTTCGCCGCGGCCGCGCGGACGGCCTCCGCGACGCCGGGCGGCAGCACCCGGGGCGGTTCCGCGACGCCGGGCAGAATGATCGTGTCGGCCTCGGCGAGCGCGTCGAGACCATAGGGCGCCCGCACCGTGAAGGCGCCCGCGCTCACCTCCTCCCGCACCGAACAGACCCGCACCCGGTACGGCACCCGGCCGTCGGGCAGGCGCGCCCAGCCGAAGGTGTCGATGGGGGCGGACAGATCGAACGGGACGACCCCGTCCAGCGCCAGTACGGCCACGGTGTGCATGGCGGGATCGTAGGCCTACGACGGATTGCCGCCAACGTCCCCCCGCAGGTGAGGAACCTCCCCCTTGGGGAGGCAGCAGCTCACACCGCCCGGCCTACGGCTGGCGAGAATCCGTCGGACGCTGGCATTTACGCCACTTCTGCAAGATCCTCCCGCGCTCTACCGTCACCGCCGTGACCAAGTTCCTCCTCGCCGTCCACGTCCTCGCCGCGATCGTCGCCGTCGGCCCCGTCACCGTCGCCGCCAGCATGTTCCCGCCCGTCGCGCGCCGGGCCCTCGCCGCACCCGACGACCCTGGCGCCACCGGGACACTCCAGCTGCTGCACCGGATCTGCCGGGTGTACGCCGTCGTCGGCGTCGTCGTCCCGGTCTTCGGGTTCGCCACCGCGAGCGAGATGGGCGTGCTCGGCAGCGCCTGGCTGATCGTGTCCGTCGCGCTGACGGCTCTCGCCGCCCTGGTCCTCGCCGCGCTGGTGCTGCCGGGCCAGACCGCGTTCGTGGAGGGCGGCGGTACGGTCCGGCAGACCGCGCGGCTCGCGATGTTCACCGGGATGTTCAACCTGCTCTGGGCCACCGTGACGATCCTGATGATCGTCCGGCCGGGCTCCACGACAGGCGCCTGACGGTGACGGCCGGATCGGCCGACGCCCACCGGCAACGGTCCACTCGGCACACGACCGAAGGTGACGACCGGATCGGCAGGCGCCCACCGACCACGACCCGCACAACCCCGCCGACGGCCACCACCCGCACGACAGACGCCCGGCAGTCACCACCCCGCGCGATAAGCCCCTGACAGTCACCACCCGCGCAACTAACCCCTGACAGTCACAGCACGCGCGGCAGACACCCGGCAGTCACGGCACAAACGACAGACGCCCGGCGGTCACGGCCTGCTCGCCGCCGGCGGTACCGGCGGGGGACCCTGGCGGCCCTTGGCCGACCCCGTGCCCGTGCCCGGCGTCCGGCCGGAGGGCCGGGCGCTCTTCGTCGCCGCCTTGGCCCGGCTCGCCGCCGCCGTCAGCGGGCGGGCGATGTCCTCCAGGGAACGGCGCTCGGCCCGTACCGCGAGCGCCGCCGCGACCAGGCCCGCCGCGCACATCAGAGCCGCGCCGATCGAGAAGGCGAGGACCGTGTCCCCGACCTTGCCCGTGCTCGTGAGGTCGGCGAACAGCAGCGGGCCGCTGATGCCGCCGGCCGCGGTGCCGAGGGCGTAGAAGAAGGCGATGGACATCGCCCGCGTCTCCATCGGGAAGATCTCCGACACCGTCAGATAGGCGCTGGAGGCGCCCGCCGAGGCGAAGAACAGCACCGCGCACCAGCAGGCGGTCAGCGTGCCCGCGCTGAGCGAACCGCGGTCGAACAGCCAGGCCGTGCCGAACAGCAACAGGCCGGAGAGCAGGTACGTCGACGAGATCATCACCCGGCGGCCGACCGTGTCGAACAGCTTGCCCAGCAGCAGCGGACCGCAGAAGTTGCCGATCGCGATCACCGCGAAGTAGTAGCCGGTGCGGTCGGACGGCACGTCGAAGAACTTGGTCAGGATCGCGCCGAAACCGAAGGTGATCGCGTTGTACAGGAACGCCTGGCCGATGAAGAGGGAGAAACCGAGCACAGCGCGCTTGCGGTACTGGCCGAAGACCGTGCGGGCGATCTCCATGAAGGTCACGCTCTTGCGCTGGTGGATCTCCAGCTCCCCCTTTGGATCGGGCAGCGGTGCGCCCTTCTCCGCCTCGATCTGCCGCTCGATACCGGAGACGATCTCCTCGGCCTCCCCGTCCCTGCCGTGGATCAGCAGCCAGCGCGGGCTTTCCGGGACGTGCCGTCGTACGAGGAGGATGACCAGGGCGAGGACGGCACCCAGGGCGAAGGTCAGGCGCCAGCCGACGTTCGCGGCCAGCAGATCGGTGTCGAGCGCGACGATCGACAGCAGCGAACCGCCGACCGCGCCCAGCCAGAAACTGCCGTTGATGATCAGGTCCACCCGGCCGCGGTAGTCCGCCGGGATCAGCTCGTCGATCGCGGAGTTGATCGCCGCGTACTCGCCGCCGATACCGAAGCCCGTCAGGAAGCGGAACAGGAAGAACCACCAGGCTTCCCAGGACACGGCCGTCAGAGCCGTCGCCGCCAGATACACCGCCAGGGTGATCATGAAAAGCTTCTTGCGGCCGAAGCGGTCCGTCAGACGGCCCCAGAACAGGGCGCCCACACAGGCACCCGCCACGTACAGCGCGGCCGCCACACCGGTGATCTGCCCGGAGGTGATCGACAGACCGCTGCCCGGCTCGGCCAGCCGGCTCGCGATGTTGCCGACGACGGTGACCTCCAGACCGTCCAGGATCCACACCGTGCCCAGGCCGATCACGATCGTCCAGTGCCAGCGGGACCAGGGCAGACGGTCGAGTCGGGCGGGGATGGTGGTCGTGATCGTCCGGCCGTTCTGCGGCGACGGCGCTTCGGCTGCTGTGCTCATCGGCACCCTCCTCCTCGAAGGACGGGTACCGGGTGCCCTGGCCTCGTCGGAACACTCCGGTCAGGCGCCCAGCCCTCGCGACACCACGTAGATCAGCAGCCCCGCCAAGGACCCCACCACCGTGCCGTTGATCCGGATGAACTGCAGGTCGCGGCCGATGTGCGCCTCGATCTTGCGGGTCGTGTGCTCGGCGTCCCAGCCCGCCACCGTGTCGGTGATCAAGGATGTGATCTCCTTGCGGTACGTCGTCACGACGTGCACCGCCGCGCCCTCCACCCAGCTGTCGACCTTCTCCTGCACCTTCGGCTCGGTCGCCATCCGCTCGCCCAGGGACAGCAGCGCGGCCCGCACCCGCTGCCGCAGCTCGCTCCGCTCGTCATCCGCAGCCGCCACGATCATGGACCGTACGGCCGTCCACGCGGACGCGATCAGGTCCTGCACCTCCCCCCGGCCCAGCACCTCGCCCTTGAGCCGCTCCACCCGCGCCCGCGTGTCCGTGTCGGACTGCAGGTCGGAGGCGAAGTCGGTGAGGAACCGGTCCAGCGCCCCGCGCGCCGGATGGGAGGGCATGTCCCGCATCTCGGTGACGAACCGCAGCAGTTCCTTGTAGACCCGCTCACCGACCTTCTTGTCGACGAACCGCGGGGTCCAGCCGGGCGCGCCCCCCTCCACCGCGACCATCACGTCACCGCGGTGCAGCACCAGCCAGTCGTGCGCGCGGACCACCACCAGGTCCACCACCCGCTTGTGCCCGCCGTCGGCGACGACCTTCTCCAGCATCTTGCCGATGCCCGGCGCGATCTCCTGTGCGTTGGCGCGCCGCGTGATCGCCTCGCCGACGACCGCCTGTACGTCGGAGTCCCGCAGGACCGTCAGCGCGCCGCGCAACGCGGTCGCCAGCTCCGCCGTCACCCGGTCCGCGTGCTCCGGCTCGGCCAGCCAGGCGCCGAGCCGGCTGCCGATGCCGACCGCCCGCAGCCGCTGCCGTACGACGTCCTCGGACAGGAAGTTCTCCCCGACGAACTCGCCCAGCGAGACGCCCAGCGCGTCCTTCTTGGTGGGGATGATCGCCGTGTGCGGGATGGGCAGCCCCAGCGGATGCCGGAAGAGCGCCGTGACCGCGAACCAGTCCGCGAGCGCGCCCACCATTCCCGCCTCGGCGGCCGCGGCCACGTAGCCCGCCCACGCCCCGGCGCCCTGATGGGCGGCCAGCTCGGTCAGGACGTAGACCACCGCCACGAACAGCAGCATCCCGGTCGCCGTGAGCTTCATGCGCCGCACACCGGCCCGGCGCTCCTCGTCCGCCGGGGTGAAGGCGGTCATGGTCCGGTACGACGTCGCCCGCGCCGGTGCCGCCGTCCGGGGCGCTGCCGTCCCCGGCGCTGCCGTCCCCGGTGTTCCCGTCTCGGTAGGTTCCATCAGCTCCACCCGTTCGGTGATCCCGCACACAATTGTCCCTTCCTGACCGACTCCCGGAACAGAACAGGAGTTCCCGGCGTCTGTCTGGAAGGGGGTTTTGGGCAGGGCCCTGTCAGGCCTCCCCAGCCCATGACGCATCATGGGCTCATCGGATCGGAGCCTCGGGCTCCCATCTCCCGAGGAGAACAACACCAGCGTGACCAAGCGTCATGGTTATGCGGTGCTGGGCGCGCTCGTCGCCCTCGTCATCGCGCTGTCCGCCGGCATCTACGTCACCGTGGCGGCCGACGACGGCACCCCCCGCAGCACCCTCGCCGACAACCGCCCCCACCACGACTCCTCCGCCGCCCCCGCCTCCACCGGCACCTGGGTCGGCTCCTGGGCCACCGCCCCCGTCGGCGGCGAACCGGGCACCGAGACCCACGGCATGGTGGGCCGCTCGGTCCGCAACGTCGTCCACGCCGGCACCGGTGGTACGAGTGCCCGGATCACGCTGTCCAATCTCTACGGCCAGTCACCGCTGGCCCTCACCCACGCCTCCCTCGCCCTCTCGGCGGGCGACGGGACCGCCGCCGCCGACGCCACGACGATGCGGCGCCTCACCTTCGACGGCAGCACCGGCGTCGTCATCCCCGCCGGCGGACAGGTCGTCAGTGACGCCGTCACCGTGGTCATTCCGCGCGGCAGCGACGTGCTGGTCACCACCTACTCCCCCACCCCGTCCGGCCCGGTCACCTACCACCCGCGCGCACGGCAGGTCTCCTACGTCGCCGCCGGCGACCGCACCGAGGACTCCACCGGCGCCCCGTACACCCAACAGACCCTGTACTGGCGCTATCTCACCGCCCTCGACGTGCTCAGCAACGAGGCCGACGGCACCGTCGTCGCCTTCGGCGACTCCCTCACCGACGGCGTCACCTCCACCATCGGCGCCAACCGCCGCTGGCCGGACCTCTTCGCCGGCCGGCTGCGCAGCGCGCTCGAGAGCGGACGGCAGCTGCCGCGCTACAGCGTCGTGAACGAAGGCATCAGCGGCAACCAGGTCCTCGCCGACGGCCTCGGACGGCCCGCCGAGAACGAGAGCGGCCTCGGCCGCTTCGGCCGTGACGCGCTCTCCCGCACCAACGTCAGGGTCGTCGTCATCGACCTCGGCATCAACGACATCCTGCGCAACCGCGAGCTCGCCGACCCCGACCGCATCACCGGAGGCCTGCGCAGCCTCGTGAACCAGGCCCACGCCCGCGGCCTGAAGGTCATCGGCGCCACCCTGATGCCCTTCGAGGGCCACCGCGGCTGGACCCCGGCCCGGGAGGCGGTACGCCGACAGGTCAACGCCCAGATCCGGGCCGGCCGCGTGTACGACGCGGTCGTCGACTTCGACAAGGCCCTGCGCGACCCCTACGACCCCCGCCGCCTGCGCCCCGAGTACGACTCCGGCGACCATCTGCACCCCAGCGACCTGGGCTTCGCCAAGATGGCCGAGACCCTCGACCTGAACAGCCTCAAGGGCGCGGGCCAGGTACAGCTGTAGCGGAGGCGGACGCCCGGGAGGCTCCCGGACGGCGCGGCGGGATCCGTAGCAACCGGGCGGCCGGGGACCGTCGGGCCACGGTGGCCAGGAATACTGGCCGCATGACCCGCTTGATCCTCGCCACCCGCAACGCCGGAAAGATCACCGAACTGAGGGCGATCCTCGCCGAAGCAGGCCTGCCGCACGAGCTGATCGGCGCCGACGCCTACCCGGACATCCCCGACGTCAAGGAAACCGGCGTCACCTTCGCCGAGAACGCCCTCCTCAAGGCCCACGCGCTCGCCCGGGCGACGGGCCTCCCGGCGGTCGCCGACGACTCCGGGCTCTGCGTCGACGTCCTGAACGGCGCCCCCGGCATCTTCTCCGCCCGCTGGGCCGGCCGCCACGGCGACGACAAGGCCAACCTCGACCTGCTCCTCGCCCAGCTCTCCGACATCGCGGAGGAACACCGCGGCGCCCACTTCGCCTGCGCGGCGGCACTGGCGTTGCCGGACGGCACGGAGAGGGTGGTCGAGGGGCAGCTGCGCGGTGTGCTGCGGCACGCGCCCGTCGGCACGAACGGCTTCGGCTACGACCCGATCCTGCAGCCGGAGGGCGAGACCCGCACGTGCGCCGAGCTGAGCCCGCAGGAGAAGAACGCGATCAGCCACCGGGGGAAGGCGTTCCGGGCCCTGGTGCCGGTGGTGCGGGAACTGCTGGGCTGAGCCAAGTGAAACGCCCCGCACCTTTGTTACGAAGGTGCGGGGCGGGATGCGGCCGGAGGGACTCGAACCCTCAAGGGATTTCTCCCACAACATCCTAAGTGTTGCGCGTAGGCCAATTCCGCCACGGCCGCGTGCACGGCCATGGTACCGGTCGTACCGCGCGTGCTCGGAAGGGTTATCGGCGTCCTCCTCGGCACCAGGTTCTCGTGATGGCGTGGCAGTTCGGGCACGGAACGGGACACGGCCCGCAACCGGAAGGAACCGGTGCGGGCCGTCGAACAAGTGGAGGCGGGGGTCAGATGCCCAGGTCCTTGATGATCTTGGCCACGTGGCCCGTCGCGCGGACGTTGTACAGGGCCCGTTCGACCTTGCCCTCCTCGTCCACGATGATCGTGGAGCGGATGACGCCCAGGTAGGTCTTGCCGTAGTTCTTCTTCTCGCCGTACGCGCCGTACGCCTCGGTGACCTTCTTGTCGGGGTCGGCGAGGAGGGTGACCTTGAGGGACTCCTTCTCGCGGAACTTCGCCAGCTTCTCCGGGCTGTCCGGAGAGATGCCGATGACGTCGTAGCCGGCGCCGGCCAGGACCTCCAGGTTGTCGGTGAAGTCGCAGGCCTGCTTGGTGCAGCCTGGGGTGAGGGCGGCGGGGTAGAAGTAGACGATGACCTTGCGGCCCTTGTGGTCCGACAGGGAGACCTCGTTGCCGTCGGCGTCGGGGAGGGTGAAGGCGGGGGCCACGTCCCCCGGCTGGAGTCGCTCGCTCATCGGGCCAGCGTAACCGGGGGGCCTTGCGGTGCGGCGGGGCGATGAGCTGACAGACTGTTCGGAACAGCATCAGAGACTTCGGAGGCCGTACGGTGGCGGACACGTCGGACACCAGAACCCCGGCGCAGATCGAGGCGGACATCAAGCGCCGCCGTGAAGTGCTGGCGGAGACGCTCGACGAGATCGGGGTGCGGGTGCATCCCAAGACGATCGTCGGGGACGCGAAGGCCAAGGTGGTCGCGAACATCGATCACACCGTCGGGCGGGCGTATGTGCAGGTCAACCGGGCGGTGACCGAAGTGCGGGCGCGTTTCGTGGACGAGGAGGGGGCGCCCCGGCTGGAGCGGGTGGTGCCGGTCGCGCTCGTCGTCGTGGGGGTCGTGGGCCTGCTCGCGCTCGGTTCCCGGCGGCGCAGGGACTGAGCCGCGGCCACCCGGGCACGTACAGGCGGGCTGAAGGCAGGTAGGTTCAAGGTGTGAGCGCCAACAGAAACGAGCACAGCACCCCCCATCACGACAAGCTGCCCATCCGGATGCTGCACGACCGTGTTCTGGTCAAGCAGGAGACCGGCGAGGGTGAGCGGCGGTCGGGTGGGGGCATCCTGATTCCCGCCACCGCGGCGGTCGGGCGGCGGCTGGCGTGGGCCGAGGTCGTCGCGGTCGGTCAGAACGTACGGACGGTGGAGCCGGGCGACCGTGTCCTGTTCGATCCGGAGGACCGGGCCGAGGTCGAGGTGCGGGGCGTGGCGTACGTGCTCATGCGTGAGCGTGATCTGCACGCGGTCGCCGCGGACCGATTCGAGGGGTCGGAGGATTCCACGGGGCTGTATCTCTGACCTCGCTCCGACCTCGTCCTCTGTTCTGTGACCTCTCTCTGATCCACCTTTGATTTCGACGTCGAAGAGGGCCGGTGACCACCGTCACCGGCCCTCTTCGGCGTTGTTTTGCTATGTTCGAAAGGAGCCCGACGAGACGCGCCGTACCGGGTCGAAGGCAAAGACGACGCACCGGAGAAGAGTCGCCGTTCGTCTCGGAGGTGCCTGTCATGGCCTGGGTCCTGCTCGTCGTCGCCGGTCTGCTCGAAGTCGGCTGGTCGATCGGGATGAAGTACAGCGAGGGTTTCACCCGGCTGGTCCCGAGCCTGTTCACCGGTGCCGGCATCGTCGCGAGCATGGTGCTGCTGTCGTACGCCGCGAAGTCCCTGCCCATTGGCACCGCCTATGGCGTCTGGGTGGGCATCGGGGCGGCCGGTGCGGCGGTGCTCGGCATGGTGGTGCTGGGTGAACCGGTCACCGCCGCCCGGGTGTTCTTCGTATGTCTGCTGCTGGTCGCCGTGGTGGGGCTGAAGGCGACCAGCGGTCACTGACGTCTGACGGGCGCTAGGGGAGGCCGCTGCCTCCGTCGGCCGTCGTGTCGCCGCCGGTGTCGGTGCCTCCGCCGGGCGTCCCGCCGCCGGTGTCGGTGCCTCCGCCGGGCGTCCCGCCGCCCGTCGTCCCGCCTCCGGTGGTCGTGTCCCCGCCGGTGGTGGTGCCGCCGCCCGTGGTCGTGCCGCCGTCGGCGGTGGGTCCGCCGCCGGTGGTGGCGCCGCCGTCGGTCGTCGGACCGCCGGTGGTGGGGCCGCCGTCGGTGGTGGGTCCGCCGGTGGTGGGGGTGGCGCTCGCCCCGCCGTCGTCCTGGCCGCCGTCGGTGGTGCCGCCGTCGTCCTGGCCGCCCCTGCTGGGCTGAGCCGTGCCGGTGGCGGGAGGCTCCTGGATCTGGTCGGCGCCCTCTTCGAGCTGGAGGTCGAAGTCGGCGACCGGCTTGCCCTTCAGCGCCGCGCGCGTGTACTGGGCCCAGATCTGGGTGGGCGGGCCGCCGCCGTTCATCCGGGGCTGGCCGAGCGCCCAGTACAGCGGCTTGTGCTGGGCGGTCACCGGGTCCTGTCCCATGACGGAGACCACCGTGGCCAGGTCGGGGGTGTAGCCGGCGAACCAGGCGGCCTTGTCGTCCTCGGCGGTGCCGGTCTTGCCGGCGGCCGGGCGGCCCGCGGCCTGCGCGGCCGTGGCGGTGCCGTTGTCGACGACGCTCTGCAGGACGGACGTGGTGGTGTCGGCGGCCTCACGGCTGACGGTCTGCTTGACCGACTGCTCGGGCAGCTCGATCTCGTCGGTGCCGTCCTTGGTGATCTTCTCGATCATCGTGTACGTGCCGTGCTTGCCGTGGTTGGCGAGGGTCGCGTACGCCTCCGTCATGTCCAGGACACTGGCGTTGGCGGTGCCGAGGGCGATGGACGGGTACGGCTGGAGGTCCGGGGTGTTGGCGGGGATGCCGAGGTCGACCGCGGTCTGCTTGACCTTGGCGGGGCCGACGTCGACGGCCATCTGCGCGTACACGGCGTTCACCGACAGGTCGGTGGCCTTGCGGACGGTGATCTCGCCGTACGACTTCTGGTCCTCGTTCTCCGGGGCGTAGGAGCCGCCGGTCCAGCCCTGGACGGGTCGCTGGTTGGTGCCGTCGTAGACGGTGTTCGGGGTGATGGTGCGGCCGTCCTGCGTGGTCGAGCCGTTCTGCACCGCGGAGGTGAACACGAACGGCTTGAAGGTCGACCCGACCTGGAAGTCACCGCGGGTCGCGCCGTTGGTGTACTGCTTCACGTAGTCGATGCCGCCGTACATGGCGACGACCTTGCCGGTCCTGGGGTCGATGGAGGTGCCGCCGGCCCGGACGTAGTTGTCGGCCTTGCGGTTCTTCTTGTCCAGCTTCGAGATCAGCTGGTCGTTCACCGCCTTGACCAAGGCGTCCTGCTTGTTCTTCTGGATGGTGGTCGTGATGCGGTAGCCGCCTGCCGCGAGCTGGTCGGCGTCGATGATGTGGTGCGTGGTCAGGTAGTGCTTGACCGCCTCGACGAGGTAGCCGCGCTGGCCGGACAGGCCGGTGGAGACCGTCTGCTCCTTGGGCATGGGGAACTTCAGGCCGGCGCGCTCGGACTGGCTGAGCCAGCCCTTGGAGACCATGCCGTCCAGGACGTAGTTCCAGCGGGCGACGGCCGTCTTCTTGTTCTCGGGGTGGGCGACGACGTCGTACTCGCTGGGCGCGTTGACGAGCGCGGCGAGGTAGGCGGCGTGGGCCGGGTCGAGGTCGGTGGCGTCGACGCCGTAGTAGGCCTGAGCGGCGGCCTGGATGCCGTAGGCGTTGCGGCCGAAGAAGCTGGTGTTGAGGTAGCCCTCGAGGATCTCGTCCTTGGACTTCTGCCGGTCCAGCTTGACCGAGATGAAGAACTCCTTGGCCTTGCGGGTGACCGTCTGTTCCTGGGCCAGGTAGTAGTTCTTCACGTACTGCTGGGTGATCGTGGAGCCGGACTGCTTGCCCTTGCCGGTCGCGGTGTTCCAGGCGGCGCGGAGCATCGCCTTGGGGTCGACGGCGGACTCGGTGTAGAAGTCGCGGTCCTCGGCGGCCAGTACGGCGTGCTGGGCGTCCTTGGAGATCTGGGCGAGGCCGACGTTCTCGCGGTTGATCTCGCCGTCGCGGGCCAGCTGGGAGCCGTCGGCGTAGAGGTAGACGTTGCTCTGCTTGATGGCGAGGGCGTTGGCCGGGGGGATCTTGACCATCGAGTAGCCGACGAAGAACAGGCCGATGATCAGGAGTATGCCGAGCACGAAGGTGCCGAGCACCATGCGCCAGGTGGGGAAGATCCGCCGCCAGCCGGTCCGCTTGGGCCGCTTGGGCTTCTTGCCGTTTCCGCCGGGGGCCGAGCCGTCGGAGGCGGAGACGAGCGGGGCGTCCTGCTGGGGGGCCGACTCGGAGGTGCGCAGGGCGTCCGCCCGGGCTCCGGACCCGGCACGACCACCCGCGCCTGGACGTCCGGCCCCTGCGGAGCCCATCCGAGCGGCGCCGGAACCAGCGCCGACCGCCCGACCGGCACCGCCGGCACCGGCAGCTCCGGCGGCTCCAGTGGCCCCAGCAGCGCGGGAAGCAGCGGTTGCACCGGAGGCGCCGGCAGCTCCAGCCGTAGCGGAGGCCCCACCGGCGCCGGCAGCTGCGGCGGCGCCGGCTCCCGCGGCACCGGCAGCACCAGCGGCTCCGGCCGCCCGGGCGGCGCGGTTCGGGCCGCCGGGCCGGGGAACGGACGTCCGGGGCGTACGGCCGGCGGGGTCCGATCCCGCGGCCGGGGACGCCGTGGCTGCCTTGCCGGGACCGCCCGGCTCGCCCGCGCGGGGCGCGCTGACACGCCGGAGGACCTGCGTGGTCTCGGGCGCGCCCGGCTCACCGGCGCCCTTCGCCGGCCCGCCCGCCTTGCCGGGCTCGGTCTGCCGACCGGGCGCACCGGACTGCGCCGACCGCGCGGAGGCCTGGGCCTTCTGCGGGCCCCGCGGCGGCGTGATGCGCCGGAGCACCTGCGTACTCTCGGCCGACGGAGGCTGCTCGGCGTCGTCCGACGTCCCCGGAACCTGCGACGTGTCCGCACCGGAGCGCTTGCCGGCACCACCGGCACCCTGACCGCCCCGGTCCCCGCCGACCTCCGAAGCACCACGGGACGCCGGAGCGGCACCGGGGTCCGGAGACCCACCGGACGCCGCGCGATCACCCGAGGACGCTGCGCGACCGGCCGCCGAAGACCCGCCGGCCAGGGAAGCCCTGCCGGAAGCCGAAGATCCACCGGAGACCGAAGCATCACCGGAACCCGAAGAACCTCCGGAGCCCCGCGAACCTCCGTAAGCCGAAGCCCTCCCGGAAGCCGAAGCCCCACCGGAGGCACCCCCGGAACCCGAGTCCGTACCCGAGGCCTTGCCCGAAGCGCCCGCGGAACCCGAGCCGTCGCCGGAGCCCTTACTCGAAGCCCCCCCGGAAACCGAGCCGCTGCCCGGGCCCCTGCCGGAAGGGCCCCGGGAAACCGAGGCATCCCCCGGAATCGAGGCGCCGCTGGGAGCCGCACCCCCGTCCGCAGTCGTGGCAGAAGCGCCGCCGGGGACCGCGCCCGCGCCCGCGGAGTTGTCCGAAGCCGCTCCTCCGCCTCGAGTCGTGCCGGGAGCCGTCGTTCGGTCCGTGCGGGCTTCTCGCGCTGCCTGGCGGGCCCGGGCGATGGAGGTCGTCCGGTCCTGGGCCGGGCGGTTCTGTGGCCGGGGACCGTTGTCCGGTCGGGTGCTTTCGGTGTCGCCCCCGCGGGTGTCCGCGTCGTCCGCGCCTCCCTGGGGCCCCGCCCCTGCCCGCGGCTCGCGCCCCTGGGCGGCCCCCTCGGTCCTCCTCTTCCTCTTCCCCTCGTCCCTCTCGGCGGCCGTCTCCTCGCGGCCCCCCGGGTTCCCGGGCCCTTCAGCCGGCAGCGGCTTTTCCGGCGCCACGCCTTCGTTCGGCTGCTGCGGCTGCGGCTCGTCGCTCATCTCGTGCACGGACTCCTGTTTCGCGTCGTACGTTCCCGTACGTCTCGTACGCCTTCTGCGCCCCCTGAATGAAGACTCTCGCACCTGGCGTTCCGTTCCCGGATTCCGGCACGCTTCCGGCACGGAAATGCGTGGCCGGCCACCGGGCCTCCGGACTAGGCTCCTGCGCTTCGGTGTCGAGCGGTCCGAGGAGGTCGACTGACGTGGGCGCGGGACGGTTGTACGTCGCCGTCGCGGTAGGGGGATTCAGACGGTACGCGACGTATCGGGCCGCGACCGCGGCAGGGGTGTTCACGAACACCGTCTTCGGGCTGATTCTCGTATACACGTATCGGGCGCTGTGGGACGAGAAGCCGCACCTGGGCGGATGGGATCAGGCGCAGGTCGTGACCTATGTGTGGCTGGGCCAGGCGTTGCTGTCGACGCTCGCGATCGGCGGCGGGGGCGTCGAGGGCGAGTTGATGGAACGCATCCGTACGGGGGACGTGGCGGTCGACCTGTACCGGCCTGCCGATCTGCAGCTGTGGTGGCTGGCGGCGGACCTGGGGCGGGCGTTCTTCCAGTTGCTGGGACGGGGGCTGGTTCCGTTCGTGTTCGGTGCCCTGTGCTTCCCGGTGTACCTGCCCACGGACGTCGGCACCTGGGTCGCCTTCTTCGTCGCCGTGCTGCTGGCGATGCTCGTCGGGTTCGGGATCCGGTTCCTGCTGGCGCTGAGCGCGTTCTGGTTGCTGGACGGCATGGGTGTGTCGCAGATCTCGTGGCTCGCCGGGTACTTCTGCTCGGGCATGCTGCTTCCGCTGAACGTCTTCCCGGGGGTGCTGGGCGAGGTCGTCCGGGCCCTGCCGTGGTCCTCGCTGCTGCAGGCGCCGGCCGAGATCCTGCTGGGGCACGCGGACCCGCTCGGCACGTATCTCTTCCAGGGAATGTGGGCGGTGGTGCTGCTGGGTGCCGGGCGGCTGCTGCAGTCGGCGGCGACGCGGCGGGTGGTGGTCCAGGGTGGGTGAGCCCGGCCGGCCGGCGGAGGGCGTGCGCGCGTACCGGATGATCGCCGGGATGTGGATCCGGTCCACGATGGCCTACCGCGCCTCGTTCGCGATGACCACGTTCGGGAACTTCGCGGCGACCTTCTTCGACTTCGTCGCGATCATGCTGATGTTCTCCCGGGTGGACGCCCTCGGCGGCTGGTCGCTGCCCGAGGTGGCCTTCCTGTACGGCCTGTCCGGTACGGCGTTCGGGCTGGCGGACCTGGTGATCGGCTCGATGGAGCGGCTGGGGCGGCGGGTGCGGGACGGGACGCTGGACACGTTGCTGGTGCGGCCGGCGCCGGTACTGGCGCAGGTGGCGGCCGACCAGTTCGCGCTGCGGCGGCTGGGGCGGGTGACGCAGGGCGCGCTGGTGCTGGGCTGGGCGGTGGCCCGGCTGGACGTCGACTGGACGCCGCTGAAGCTGCTGCTGATGCCGGTGACGGTGGTGAGCGGCTGCGGGATCTTCTGCGCGGTGTTCGTGGCGGGTGCGGCCTTCCAGTTCCTGGCGCAGGACGCCTCGGAGGTGCAGAACGCCTTCACCTACGGCGGTACGACGCTGCTGCAGTATCCGCCGTCGGTGTTCGCGACGGAGCTGGTGCGCGGGGTGACGTTCGTGCTGCCGCTGGCCTTCGTCAACTGGCTGCCGGCGAGCTATGTGCTGGGGCGTCCGTATCCGCTGGGGCTGCCGCAGTGGGTGGCGTTCATGCCCCCGTTGGTGGCGGTGGGGTGCTGTGCGCTGGCGGGGCTGGCCTGGCGGGCGGGACTTCGTTCGTATCGGAGCACAGGGAGCTAGCAATGGCGGACGGTGTGTTGATCGGGCCCGGGGACGGCTTCATCGCGCTGGAGAGCGTCGAGAAGGTCTTCGAGGTGCGCAAGAAGGCCGGGTTCCTCAAGCGGGAGCGGCGTGAGGTGCGGGCGGTGGACTCGATCTCGTTCACGGTGGCGCGCGGCGAGATGGTCGGCTACATCGGGCCGAACGGTGCCGGGAAGTCGACGACGATCAAGATGCTGACCGGCATCCTGACGCCGAGCGCGGGCCGGCTGCGGGTGGCGGGCATCGATCCGTCGCGGGAGCGGAGGCGGCTGGCGCACCGGATCGGGGTGGTGTTCGGGCAGCGGACCACGCTGTGGTGGGACCTTCCGCTGATCGACTCGTACCGGCTGGCGCACCGCATGTACCGCATCCCGGACGCCCGTTACCGGGAGAACCTGGACCGGCTGGTGGAACTGCTGGAGCTGGGTGCCCTGTTGGACGTGCCGGTGCGGCAGCTGTCGCTGGGGCAGCGGATGCGCGGGGACATCGCGGCGGCGCTGCTGCACGATCCGGAGGTGCTGTACCTGGACGAGCCGACGATCGGCCTGGATGTCGTGTCGAAGGCCAAGGTGCGGGGGTTCCTGCGGGAGTTGAACGCCGAGCGGGGCACGACCGTGCTGCTGACCACGCACGATCTGCAGGACATCGAGCAGTTGTGCTCGCGGGTGATGGTGATCGACCACGGGCGGCTGGTGTACGACGGTCCGCTCGCGGGGCTGCACGAGGCCGGGGAGAGCGAACGGACGCTGGTGGTGGACCTGGAGCGGGAACTGCCGCCGGTCGAGGTGCCGTCGGCGCGGGTGGTCCGGGTGGAGGGGCCGCGACAGTGGCTGGCGTTCCCGGCGGGGCAGTCGGCGGCGCCGTTGGTCGCGGATCTGGCGGCCCGGTATCCGCTGGTGGACCTGTCGGTGCGGGAGCCGGACATCGAGGCCGTCATCGCCAGGATGTACGCGGAGAAGGCGGTCTCGTAGGCTGCCGGCATGACCGACGACGCAGTCCCGGACCTCCGGGCGTCCGACGCCGACCGTGAACGGGTGGCCGAGGTCCTGCGGGACGCACTGGCCGAGGGCCGCCTGGACATGGAGGAGTTCGAGGAGCGGCTGGAGGCGGCGTACAAGGCGCGTACGTACGGTGAGCTGACCCCGCTCACCCGCGATCTGCCGGCCGGCGGCGCCGTGGCGCCGGTCCCTGCCGTCTCCTTCGCCAAGGACCCGGTGGGCAACGGCGGTTGGGCGGGCCGGATCGTCGGGGGCGAGGGGTCCTCGACCGGCGGGGTCGCGATCCTGTCGGGGTTCGAGCGCAAGGGCCGCTGGACGATGCCGAAGCGGTTCACCTGCTTCGTCTTCATGGGCGGTGGCGAGATCGACCTGCGGGAGGCGAACTTCGCGGACCGCGAGGTCGTGGTCAACTGTGTCGCGATCATGGGCGGGGTGCAGGTGGTCGTGCCGCCCGGGGTCGAGGTCGTGGTACGCGGTATCGGTGTGATGGGCGCCTTCGAGCACCCGCGGGACGACGGCCCGCCCGAGCCGGGCGCCCCCCGGGTGGTCATCGACGGTTTCGCGTTCTGGGGCGGGGTCGGCGTGGAGCGCAGGGTGACCCGCGCCGAGCGGCAGCGGCTGAAGGAGCAGCGCCACCAGGAGAGGCTGGAGCGCAGGGAGTCACGGCACGAACTGCACCGGGCGCGGCGCGAGGAGCGGCGGCGGGGGCACTGAGGTCCGGGGGTGTCCTGCGGGCCGGCCGTGACCGGTCGCGCCCACGCGGCGGAAGGCCGCCTGTGGACACCCGCGCCCCTTCCGGGGCGCGGCCGCTTCGGCGTCCTACGAGGTGCAGACCTTGGTGAGTTCGCCGGCCGCGTCCGTGACCGGGCTGACGTCCGGGGTCTCGTCGCCGTCCTTGATCGCCGTACGGACGTTGTCGACGGCCTTGCGGAGGTCGTCGACCGCCTTGTTGACGTCGGCGTCGTCGGTCTTGTCGCCGATCTTCTCGAGGTTCTTCTCGATGGAGTTCAGGGAGGCGTCGGCCTGGGTGGGGTCGTTCGCCGCGTTCGCGACGGCCTGCTGGAGGTCGGTGACGCTGTCGGCGATGGAGTCGGCGGTCTGGACGCAGTCCAGGGCCTTGTTCACGGCGTCGCAGCCGGTGGTGAGGCCGGTGGCGAGTGCGACGGCGGCCGCGGCGGCGGCGATGGTGAGGACGCCGCGGCGTCGGCGTCGGCTGGCGGCCATGATGGTGGGTCCCTCCCCTGATACGGCTGACGGGGCGCACGGTGCTGAGCCGTGCGCCCGTACCCGTAGGACGCCAGGGAGGGTGCGCGGGTTGCCCGCGCCTGCCGGATGTCTTGGCCGTCCCTTTGCTTCCCGTTACTTCCCGAGCGTGGCTTCCAGGGCCGCGCGCTGGAAGGCGGCCAGCTCGGTGCAGCCGGTGACGGCGAGGTCGAGGAGGGCGTTCAGCTCCTCGCGGGCGAAGGGCTGGGCCTCGGCGGTGCCCTGGACCTCGACGAAGCGGCCGTCGCCGGTGCAGACGACGTTCATGTCGGTCTCGGCGCGCACGTCCTCCTCGTAGCAGAGGTCGAGCAGGGGCACGCCGCCGACGATGCCGACCGAGACGGCGCTCACGGTTCCGGTCAGCGGCTGCCGGCCGGCCTTGATCAGCTTCTTGCCCTGGGCCCAGGCGACCGCGTCGGCGAGGGCGACGTAGGCGCCGGTGATGGCGGCGGTGCGGGTGCCGCCGTCGGCCTGGAGGACGTCGCAGTCGAGGACGATGGTGTTCTCGCCGAGCGCCTTGTAGTCGATGACGGCGCGCAGGGAGCGGCCGATGAGGCGGGAGATCTCGTGGGTACGGCCGCCGATCCTGCCCTTGACGGACTCGCGGTCGCCGCGGGTGTTGGTGGCGCGGGGCAGCATGGCGTACTCCGCGGTGACCCAGCCCTCGCCGCTTCCCTTGCGCCAGCGCGGCACTCCCTCGGTGACGGAGGCGGTGCAGAAGACCTTGGTGTCGCCGAAGGAGACGAGGACGGAGCCCTCGGCGTGCTTGCTCCAGCCGCGCTGGATGGTGACCGGGCGGAGCTGTTCGGGGGTACGGCCGTCGATGCGAGACATGGCGACGAGCCTATCCGCAGTGGCGGAAGGGCTCCTCCCCGGCGGGAAGAGCCCCTCACAGGTGAACCACGACGGCCACGGTGGGGTGGCCGGGCGGGCTCACATCATGTCTTCGATCTCCGCGGCGATCGGGTCCGCGTCGGTGCCGATGACGACCTGGATGGCGGTGCCCATCTTGACGACGCCGTGGGCGCCGGCGGCCTTCAGGGCGGCTTCGTCGATCAGCGAGGGGTCGGACACCTCGGTGCGCAGCCGGGTGATGCAGCCCTCGATCTCCTCGATGTTGTCGATGCCGCCGAGCCCGGCGACGATCTTCTCAGCCTTGCTGGCCATGTTGCTTCTCCCTGATCCGAACCGCTTTGTCGCAGTAACCCACAGTTGGCCCCTCTTCGCGAGCGGTCATGCCGTCCGTGCCGGATGATGGCGATCACGACAGCGGAACCGTCCGCCAACTGGTCTACACCACCTCGTGGACGGTCGCCAAACCGCGTACGGGTCCAGTGGCCGGAGGACGCCCATGAGCGCCGACAGCGCAGCCAGCGCCGAGCACGCGGTCAGCCCGGCCAGGGAGCGCTGGAACCGGCTGTTCCAGGGTCTGCAGAAGATGGGCCGCAGCCTCCAGCTGCCGATCGCAGTGCTGCCGGCGGCGGGCATCCTGAACCGGCTGGGGCAGCCGGACGTGTTCGGGGACCAGGGCCTGGGGTGGACCGACGTCTCGAAGGTGATGAAGGGCGCGGGCGGCGCGCTGCTCGACGGCTCCCTCGGCCTGCCGCTGCTGTTCTGCGTGGGCGTCGCGATCGGCATGGCGAGGAAGTCGGACGGCTCCACGGCGCTCGCGGCGGTGGCCGGCTTCCTCGTCTACTACAACGTCCTGCACCAGTTCCCCGAGCAGTGCCCGGGCGGCTCGAAGGCCGTCCCGGACATCGGCTGCCAGGTGAGCGTCGGCGCGGGCGTCGGCGCGGTGGCACCGTTCACCTTCCAGAACCCGGGGGTGTTCGGCGGCATCGTCATGGGTCTGCTGACGGCCTTCTTCTGGGCCCGCTTCCACCGCACGAGACTGGTGGACTGGCTGGGCTTCTTCAACGGCCGCCGGCTCGTCCCCATCATCATGGCGTTCGTCGCCATCGCCTTCGCGGCCGTGTGCCTGTGGATCTGGCCGCCGATCGGCGACGCCCTGGAGAGCTTCAGCCACTGGCTGCGGGACGCGGGCGCCTGGGGTGCCGGCATCTTCGGCGTCGCCAACCGGGCGCTGCTCGTCATCGGCCTGCACCAGTTCCTGAACGTGCCCATCTGGTTCCAGTTCGGCACCTACACACCACCGGGCGGCCGGCCCGTGCACGGCGACATCAACATGTTCCTCGCGGGCGACCCGAACGCCGGCCAGTTCACCACGGGCTTCTTCCCGATCATGATGTTCGCGCTGCCCGCGGCCGCGCTGGCGATCACGCACTGCGCGCGGCCGGAGCGCCGCAAGGAGATCGGCGGTCTCATGCTCTCGGTGGCGCTGACCTCGTTCGTGACGGGCATCACCGAGCCGCTCGAGTACTCGTTCCTGTTCATCGCGCCGGGGCTGTACGCCGTCCACGCGGTGCTCACCGGTGTGTCGATGGCGGTGACCTGGGCGCTCGGGGTGCACGACGGTTTCAGCTTCTCGGCCGGGCTGATCGACTACGTCATCAACTGGAACCTGGCGACGAAACCCTGGGCCATCATCCCGATCGGGCTGTGCTTCGCGGCGGTGTACTACGGTGTCTTCCGGTTCTCGATCACGAAGTTCGATCTGAGGACGCCCGGACGAGAGCCGGCACAGGACGTCGAGGACGTCACAAAGGCCTGACGCCACAAGGCATTCGAAGGCCCTCGGACCCGGCGGTTCGGGGGCCTTCGCCATGCCCCGCGAACACCCTCCGGACCGGCACGGCGCGTAGCGCCGCGGTAGCGGATCTCGCGGTTCCTTATACGCCCTTCATCGTGCTACAACAGGTCTACACCACTGAGTGGTGTAGACCAGAGACGCTGCCGTCCCCTCCCATGGTTCCAGGGCGGCGCCTTGCCCTCCCCGGCCTACGGCTGGGCGGTACCCCCAGGAGGAAGTTGTGACCACGGTCAGCGCCGCTCCGGCGGCCGACGACAAGAAGAAGGGCGCCGGCGTGATGGCTGTACTGCAGCGTATCGGCCGCAGCCTGATGTTGCCGGTGGCCGTCCTGCCGGCCGCCGCCCTCCTGGTGCGCCTGGGCAACACCGACATGCTGGGCGACCCCTCCTTCCCGGCGTTCCTGACCAAGATCGCGTCCTTCATGGCCGCCGGTGGCAACGCCATCCTCGACAACTTGGCGCTGCTGTTCGCCGTGGGCATCGCGATTGGCTTCGCGAAGAAGTCGGACGGCTCGACGGCCCTCGCCGCGGTCGCCGGTTACCTGGTCTTCAAGAACGTCCTCGCCACGTTCACCGACAAGAACCTGCCGAAGGTGGCGACCGTCGTCGACGGCAAGGTCGTCATGGCGGACGCTCCGGTGGACGCCAAGGTCCTCGGCGGTGTGGTGATGGGCCTCGTGGTGGCCCTGCTCTACCAGCGCTTCTACCGCACCAAGCTGCCCGACTGGGCGGGCTTCTTCGGCGGCCGTCGCCTCGTCCCGATCCTGTCGGCCTTCGCCGGCCTCGTCATAGGCATCGTCTTCGGTTACATCTGGCCGGTCCTCGGCACGGGCCTGCACAACTTCGGCGAATGGCTGGTGAAGTCGGGCGCCGTGGGCGCGGGCATCTTCGGTGTCGCCAACCGCGCGCTGATCCCGATCGGCATGCACCACCTGCTGAACTCGTTCCCGTGGTTCCAGGCGGGCGAGTACCACGGCAAGAGCGGTGACATCGGGCGCTTCCTGGCCGGCGACCCGCACGCGGGCCAGTTCATGACCGGCTTCTTCCCGATCATGATGTTCGCCCTGCCGGCCGCGTGCCTGGCCATCGTGCACTGCGCCCGCCCCGAGCGCCGCAAGGTCGTCGGCGGCATGATGTTCTCGCTGGCCCTGACGTCCTTCGTCACCGGCGTCACCGAGCCCATCGAGTTCACCTTCATGTTCATCGCGCCGGTCCTGTACGCCATCCACGCCGTCCTCACCGGTGTCTCGCTGGCGCTGACCTGGGCGCTCGGCATGAAGGACGGCTTCGGCTTCTCGGCGGGCGCGGTCGACTTCGGGCTGAACCTGGGCATCGCCACCAACCCGTGGGGCCTGGTCCTGGTCGGCCTGTGCTTCGCGGTCGTCTACTACGTGATCTTCCGGTTCGCGATCACCAAGTTCAACCTGCCCACGCCGGGCCGTGAATCCGATGAGGAACTCGCGGAACTGCAGAAGGCCGAGGCGAAGTAGTCCGGCCGCGGACACGACGAAGGGCCCCGGAACCGAGCAGGTTCCGGGGCCCTTTCGCGTGCGCGGGACTCAGCCCGTGCGCGACAACGGCTCAGATCTCGTACGTCTGTCGCGGCGCCGCCAGTTCCACCGGGCCGGTGAACACCTCGCGGGCGTCGCGGAGGTTGACCTGCGGGTCGGTCCACGGCGGGATGTGGGTGAGGACCAGGCGGCGGGCGCCCGCGCGGGCCGCCGTCTCGCCCGCCTCACGGCCGTTGAGGTGCAGGTCGGGGATGTTCTCCTTGCCGTGCGTGAACGCGGCTTCGCACAGGAACAGGTCGGCGTCCCGGGCCAGCTCGTCCAGCGCCATGGTGACGCCCGTGTCGCCGGAGTAGGTGAGGGACTTCCCGCCGTGCTCGATCCGGATGCCGTACGCCTCCACGGGGTGGCGGACCCGCTCGGTGTGCACCGTGAAGGGACCGATCTCGATCGTGGACGGCTTGACCGTGTGGAAGTCGAAGACCTCGCTCATGGAGGAGGCCGAGGGGGTGTCGCCGTAGGCGGTGGTCAGCCGGTGCTCGGTGCCCTCGGGTCCGTAGACGGGGATCGGGTCGCAGCGGCCGCCGTCGTGGCGGTAGTAGCGCGCGACGAAGTACGCGCACATGTCGATGCAGTGATCGGCGTGCAGATGGCTGAGGAAGATCGCGTCGAGGTCGTAGAGACCGCAGTGGCGCTGCAGCTCGCCGAGGGCGCCGTTGCCCATGTCGAGGAGCAGCCGGAAGCCGTCGGCCTCGACGAGGTAGCTCGAGCAGGCCGATTCCGCGGACGGGAACGACCCCGAGCAGCCGACGACGGTGAGCTTCATGAAGCAGAAACCTCCGTTGGCGGGAAACCGGTGGGCGGGACGAGGAGCCTGAAAGACGGGGGCTGACGGGCGTCGTGCGGTGCGTCGAGCGTAAGGCGCAAAAGCACGGGTCGCTCCTCCGCCAGGGGCCGTTGTGGGCGAACTCACCTGTGCTGTCACCGGTTCGGCTGGACCGGGGGCGCATGAGGATCGCCCGAGGGCGCGCGATGTGCGGCGCACGCCGGTAACGTCGTCGTATGGACACGTCCTGGTGGCTCGCGCTCGCGGCGGTGGTCCTGCTTGCGCTGGTCGCCACTCTTGTCGACGGCTGGGGCCGCGGCCACCGGGCCGGCGGGCGGCGGCTGCGGCCACCGGGCCGCACGGACACGCGGGCCGCGCACGCGGCGCGGCCCGCCCCGGGGGACATCTGGTGGGCGAACGTCCCCTACGAGGACAGGGCCGAGGCGAAGGACCGGCCCTGTCTGGTGCTGGCCGTGCGCGGCAACCGGGCCACGGTCGCGAAGATCACCAGCAAGTACCACGACGAGCGGGCCGGGGTCATCCCGCTGCCGCCCGGCGCGGTCGGCGACGCCGGCGGCCGCCCCAGCTTCCTGCGGACCGACGAGCTGCGTGAGGTCCCGGTCGGTGATTTCCGCCGCCGGGTCGGCGTGGTCGACCCGGTCCTGTGGGACCAGGTACGTCATCTCGCGGGTTAGGGCCTGCCCTCCGGCACGTGCCGGGGTCGGCGACCGGGCACCGGCGCCCCGGGGGCGGCCCGGTCCGCCCCACGGGCCGTAGGGCCTGTCCGGCAATGCGCGTGCGTCGTCGCCCGCGGGGCGGCCGTGCGGCGTCGCGCGGCAGACGGAAATGGTCGGACAGGCCCTAGCGCACCCGCACGGTGACCGTCCATTCCTGGATGCCCTTGCAGGAGACCTGGCCCGGGGCGGTGGGCTCGGCGCACAGGGGGCGGGAGGACGAGAGCTTCACGGTTCCGGCGGCCACCGCCCGGTAGGCGGCCGTGGCGTCGCCGGGCTGGAGGACGAAGCCCGCGTTGATGCCCTCCAGCCCGGTGCCGCTCGCGCTGACCGGCTTCCACGGGCGGGCCCTGGTGCCGTCGAGGGTGAGCCGGACCTCGCCTCCCTTGGTCACGCAGACGGTACGGCCGTCGTCGGCGGCCTTGAGCTCCGCCTGGGTGCCGCAGGCTCCGGTGGCCGGGTCCGGGGAGTGGGTGGAGGGGGCCGGGGACACCTTGCCGTTGCTGCCGGTGTCCCCGCCGCCCTGGGAGCCGCAGCCCGCGAGGAGCAGCGTCGTGGCCGCGAGGGCGGTGAGGGTCGTACGGCGCATGGGGTCCGCCTTTCTGCCGTCCTGCTGACGTGGCCGGCCGGCCGGCCGCCTGGTGCAGATGTGACGTACCACCGCAGTGAACGGATCCACACCCACGGGTCCCGGGTGCGGGATCACCGGGTGGGTGTGGCTCAGCCGGGCGTCAGGGCGGTGTCGTCCACGACGATCATGACGCTCACAGGCGCCCCGGCTACCGCGTGGAGAGTGCCATGACAGGGTGCGGGAGGGACGTGGCCCCGGCCGCGGAGCCGTCGGCAGTACCGGAGGATTCTTCGCCTGCCCGTAGGAGGGGAGCGGCCCCCTCGCAGGAGGGGGCCGGCACGTGCGGGATCCGGACTATGCCCAGAGCTGGCCCTGCAGCGTCTCGATGGCCTCCTCGGTGGTGGCCGCGGTGTAGACGCCGGTGGACAGGTACTTCCAGCCGCCGTCGGCCACGACGAAGACGATGTCGGCGCTCTCGCCCGCCTTGACCGCCTTCCGCCCGACGCCGATCGCCGCGTGCAGGGCGGCACCGGTGGAGACGCCCGCGAAGATGCCCTCCTGCTGGAGGAGTTCACGGGTGCGGGTGACCGCGTCGGCCGAGCCGACGGAGAAGCGGCTGGTGAGGACGGAGGCGTCGTACAACTCGGGGACGAAGCCCTCGTCGAGGTTGCGCAGGCCGTAGACCAGGTCGTCGTAGCGCGGTTCGGCGGCGACGATCTGGATGTCCGGCTTGTGCTCGCGCAGATAGCGGCCGACGCCCATGAGCGTGCCGGTGGTGCCGAGGCCCGCGACGAAGTGCGTGATGGAGGGCAGGTCCGCGAGGATCTCCGGGCCGGTCGTGGCGTAGTGGGCGCCCGCGTTGTCCGGGTTGCCGTACTGGTAGAGCATCACCCAGTCGGGGTGCTCGGCGGCCATCTCCTTCGCCACACGCACGGCGGTGTTGGAGCCGCCCGCGGCCGGGGAGGAGATGATCTCGGCGCCCCACATGCCGAGCAGGTCCCGGCGCTCCTGCGAGGTGTTCTCCGGCATCACGCACACCATGCGGTAGCCCTTGAGCTTGGCCGCCATGGCGAGGGAGATGCCGGTGTTGCCGGAGGTGGGCTCGAGGATCGTGCAGCCCGGGGTGAGCCGGCCGTCCTTCTCCGCCTGCTCGATCATGAACAGGGCGGGGCGGTCCTTGACCGAGCCGGTCGGGTTGCGGTCCTCCAGCTTGGCCCAGATCCGGACGTCGGCGGACGGCGACAGCCGCGGCAGGCGCACCAGAGGGGTGTTGCCCACCGCGGCCAGCGGGGAGTCGTAGCGCATCGCTGCTCAGCGGCCGATCAGGCCATGCCGCCGGCCACGGCCGGCAGGATCGTCACGTTGTCGCCGTCGGACAGCTTGGTGTTGATGCCGTCCAGGAAGCGGACGTCCTCGTCGTTCAGGTAGACGTTGACGAAGCGCCGCAGCTGGTCACCGTCCACGATGCGGGCCTGGATGCCCGCGTGCCGGGTCTCGAGGTCGGCGAACAGCTCGGCGAGGGTGTCCCCGGCGCCTTCGACCGCCTTCTGGCCGTCGGTGTAGGTGCGAAGGATGGTGGGGATGCGGACCTCGATGGCCATGGTTGCGGGCTCCTGTCGGAAGGTGTGTAGGTCGGTGGGCGCGCGGCTGTGGGTGACCCCCCGGTTCCGGCGCTGGGGGTGCGCCGCGGCAGCGGCCGTACGGTGGCGGGGAACGTCAACAGATGGCGCTGTTCAGCCTGCACAGGTCGACGTGCAGCCGCGCCACGAGCAGGATGCCCGGCGTCTTCTCGCTCACGTCGTTCAGAACCATGGGCTCATCGTATCGATTCCCGGTCCGGCTCCTGGAATGTGATCCCAGATGATGGACGAATTTCAACCACAGGTTGAGATCAGTACGCTTCCACGACCTTGACCTCCTCCTCCGTGACCTCGCCGTCGAGGATCCGGAAGGAGCGGAACTGGAACTCACCGAGGCCGTCGGCGTCCGCGGTGGAGACCAGGACGTAGTGGGCGCCGGGCTCGTTGGCGTAGCCGATGTCGGTGCGGGAGGGGTACGCCTCGGTCGCGGTGTGGGAGTGGTAGATGATCACCGGCTCCTCGTCGCGGTCGTCCATCTCCCGGTAGAGCTTGAGCAGGTCCTGCGAATCGAACTCGTAGAAGGTGGGCGAGCGGGCCGCGTTGAGCATCGGGATGAAGCGCTCGGGGCGGCCGGTGCCCACCGGGCCGGCGACCACGCCGCACGCCTCGTCGGGGTGGTCCTCGCGCGCGTGGGCGACGATCTGGTCGTACAGGGCCTGGGTGATGGTCAGCATGGGGGTCAGGATAAGCAGAGGGGCCGTCCCGTACCGAGGGGTGGTACGGGACGGCCCGCATGCTGGACGTCCTGAGCGGCGGCCGACGGGAGAACCACGAGCGCTCCCGGCAGCCGGACGTCCTTTTCGGGGGGTCAGCGCTTGCGGAAGGCCGCGGCCTCCGGGTTGCGGCGCTTGAGCACCCAGTAGGCGACGCCGAGGATCACACCCCACAGCGGCGCGCAGTACAGCGAGACGCGGGCGTCCTTGTCGATGCCCATCAGCACGATCACCATGAAGATGAACAGCAGCGCGAACACGCTGGTGTACGGGGCACCGGGCGCACGGAACTCGCTGCGCGCCAGCTCACCCCGGTCGGCCTTCATCCGGTAGCGGATCTGGCAGATCAGGATGACGATCCAGGCCCACATGCCGGAGATGGTCGCGAAGGACACCACGTAGTCGAACGCCTTGCCCGGCCACTGGTAGTTGATCCAGACGCCCACCAGCATCAGCGCGGCGGAGAACGTCGTGCCGACGAGCGGGGTACCGCTGCGCGTCAGCTTGGTGAAGAACTTCGGGCCCTGGCTGTTGAGCGCCAGGTCGCGCAGCATGCGGCCGGTGGAGTACATGCCGGAGTTGCAGGAGGACAGCGCGGCCGTGAGGACGACGAAGTTGACGATGCCGGCGCCCGCGGCCAGGCCCATCTTCTGGAACGCGGCCACGAACGGGCTCACACCCGGGTGGAAGTTCGTCCACGGCACGACCGACAGGATCATGATCAGCGCGCCGACGTAGAAGACGGCGATGCGCCACGGCACGGTGTTGATCGCCTTGGGCAGCACGGTCTTGGGGTCCTTGGACTCGCCCGCGGTCACACCGACCAGCTCGACGGCGAGGAAGGCGAACATCACCATCTGCAGGGTCATCAGCGTGTTGCCGACGCCGTGCGGGAAGAAGCCGCCGTCGCTCCACAGGTGGCTCACGGAGGCGGTGTCGCCCGCGTCGGAGAAGCCGATCGTCAGAATGCCGGCGCAGATCAGGATCATGCCGATGATGGCGGTGACCTTGACCATGGAGAACCAGAACTCCAGCTCACCGAAGAGCTTCACGGAGATCAGGTTGGCGCCGTACAGCACGACCGTGAAGATCAGTGCCGACACCCATTGCGGGATGTCGAACCAGTACGTCATGTAGGCGGCCGCGGCGGTGACCTCGGTGATGCCCGTGACCACCCAGAACAGCCAGTACGTCCATCCGGTCACGAAGCCCGCGAAGGGGCCGATGAACTCGCGCGCGTACTCCGAGAACGAACCCGACACCGGGCGGTACATCAGCAGCTCGCCGAGCGCCCGCATGATGAAGAAGATGACGAGGCCCGCGACGGCGTAGGCCAGGATCAGACTGGGGCCGGCCTTGGAAATGCCCTTGCCCGCGCCGAGGAACAGACCGGTGCCGATGGCACCGCCGATGGCGATCATCTGGATCTGCCGGGCGCCGAGCCCGCGCTGATACCCCTCGCCACCCTCGCCGTCCTCGGCCCGCACGGCCTCATTGCCGTCGCGATGCTGGTCGACCTGCGCTGAGGTCATGTGTGGTGCGCCTTTCTCCATGCCGACCCGGGCCTTTCGTCGGCCTCGGATCGGGTCTCGATCCCCCCGGATTGATGGAGCTGGGCGGCTTGTCCGAGCCCGCCCGTGCCTGGCCGGCGGTCACCGGCTCGGTGGCGCACCCGGCCGAACATGGGTGGTGTTGGCCGGGCGGTCGTGAAGATTTATCACGGCCGCAATATTGATCACACGGGCGCGCTGTGGCGCATCACACAGGTAAAAGTGGACAAAGACCGCTCTAATGCGGCAAAACAGTCCGCAACGGTGACGGGATCGTTATCCGGATTTGAGCGTCCGCTGAGCGAACACAACATCGCCACATTCAGGGCATAAGTGTGGTGACGAGGGTCTCCTGAAGGCCGCCCAGCCACAGATAGGCCATCACCATCGGCTTGCGCGGGTCCTCGTCCGGGAGCCGGTAGAGGAGATCGGTGTCCTCCTCGTCGGTGATCTCCAGCCGGGCCCCGATCGCGAGCCGCAGGTCGTTGAGGGCGCCGAGCCACTTCTGCGACTCCTGCGGGGACAGCTTGAGCACCGCCCCGCCCTCGTCCACCGGCGTGAGCGCGTCCAGGGTGCGGATCACCGAGAGCGCGTTCTCCCGCTTGCCGGCCCTGAGGTCGTTCTCGGTGTAGCGGCGGAACTCGGCGGAGTGCGCCCGCCGCTCCTCGGCCTCGGCCGGGGAGTCCGGGGCCTTCTCCGGGTCGCTGTAGGCGTCCGGGAAGAGCCGGCGCAGGACGGGATCGGCGGGCGGCTCGCTCGGGCCTTCGGCGAACAGCTCGGCGAGCGGGTCGTCGGGGGCGTCGGCACCGGGGCCGGGCCCGATCAGCTCCAGGAGCTGGACGGCCAGCGACCGGATGATGGAGATCTCGACGTCGTCGAGCGCGACGGCCGCGCCGCCGCCGGGGAGCGGTTCGAAGGTTCCGGGCATGGAGGGGATTCGCTACTTCCGGTCCTGCTGGAGGGTGGCCCACAGACCGTAGCCGTGCATCGCCTGCACGTCGCGTTCCATCTCCTCGCGTGTGCCGCTGGAGACGACCGCCCGGCCCTTGTGGTGGACGTCGAGCATGAGCTTGGTGGCCTTGTCCTTGGTGTAGCCGAAGTACGACTGGAAGACGTACGTCACATAGCTCATGAGGTTGACCGGGTCGTTGTGGACGATGGTGACCCAGGGGACGTCGGGCTCGGGTACGGCGAAGACCTCCTCCGCCGACTCGGTGCGTTCGATCTCTACGGGCGCGGGTGACGTCACACAGCCATGCTGCCACGGCCTCCATAAATCGTCACACTGACGAAATGGGGGTACTATCGCTTGCCATGAACACAGCGGACCTTGGGCTGCCGGTGGATGTTCCCTCGACGGCGCTCTTCACGGACCAGTACGAGCTGACGATGTTGCGGGCCGCACTGAAGGCCGGTACGGCCGAACGGCGGAGCGTGTTCGAGGTCTTCACGCGGCGGCTGCCGAACGGGCGCCGCTACGGCGTGGTGGCCGGTACCGGACGCGTCCTGGACGCGGTGGAGAACTTCCGCTTCGACGCGGACGTCCTCGCCTTCCTGGGCGAGCGCGGGATCGTCGACGAGCGGACCCTGACGTGGCTCGCGGACTACCGCTTCAGCGGGGACGTGTGGGGCTACCCCGAGGGCGAGGTGTACTTCCCGGGCTCGCCGATCATGCGGGTCGAGGGCACCTTCGCCGAGTGCGTGCTGCTGGAGACCGTGATCCTGTCCATCCTCAACCACGACTCCGCGATCGCGGCCGCCGCCTCCCGCATGGCCTCCGCCGCAGGTGACCGCCCGCTGATCGAGATGGGCGCCCGCCGCACCCACGAGCTGGCCGCCGTGGCCGCCGCCCGGGCCGCGTACGTCGGCGGTTTCGCCACCACCTCCGATCTGGCGGCCGGCTTCCGCTACGGCATCCCGACCGTCGGCACCTCCGCCCACGCCTTCACCCTGCTCCACGACCGCGAGCGGGACGCCTTCCGGGCCCAGGTGGACACCCTCGGGCGGGGCACGACCCTCCTCGTCGACACCTACGACGTCGCCGAGGCCGTCCGCACGGCGGTGGAGGTGGCCGGCCCCGAGCTGGGCGCGGTCCGCATCGACTCCGGCGACCTGCTGCTGGTCGCCCACCGGGTCCGCCATCAGCTGGACGAGCTGGGCGCGACGAACACGAAGATCGTGGTGACCTCGGACCTGGACGAGTACGCCATCGCCTCCCTGGCCGCCGCACCCGTGGACGCGTACGGCGTCGGCACCCAGCTGGTGACCGGCTCCGGGCACCCCACCGCCTCCATGGTCTACAAGCTGGTCGCCCGCGCCGAGAGCACCGACCCCAAGGCGCCGCTGGTGCCGGTCGCGAAGAAGTCCACCGGCGGCAAGACGTCCATCGGGGGCCGCAAGTGGGCGGCTCGCCGGCTGGACGAGGAGGGGATCGCGGAAGCCGAGGTCGTCGGCACCGGGCCGGTCCCGGCCGAGCTGGTCGACCGCCAGCTGCTGGTGCAGCTGATCAAGGGCGGCGAGGTGGTCGCCCGGGAGCCGCTGGACGTGCCGCGGGACCGCCACATCGCCGCCCGCGCGCGGCTGCCGCTGTCCGCGATCCAGCTGTCCCGAGGGGAACCCGTCATTCCGACGGAGTACGTCCACGGGCGCTCGGGTAGCTAGAGCGAGAACGCCGTCCGCCCCCTCGAACGCCCCCTCCCGCACGGGCCCGGAAGTCTCTAGGCTCAGTTACTTGACCCTCAGTCGAAGGACACCCACCATGCGCCGCGCCTTGATCGTCGTAGACGTGCAGAACGACTTCTGCGAGGGAGGCAGCCTCGCTGTGGCCGGTGGCGCTGACGTGGCCGCCGCCATCACCGAGCTGATCGGCCAGGCGGCGGGCACCGGGTACCGCCATGTGGTGGCCACCCGCGACCACCACATCGCGCCCGGCGGCCACTTCGCGGACAACCCCGACTACGTCCGCTCCTGGCCCGCGCACTGTGTCGCGGGCACGGAGGGCGTGGGCTTCCATCCGAACTTCGCCCCGGCCGTCGCCTCCGGCGCGGTCGACGCGGTGTTCGACAAGGGTGCCTACGCGGCGGCCTACAGCGGCTTCGAGGGCACCGACGAGAACGACGTCACCCTGGCCGACTGGCTGCGCGCCCGCCACATCGACGAGGTGGACGTGGTCGGCATAGCCACGGACCACTGCGTGCGGGCCACCGCCCTGGACGCGGTGAGAGAGGGTTTCCGGACCCAGGTGCTCCTGGACCTGACGGCCGGGGTCGCCTCGGACACCACGGACCGCGCCCTGGAGGAACTGAGGGAAGCGGGCGTGGAGCTGACGGGCAAGCCCGTGGTGAGCGCGTAAGGGCGTCACCGCCGCGACGCAGAGGGTGTGCGGCGGAGGAAAGGCGCAGGGTACCGGAAGAACCGGGCACGGCAGCCGGCCGAGGGGCGCGGGGCACCGCGCGACCAGCACGACGCGCCCGCGCCCACCGGCGTCACCCTTGCCGGACGACCGCCGATCCGCGCAGCAACGCCCGGATGGGACGCCACAGCTCGTTCACGATGACACCGTTGTCGGCGGGTGCCGTGCGCCATATCAGGCCGTCGGGATGGTGCAGGACCGCCGTGATCTCGTCCGGACTGGGCGGGGCGGCGTTGCCCCGCAGGTACACCGCCCGCATCCCCAGATTGCGCAGCCTGGTCAGGGCGCGCGCCCGGTTCTGGGCATGGACGAGCACCCGCACCCCGGCCGGGCTCCCCGTGAGCGCGCCGCCGGGGCTCGGCAGGTTGAGCGCCACCACCACCGTGCCGTTCGGCAGCTTGCAAAAACCTCCTGCGGCCATGCGGTCACATCCCCGTTCCGGTCGGTGTCAATAAGCGGTCCACAGGACGCACCTAAACACGACCGGCGGCAACCCGCCAAGGGGTTGCCGCCGATACGCTCTCTGACCTGCGGCTTTACCGGCTACTTCACCGCGGGACCGACCTTGAGCTGGATCGTGGAGCCGTCCTTGGCCTCCTTGACGATGGTGATCTTGGTGTTGGTGTCAGTGACCTTCACCCCACCCGTCGGGTTCGACGGGTCGTAGTAGGTGCTGGTGTGGTCGTTGAAGACCCGGACACCCTTCGAACCCTTGATCTTCAGCGCGACGTCGGCCTTGTGCAGCGTGATGCCGTCCGTGGCGTAGAGGCTGAACGGGGAGTCGTAGGCCTGGATGCGGTTGCGCAGCAGCGTGCCGTCGGTCCACTTCAGCGCCTTGGGGTGCGAGTCGATCGGCAGGATCAGACCGGAGCCCGGGTGGCCGTTCGCGGCGTTCGTGTTGTTGTCCGCCTGGGAGGTGTCCCACTTCCAGATCAGCAGGCCGTTCTGGTACGGGTAGTGCTCCACCCAGTCCGGGCGCGACGCGAAGCCGAAGTTGTACGGGCCCGTCTTCAGCGTCTTGTCGTACGACACGTACTGCCGGTTCTCGGCGATGTAGTACTGCTTGTAGTCCTTGGTGAAGGACGCGCCGATGCGGGAGAAGCCGTCCGCGGTCCAGCCGGCGTCCGCGGTCTCGGCGTCGTCCGAGAACAGCGGGGTGCCGTCGGCGGTCACGGCGATCTCGTCGGCCGTGAAGCCGTTCTCCGCGACACCGCCGTCGGTGGCGTAGCGGAAGCGCAGGTCGATCTTCTTGCCCGCGTAGGCGTCGAGGGGGAACACCAGCTTCTTGTGCGTCTGCGAGAAGCCGCTGAGCGCCGGCTTGCCGCTGGCGTCGACCGGCAGCGCCTGGCCGTCGGCCGTGCCGTCCAGGGCGGTCCAGTTGGCGCCGCCGTCGGTCGAGACCTCGGTGTAGACGTAGTCGTAGCCGGCCTCGGTGGCCCACCAGCCGTCCAGGGTGAGGCTCGCCGAGGACTTGCCGGTCAGGTCCACGGAACGGGTCAGCGTGTTCTTCAGGTTGTTGCCGCTGCCGCTCCACCACTGGGTGGCGCCCTGCGCCGGCTCGGTGATGGTGGTGGTGACCGCCTTGTCCGGCAGGGTCACCACGAGGGCCTGCTTGTCCCAGGTGTTGTACTCGGCGACGCCCAGCTTGTGCGTGGACTGCTTGCCGGCCTTGGCGGTGTCGTAGTTCAGCCAGCCCAGCTGGAGCTTGTCCCAGGCGTTCATGTCGCCCGGCAGGTCGCCGATGGACTCCTTGCCGGTGCCGAGCCAGGAGCCGGACGACATCAGCGTCCAGAAACCGGTGGAGTTGTCGCCGCCGGCGGTGTCGTACTCGTCCGGCAGACCGAGGTCGTGGCCGTACTCGTGGGCGAAGACACCGAGGCCGCCGTTCTCCGGCTGGATGGTGTAGTCGCCGACCCAGATGCCGGTGTCGCCGACCTGCGTGCCGCCGAGCTTGTTGTTCTCGGGGCCGGTGGCGCCGGCGTCGGTGCCGAAGGCGTACCAGCGGTGCGCCCAGATCGCGTTCTCGCCCTCGGCGCCGCCGCCGGCGGACTCGTCCTCACCGGCGTGCACGATCTGGAAGTGGTCGACGTAGCCGTCCGGTTCGTTGAAGTTGCCGTCGCCGTCGAAGTCGTAGCGGTCCCACTCGTCGTACTTGGCCAGGTCCGCCTTGATGTCGGCGTCGGTCCGGCCGGCCGCCTTCTGCTGGGCGACCCAGGCGCTCAGACCGTCGCTGACGACGTTCCACACGCTCGGGCAGTTGGTGTCGCCGCAGGCGTTGTTGCCGTAACGGGCCTCGTTGTAGGGGACCTTGACCCAGTCGGCGACCTCACCGGAGACCGAGTAGCGGCCCGAGGACTGCTTCTCGTAGTACTTCTTCAGCGACTCGGTCTTCTTGCCGGTGCCGAAGTAGAGGTCCTGGTAGTGCTTCCGGTTGTAGTCCTTCTGCCAGGCCGTCGAGTTGTCCTTCTTGCGGTCCGGCGCGGCGATCTTGTTGTGCAGCGGGCCCGGGGTACCGCCGAACTTGGGATCGGTCTTGTCGCCGAACTCCACCAGGATCGTGAAGATCTTGTCGGTCTTCTCGCGGCTCAGTTCGACGTACTTGCTCTGGCCCTTGCGGCTCTTGAGCTCGACGACCTTGGAGCCGTTGCGCTCCTTCGCGGTGACCTTGCCCGATATGAGCTGGTTCAGGGCTTCCTTGCGCTGCGCCTCCTGGGTCTTGCTCAGGGGGCCGTCCAAGTCGTGTGTGCGCTGCTTCACCGGAGCCGGGTCGTGCCGGTTGGCGGCGGCGTTCTGGGCCTGGGTGCCCGCCTCCGCGACGGCGAAGGTGGCGAACGTGGCGGAGGCCGCCGCGAGCGTCACGCCGATGGCGGCCGCTCTGAACGTCCAGGATCTGCTGGTCACTTGAGTTCCTCCCCCGCGCCGCGCACACGGAAGGAGGGTTCCGGGTCTTGGAGGAATCCGTGCGCGCACGATCAACGCGTGTAGCCAAGTGACGACATTTGACTAGAGGTTCAGCTGAAAAAACAGACCTTGACTTGAGCAGGACAAGTGCACTATGCGGAGGTGGCGTTCGCTTTACGGACGCGTGTCACCCCGCCAACGGGCGCAGGGGAACGCCCGTTTGGCCGGGACGGTGACTCCATGCGCCCCCTGTGCACCGGCACCGTGGGTTAGGTCACGCTTACCGGGCGTTCGAGTCGGGCATGCAGGCGAAGAGAGTCGAACGGCACCCCCCACCCCCCGAAACCTTCCGAGGACACGATTGCCATGCCTCGTCCGACTGCCGCACAGATCGCCTACGGTTCCTGCACCGTGATCCTCTCGACACTCGCCATGCTGCTGCTGTCACAGACGAGTTCGGGCCTCGGGATCGCCGTCATCGCCCTGGCGGCACTCGCGCTGGGGCTTCTGGTCGCCATGACGGTCCCCGCACCCCGCGCCGTCGAAGCGCCTACCGAGGCCGCGGTGGACGAGGAACGCGTCCCCACCAGCCTCTGACCGGTACGCACGACAGCGGCGGGCCCGTCACACCGCGGACCCGCCGCTGTCGTACGCGCACCCATGGCCCTTCGGCTCAACGGGTGCTGACCACCACCGTCTTGGCCGCTTTGTCGTGCAGGCCCTGTTTGTACGGCTTGTCGAAGAAGCTCCAGCCGCCGCAGATCGCCGTCCAGATGCAGGCGCAGCAGAAGGCGAACGGCACCCACAGCACCAGGGCGCGGATCAGCGAGGTCTGCGCGGAGGGGGTGGCGCCGTTGTCCAGGTTGGCCACCCGCAGGTTGAGCCACTTCTTGCCGAGGGTCTGCCCGGACTTGCGGATCATGAAGGTGTCGTAGGCGACGTAGAGGACGGCCGCGATGAAGGACTGGGCGACCGACCTGCCGACCTCGATGCGGTCGCCGTCGACGTCGTACTCGCGCACCCCGAACGCCCAGGTGAGCAGCCAGACGACGATACCGACGAGGATCAGGTCGATGATCCGGGCGAGCGTCCGCTTGCCGCTGTCGGCGAGCGGGGGCATGCCCGCCAGGGGGTCGGCGGGGTAACCGCCGGCCCCTTCCCCGTAGGGGCTGCCCCCGTACGGGCCGCCACCGGGAGGACCGCCACCGTACGGGCCGCCACCGGAAGGACCGCCGCCGGAAGGTGGCGGTTGCCCGCCGCCGTACGGGGGTGGCTGGCCGCCGCCGGGTGGCGGGGGCTGCTGGGCGCCGCCGTACGGCGCGTCGTACGGTGAGCCCGACCCCTGGTCCGACGGGGGCCGCTTCCTGAACGGGTCGTCCTCCGGGGGCTGCTGTCCGGAGCCGGGGGGCGGTTCGCTGCTCATGGCCCGAGTGGAACCCGAACGCCCCGGCTTCGCACCCGGCGAGCGGCCGTACGGAGTACGCGGGCGCTCGGTCAGCCCGCGACGAACGTACGGGCCGCCTTGTCGTGCCAGCACTGGCGCCAGGGCCGGTCGAACAGGCACCACAGCACGCCCACGATCCCGATGCCGAGCAGCCCGGGCACGCTGTAGACCAGCCAGCGGCGCAGCGCCGGGCCGAACGTCGGGGGCTCGTGCGCCTCGATGTCGCGCACCTCGATCCCGCACAGCTTCTTGCCGAGGGTGCGGCCCCACTTGGCGGTGGGCAGCACCTCGTAGACCACGCCGAAGAGGAGCAGGACGGCGAGGACGATGCCGAGGCTGGTGCCGGTCGTGCCGTCGAGCAGCCAGACGGTGACGGTACGGCCGGACAGCCGGGCCTCGTCGATCTTGTGCTGGACGTGGTCGGCGGCCTGGAGACCGAGGGGGACGGCCGCGGCGGCCGTCGCGGCGCCCACCACCAGGCTGTCGATCAGCCGGGCGGCGAGCCGCTTGCCGAGTCCGGCGGGCCGGGCCGCGGCCTGGCGACGCGCGGCCGCCTGGAACACGTCCTCCACCGGCGGCTTCCACGGCGCCACCGGCTGCTCGTCGGCGCCTCCGGCCAGTTGGTGCACCTGCTGCGCCCAGGAGGCCTGCCCGCCACCGGGACCGGCGGTCAGGGGCGTGCCGGCAGCGGCCGGCTGCGGTCCGGCCTGCTGCGGCGGCACCGAGGGCGCCACGGCGGCGGGGGCGGCCGGTGCCTGCTGGGCACCGCCGGCCGCCGGGAAGCCGACGGGTGCCTGCGCGTGGGCCCCCTGCGCCGCCTGCGGGGCCTGTCCGGGCTGCGCCGCCTGCGGGGCCTGTCCGGCGGCGCGGGCCGCGGCGGCCTTTCCGGCACCGAAACCGGGGCCGGCGGCCGGGGCGCCGGGAGAAGCGGCGGCGGCAGAGGGCGACGACGGTGTGGGCGCGCCGACCGGACCCTGCGTACCGAAGCCGGGCACACCGGCGCCGGAACCGCCGGCCGCTCCCGCCGCGGGGTTCGCCGCCCCGGCACCGTGGCCGGCCGCCCCGGACCCACCGGCCACGCCCGCGCCCGCCCCGCCGGAAACCGCTCCCGAGTCCGGAGCCTGCCCGCCGAAGCCCGCGGCCGGGGCGGAGCCGGGCGGGCCGAAACCGGGGCCGCCGCCGGCCCCCGGGCCGGGCTGCCGGTCGGTCGGGCCCGGGGTGCGCGGGCCGGTGGACGCGCCGCCCTGGCCGCTCGGGGGCCCGCCGGGGACCGGGCGGAAGGTCATCGTGCCGTCGTCCGGGACGGCCGCGGGACCCGGGACCGGGCGGCGGAAGATGAACGTGCCGGGGTCGGGGGCGTCGTCGTCCGCCGGCGGGATCGAGGCCGGACCGTCGGTGCGGGCGGCGTGGCCGGCCGGCTGGGCCGGGGCGTCCGCCGGGATCCTCGGGTCGGCACGCCAGGCGGTGTCGCCCGGGCCGGAGTGCGCCGCGTGCCGGTCGCCGCGGGCCGGGCCGGTGGCATCCCAGGCGGTGCCGTCGGAGTGCCCCGCACCGGCGTCGCCCGTGGCAGCCGAGTGCGGCTGCGGGTCCTCGTCGAAGAAGTGGGGGCCCGTCTCCTCCACGGCCGGGGCGGCCGGGCGGGCGCCGGGCGGCGGGGTGAGCGGCTCGCCGTCCTTCGGCGCCGGCCGGCTGGTGCCGGGCACCCAGGAGGCGCCGTTCCAGTACCGGACGTAGCCGGGGATGGACGGGTCCGGGTAGTAGCCCTCGCGGGGCCTGTCGTCACCTGGGGCCGGGGTTGGGGCGCTCATGTCCGTCGTCCCGTATCTGCTCGGGGGTGGGATGGGAGCCTCCACATCTATCAGACGCGGGCATCCGCCACCGCCAGTCCTGCCGGACCCACCCCTTTCCGGGCAACGCCGCACCCGGCTCGCACCGGTCCGCGAAAGAACTTCTGCCGAAAAAACTTCCGCCCACCCGCGTAATGGCCCGGCCCCTGCCCCCTCTCCCCCGGTGCGGGCCGCCACCGGGCGGCCCCGGCACCACCGGACGAGGAAAGGAAACGCAGGTCATGCATCACACCGTGGTGGAGCGGGAGCTGGAGCTGAGGCTCATCCTGTCGCCGGAGCGCGGCATCCCGGTGCCGGCCCGGCTCGGCTACCGCTCCGACGACCCGTACGCCGTCCACATCGCCTTCCACATCAACTCCGAGCACCCCGTCAACTGGACGTTCGCCCGCGACCTGCTGGTGGAGGGGGTGTTCCGGCCGTGCGGGCACGGGGACGTGCGGGTGTGGCCGACGAAGGTCGACGGGCGCAGTGTCGTGCTGATGGCGCTCAGCTCACCCGACGGGGACGCCCTGCTGGAGGCGCCGGTCCCGCAGGTGTCGGCCTGGCTGGAGCGGACGCTGCGGGTGGTGCCCGCGGGGAGCGAGGGCGGGCAGCTGGGCATCGACGACGCTCTCGACCAGCTGCTCGCCCGGTGAGGCCGCTGCCGCGACCCGCGCTCCGGGAGGGATCAGAACAGCTTGCCGGGGTTGAGGATGCCCAGCGGGTCGAAGACCTGCTTCACGGCCCGCTGCATCTCCACCCCGACCGGGCCGATCTCCCGGGCCAGCCACTCCTTCTTCAGGACGCCGACGCCGTGTTCGCCGGTGATGGTGCCGCCCAGCTCCAAGCCGAGGGCCATGATCTCGTCGAAGGACTCCCGGGCCCGCCGGGACTCCTCGGGGTCCTGCGCGTCGAAGCAGACGGTGGGGTGCGTGTTGCCGTCCCCGGCGTGCGCGCAGACGCCGATGGTCAGGTCGTACTTGGCGGCGATCCGCTCGACCCCGTCGAGCATCGCGCCGAGCCGGGAGCGGGGCACGCACACGTCGTCGATCATCGTGGTGCCCTTGACCGTCTCCAGCGCGGTCAGCGAGAGCCGCCTGGCCTGCAGCAGCATCTCGGACTCGGTGGCGTCCTCGGCGGGGACGACCTGGGTGGCGCCGGCCGCCTCGCACAGGGCGCCCACGGCGGCCAGGTCGGCGGCCGGGTCCGGGGTGTCGAAGGCGGCCAGCAGCAGCGCCTCGGTGGTCTCCGGCAGGCCCATGTGGGCGAGGTCGTTGACGGCCTTGACCGTCGTACGGTCCATCAGTTCGAGGAGGGACGGGACGTGACCGCCCTCCATGATCCGGCACACGGCGTCGCAGGCGGCGGTGGCGGAGGCGAACTCGGCGGCGAGCACCAGCTGCCGGGGCGGCTTGGGCTTCAGGGCGAGGACGGCCCGGACGACGACGCCGAGCGAGCCCTCGGAGCCGACGAACAGGCGGGTGAGGTCGTAGCCCGCGACGCCCTTCGCCGTACGGCGGCCGGTGGACATCAGGCGGCCGTCGGCCAGGACGACGTCCAGGCCGAGGACGTACTCGGCGGTCACCCCGTACTTGACGCAGCACAGGCCGCCCGAGGCCGTGCCGATGTTGCCGCCGATGGTGCACATCTCCCAGCTGGAGGGGTCCGGCGGGTAGTACAGGCCGTGTTCCTCGACCGCGCGGGAGAGGGCCGCGTTGATCACGCCGGGTTCGACCACGGCGATCCGGTCGACGGGGCTGATCTCCAGGATGCGGTCCATCTTGGTGAGGGACAGCGCGATGCAGCCCTCGGTGGCGTTGGCGCCGCCGGACAGGCCGGTGCGCGCGCCCTGCGGGACGACCGGGACCCGCAGCTCGGTGGCGGTGCGCATGACGTGCTGCACCTCCTCCACCGTGCGCGGCAGCACCACCACGGCCGGCGCGCCGGCGGGGCAGAAGCTCGCCATGTCGTTGGCGTAGGAGGTGGTGATGTCGGGGTCGGTCAGGACGGCCTCGGGCGGCAGGCCGGCCAGGAGCCGGTCGGTGAGGTTGCGGATGGCCTCGGTGCCCTTGTCGCGACGTGCTTCGATACGGCTCACGATCACAGGTTCGCACTCGCGGCCATCGGTGTGAACCCCGTACGTGCCGCCCCGGGGCCGCCCGGATGTGCTCGTCGTATTGACGCACAGTGAGCGCCATGGACAACCGACTGAGCGCGCCGGGTACGTCCCTGATCGCCGAGCCGCCGAGGCCGCCGCGCCGCCGCCTGAGGTGGCTGCGCCGGGTGCTGGTCACCGCGCTGACCGGGGGTGTCGTCGCGGGCGCGGTGCTGACGCTGCTGCCCCAGGAGCGGCCGCGCAGGGCGGCAGGACCGCCCGCCGCGGGACCGCAGGCCCAGGCGCCGGCCGCGGTGACCTTCGGGGTGCCGACGGCGCTCCCCCGGCTGACGGCGCTCATCGGGCAGCAGGAGCAGCGGGTGCGGGCGCAGCCGCGGGACGCCCGGGCCTGGGCGGTGCTGGGGTCCGCGTACGTGGAGCGGGGGCGCAGGACGGCCGAGCCGGCCGACTACCCGAAGGCGGAACAGGCGCTGCGGACCTCGCTGCGGGTGCGCGGCACGCGGAACACCGAGGCGCTGGACGGGCTGGCGGCGCTGGCGCTCGCGCGGCGGGACTTCCCGGTGGCGAAAGACTACGCCGAGCAGGCGCTGAAGCAGACGCCCAAGCGGTGGGCGGCGTATCCGCCGCTCATCGACGCCTACAACGGGCTCGGCGACTACGCGGCGGCCCGCAAGACCCTGGACAAGCTGCTGGAGCTGCGCACCGGCGCGGAGGCGCGGCCCGCCGTGATGGCGCGGGCCGCGGCGGTGTACCGGGACCGGGGCTGGCGCGAGGACGCGGTGGCCCAGCTGACCGACGCGGCCGCCGCCGCCCGCACCCCCGCCGAGCAGGCCGCCTACCTGACCGGGCTCGGGCAGCTGGCCTGGGAGCGGGGCGACCTGCCGGACGCGCTGCGGCACTTCGATGCGGCCGCACGCCTCGAACCCGGCCAGCGGGCGGCCCTGGCCGGGCGGGGGCGGACGCTGGCGGCGCTGGGCCGCTCGACGGAGGCGGTGGCCGCGTACCAGGCGGCCCTGGCCCGGCAGCCGAGCCCGCGGGACACGCTGGAGCTGGGCGAGTTGTACGAGTCGCTGGGGCAGAGCCGGTCCGCCGAGGACCAGTACGAGCAGCTCAAGGAGCGGGTGCGGCAGGCGGTGGCGGGCGGAGTCGACGAGGAACTGCTGATCGGGCAGTTCGAGGCGGACCACGGGGACCCGTGGGAGGCGGTGGAGCGGCTGGAGGCCGAGTGGCAGCGCCAGCCGGGGATCGAGGTGGCCGACGCGCTCGGCTGGGCGCTGCACCGGGCCGGCGAGGACGAGGAGGCGCTGACGTACGCCACCACCGCCACCGACAAGGCGAAGGGGGGCGGGGTGCGCAGTGCTCTCTACGCCTACCACCGGGGCATGATCGAGGGGGAGCTGGAGCGGTACGGGCCCGCGCGGCGGCACCTTCAGGAGGCGCTGCGGATCAACCCGTACTTCTCGCCGCTCGGGGTTCCCCAAGCGCGCCGGGCCCTGGCCGCACTGGGTGACGTACCGGACGAGCCGCTCCCCGCCGAGACCCCTTAGCGGGGTCCGGCGGGGGCGTGTCGGCTACAGGTTGCCCCGCTTGGCCTGCTCGCGTTCGATCGCCTCGAACAGGGCCTTGAAGTTGCCCTTGCCGAAGCCCATCGAGCCGTGCCGCTCGATGAGTTCGAAGAAGACGGTCGGCCGGTCCTGGACGGGCTTGGTGAAGATCTGCAGCAGGTAGCCGTCCTCGTCGCGGTCCGCGAGGATCTTCAGCTCGCGCAGGGTCTCGACGGGGACGCGGGTGTCGCCCACCCACTCGCCGAGGGTGTCGTAGTACGAGTCGGGGGTGTCGAGGAACTCGACGCCGGCCGCGCGCATGGTGCGCACGGTCTGCACGATGTCGTTGGTGTTCAGCGCGATGTGCTGGACACCGGCGCCGCCGTAGAACTCCAGGTACTCGTCGATCTGGGACTTCTTCTTGGCGATCGCGGGCTCGTTGATCGGGAACTTCACCTTGAGGGTGCCGTCCGCGACGACCTTCGACATCAGCGCGCTGTACTCGGTGGCGATGTCGTCGCCCACGAACTCCTTCATGTTCGTGAAGCCCATGACCTTGTTGTAGAACGTGACCCACTCGTTCATGCGGCCGAGTTCGACGTTGCCGACGCAGTGGTCGATGGCCTGGAAGGTGCGCTGGGCGGGCGGTGCGACGATCGGCTTCGCCGCGGCGTAACCGGGCAGGTAGGGGCCGTCGTAGCCGGTGCGCTCGACCAGGGTGTGGCGGGTCTCGCCGTAGGTGGCGATCGCGGCGAGGACGACGGTGCCGTGCTCGTCCTTCACCTCGTACGGCTCGGTGACCGAGCGGGCGCCGTGCTCGAGGGCGTACGCGTACGCGGCACGGGCGTCCGGGACCTCGATGGCCAGGTCGATGACGCCGTCGCCGTGCTCGGCCACGTGCTGGGCGAGGAAGTGGCCCCAGGTGCTGCTCGGCTTGATCACCGAGGTGAACACGAAACGGGCGGAGCCGTTCTCCAGTACGTAACTGGCGGTCTCGCGGCTGCCGTTCTCCGGTCCGGAGTAGGCGACCAGCTTCATACCGAAGGCGGTGGAGTAGTAGTGCGCCGCCTGCTTGGCGTTGCCCACGGCGAAGACGACCGCGTCCATTCCCTTGACCGGGAAGGGGTCGGCCTGCCGCGCGGTGTCGGGAGTGTGGTGTGTGGTCTGCGTCATAGCGGAAGGGTGACCCGGCTCTGCAAGGTGCGCAATAGTTGGCGCATCTGCTGGGCAATCTGTTCAGCAGTACGGCCGTATCGGCGGGCTTTCTGTACAGGATGACCATCGTAGGAGGCTCGGATGGCGATCGACCGGCTGGACGGGCGGATCATCGTGCTGCTGGCCCGGGAGCCGCGCATCGGGGTGCTGGAGATGTCCCGGCGGCTCGGGGTGGCGCGCGGGACGGTGCAGGCCCGCCTGGACCGGCTTCAGTCGAACGGAGTCATCCGCGGATTCGGCCCGCAGGTGGATCCGGCCGCCCTCGGCTACCCGGTCACCGCGTTCGCCACGCTCCAGATCCGGCAAGGTCAAGGCGCCGATGTGCGGGCCCACTTGGCGACCGTGCCCGAGGTGCTGGAGCTGCTGACCACGACCGGCAGCGGGGACATGCTGTGCCGTCTGGTGGCCCGTTCGAACGCCGATCTCCAGCGAGTGATCGACCGGGTCGTCGGTTTTGATGGCATCGTCCGGGCCTCCACGGCGATCGTCATGGAGAACCCCGTTCCGCTGCGGATCATCCCGCTGGTGGAACAGGCGTCCGGAGACGGCGGCGAAGGGACGCAGCCGACCCGGGGGTGAGCGCGGGTGAACTTCTGGGAGTACCTGGGCAGCCGCCACCATCCCGTCCCTGGCCCTGATCGGTCTGCTGATCCCGGTCGTGGGACTGGGCGAGTTCGCCGACCGGGCCGACGGGCTGCCCGGCATGGAGAAGGCGTACGGCATGAGCGTGCCGGCGAAGAACATCGCGCCCGGAGGACGGTCAGCAGCTCGGGACCGAGCCCTTGCCCTTCTCCAGCGCCACCAGGGACTCGACCGCGCCCTTGAGTGTGGTCACCGGGACCAGCCGCAGCCCCTTGGGCAGTTCGGCCTCGGCGTCGGCGCACTCCGCCTTCGGCACCAGGAAGACACTGGCCCCGTCCCGCCGGGCGGCCTGTGTCTTCAGGGCCACCCCGCCGACCGCGCCCACCTTGCCGGCGGCGTCGATGGTGCCCGTGCCGGCGATGGTGCGGCCGCCCGTGAGGTCGCCGCCGCTGCCGTCGCCGTCCAGCTTGTCGATGATCCCCAGGGTGAACAGCAGCCCCGCGCTGGGCCCGCCCACGTCGGCGAGTTCCAGCGTGACCTTGACCTTGTCGGCGCTCAGGTCCAGGTACTTCAGCGCCGCCTGGGTCGCCGCGTCCTGGGACTGCCGCATCTGCGCCGCGTTGTGCTTCTCGATCTCCTTGACGTCGTCGCCGCTCGGGTAGACCGAGTCGCGCGGCATGACGGCCCGGTCGGTGCGGAACCAGTTGTCGAACACGTCGCCGAGGGACACCCGGGCGTCCGGCGCGGTCGCCTCGATCGTCGTCATCCGCAGTTGCCCGCTGGTCTTCCGGGTCGTCGCGCCGGAGACGGTGATCACCGGGGTGCCCTTGTTCTCCCCGAGCACGTTCGCCGTCATCCCGGGCTGCGCCACCGAGAACGGCAGCGGCGCGTACGCCGCCGTGGCGATCAGGGCCACGACGGGCAGGGCGCAGACGGCTACGGCCTGGGAACGTGTGAGACGTGAGAGCACGGGGTCAATCTAACCCGGCGCCTCGTTCCGGCCACCGGCCCCTCACCCCGCGCGGAGGTCCCGTCGCTCGCGCCCGAACCGGCGCAGGGCCTTACGGAAGAGGCTCGACGCCGATGCCGGGGTGACCGGGTCCAGGTGGTCCCCCGGCGGCGGCGACACGCTTACCCCCAGCGCCCCGCGCCCCGCGCCCCGCGCCCCTGAGGAACTTCGGGCGCCGTCGGCCCTGGCCGCGGCCGTACGGCTGCGGCGACCGCGTCAGCGCAACGCCTCCGCGACCTCCCGCGCCGCCCGACGCCGATGCCGGGGTGACCGGGTCCAGGTGGTCCCCCGGCGGCGGCGACACGCTTACCCCCAGCGCCCCGCGCCCCGCGCCCCGCGCCCCTGAG
>NZ_JBICWR010000003.1:683631-717930 GCF_043199855.1 Streptomyces sp. NPDC048521
TGAGGAACTTCGGGCGCCGTCGGCCCTGGCCGCGGCCGTACGGCTGCGGCGACCGCGTCAGCGCAACGCCTCCGCGACCTCCCGCGCCGCCTCCATCACCCGCGGCCCCACCCGCTCCGGCACGGCGTCCGCCAGCATCACCACACCCACGCTGCCCTCGACCCCCGTCACACCGACCAAGGGCGCGGCGGCCCCACTCGCCCCCGCCTCCAGCTCACCGTGCGTGAGCGTGTACCCGGGGTCGAGGGACGGCGATTGCCGTGCCGCGAGGATCGCCCTGCCGGCCGCCCCCCGGTCCAGGGGGTGCCGGAAACCGGCCCGGTACGCCACGTGATAGTCCGTCCAGGTCGGCTCGACCACGGCGACGGCCAGCGCCTCGGTCCCGTCCACCAGCGTCAGATGCGCCGTCGCCCCTATGTCCTCGGCCAGCGATCGCAGCGCGGGCAACGCGGCCTCCCGCACCAGCGGATGCACCTGCCGGCCGAGCCGCAGCACCCCGAGCCCGACCCGGGCACGCCCGCCCAGATCACGCCGTACGAGCGCGTGCTGCTCCAGCGTGGCGAGCAACCGGTACACCACGGTGCGGTTCACGCCCAGTTTGGTGGACAACTCCGTGACGGTCAGCCCGTGGTCGGTGTCGGCCAGCAGCTTGAGGACGCGCAGTCCCCGGTCGAGCGTCTGAGAGGTCTCCGCGGTCACGACGCCCACTCCTTTGGTGGTGAGGTCGGCGGTCCCTGAGCGGCGGATGCGTCGTCGAGTCCCGTCGGCGACGCGCTTCAGAGGCCGCCGATCGGCAGGACGGCCCGGCGGCTCCGGACCATGTCGCTTCACGGCTGCGCTCCGCGGCGGCGCTGCCACGGGGCGTATGCGTAGCGGGACAGTAGCGAAGCCGGTTCGCTGAGCGGAAGCCTTCGTCCAGAATCCGGGCAAGCCCAGATCCGGCCTGCCTGCATTCGTCCGGATACGCACACGCACCCGGGGCCGGGCGGAGACCCGTTGCGCTGGCCAGGTAGCCGCCGGGCTCGACCGGTGGGTCGGTCACCTCATCCGCGTAGCCCACTCCTGCACCTTGGCGATCCGCTGCCGCAGCTGCCCCGCCGTGGCCTCCGCGCTCGGCGGCCCCCCGCACACCCGCCGCAGCTCGGTGTGGATGACCCCGTGCGGCTTGCCGCTCTGATGCACATAGGCGCTGACCATGGTGTTGAGCTGCTTGCGCAGCTCCATCATCTCCTTGTGGCTGACCACCGGCCGCCGCTCCGCGGGCAGCTCCAGCAGGTCGGCCTCGGAGTCCGGCTTCTTCCGGCTGTGCGCGATCTGCCGGGCCTGCCTCTTCTGCAGCAGCAGCTGCACCTGCTCCGGCTCCAGCAGCCCCGGAATCCCCAGGTAGTCCTGCTCCTCCTCGCTCCCCGGGTGGGCCTGCATGCCGAACTCGGCCCCGTCGTACAGCACCCGGTCGAAGACGGCGTCGGACTCCAGCGCCTCGAAGGGCAGCATGTCCTGTTCGCCGGTGTCCTCGTCCTGCTGCTTGTTCGCCTCCTCCATCTCCTTCTCGGACTCGGCGTACGGGTCCTCCTCGCCCTCCTTCTTCGGCTTGTCGAGGGCGTGGTCCCGCTCCTTCTCCATCTCGTTGGCGAAGGTCAGCAGGTCGGGCACGGTCGGCAGGAACACGGACGCGGTCTCGCCGCGCCGCCGTGACCGTACGAAACGCCCGACGGCCTGCGCGAAGAAGAGCGGGGTCGAGATGGTCGTCGCGTACACACCGACCGCGAGCCGCGGCACGTCGACGCCCTCGGACACCATCCGCACGGCGACCATCCACCGATCGTCGCTGCCGCTGAACTCGTCGATCCTCTTCGAGGCGCCGGCGTCGTCGGACAGCACGAGGGTCGCCTTCGTGCCCGTGATCTCGCGGATCAGCTTGGCGTAGGCACGAGCGGAGTCCTGGTCGGAGGCGATGACGAGGGCGCCCGCGTCCGGGATGGCCTTCCTGACCTCGGTGAGCCGCTGGTCGGCGGCGCGCAGCACGCTCGGCATCCAGTCGCCGCGCGGGTCGAGCGCGGTACGCCAGGCCTGGCTGATCGCGTCCTTGGTCATCGGCTCGCCGAGCCGGGCGGCGACCTCGTCCCCGGCCTTCGTACGCCAGCGCATGTTGCCGCTGTAGGAGAGGAAGATGACGGGCCGCACGACGCCGTCCGACAGGGCGGACCCGTACCCGTACGTGTAGTCGGCGGCGGACCGCCGGATCCCGTCCGTCCCCTCCTCGTACGTCACGAAGGGGATGGGGTTGGTGTCGGACCGGAACGGCGTACCGGTCAGCGCGAGCCGTCGCGTGGCGGGTTCGAACGCCTCCAGGCACGCCTCGCCCCAGGACTTGGAGTCACCGGCGTGGTGGATCTCGTCCAGGATCACCAGGGTCTTGCGCTGTTCCACCCGGTTGCGGTGCAGCATCGGGCGCACCCCGACACCGGCGTACGTGACCGCGACCCCGTCGTACTCCTTGCCGAGCGGTCCGGCGCTGTACTCGGGGTCGAGCTTGATCCCTATCCGCGCGGCCGCCTCCGCCCACTGCTTCTTCAGGTGCTCGGTCGGCGCGACCACCGTCACCTGCTGCACGACGTGGTGGTGCAGCAGCCAGGAGGCGAGTGTCAGCGCAAAGGTCGTCTTTCCGGCGCCGGGCGTGGCGACGGCGAGGAAGTCACGCGGCTGCTCCTGGATGTACTTCTCCATCGCCCCCTGCTGCCAGGCACGCAGCTTGCTGGCGGTACCCCAGGGGGCCCGGCCCGGGAAGGCGGGCGAGAGGTGGTGGGAGTGAGCGGAGGAAGCGGCGGTGGTAGTCACGGTCTCCGTTGATCAGGGTCGAATCGAAGGGGCCGCGCGTAGCACGTCGGTCAGGGTGGTGGTGGGTGACGGGCGGGCGGCTACGTATGACAACCGGGCCACCCTACCGGCGCCGCCTGCCCGTCAACGCCCGGACGAGGCCGGGTCCCCGGTGGGTGGGACCCACGTCACAGCTTCCACGCCACACTCCCGCGCTTCTCACGCCCCTCACGCCTCCCGCAGCCGCCGGGTCACCCACGCCCCCACCAGGGCCACCACCGCCATCGGCAGGAAGACGGCCGCGAACGCGGCGGGGTGGGTGCCGTCGGCCGTCGTGGCCGTGGTGGCCGTGGTGGCCGTGGTGGCCGTGGTGGCCGCGGTGCTGCCGCCGCCCAGGGCCGCGAAGGCCGCCCCGGTCGCCGCCAGGAGGACGACGTTGGAGAGGGCGTCGGAGATCTGGAGCGCGGCGGAGTTGGTGCCGGCCTCCTCAGGGGCGGACAGCCGGAGCAGGAGCACGCTGGTGGAGGAGATCACCAGGCCCATGCCGAAGCAGCCGATACCCCAGGCGACGGCGACGATCCAGACGGGTACCGAGTGCAGCAGCACGCTCGGCGCGGTCACGATCGCTGCGGCGACCAGCACCATCCCGACGGTCATCAGCCGCTCCCGGTACGGCGTCACGCGCGGCCGGGACTGCACCCAGGAGCCCAGCGCCCAGGTGCCGCCGCCCGCCGCCAGCGAGAACCCGGCGAGCGTCGGCGACAGACCGCGCTGGGTGACCAGCATCAGCGGGACGAAGGACTCGGCGGCGATGAAGGAACCGGCGGACAGCCCGCGCAGCAGCACGACGGAGGGCAGTCCACGGGCCGCGCGGTAGGTGCCGCGCGGGAGGAGTCCGAGGACGGCGGGCACGAGCAGGGCGGCGCCGGCCAGACCCGGGAGCAGGGAGAGGGGCCGCAGGTCCTGGGCGGCGTACTGGAGGAGTCCGGCGCCGAAGGAGATGGCGAGGGCGAGCCGGATGCGCCGGCGGTCGAAGGAGGCGGTGCCCGCGTCCGCGTCGACCGGCCCGGACGCCCGCCGGCGTATCTGCGGCAGGGCGAGGGCGAGCGGGAACACGACGAGGGCCGGGATGCCGAGGAAGACCCAGCGCCAGCCGAGGTGCTCGGTGACGGCGCCGGCGGCGAGGGGACCGACGATGGAGGGCACGACCCAGCCGGCCGCGAAGGCCGCCATGATCGCGGGCCGCAGCCGTTCCGGATAGGCGCGGCCGACGACGACGTACAGGGCGACGATGACCAGCCCGCCGCCGAGGCCCTGCACGGCCCGCCCCAGGATGAACACCCACATCGTCCGCGCGGTTCCGGCGACGAGCAGTCCCGCGGCGAAGGCACCGATGCCCGTGGTCAGCGCACCGAGGGGGCCGCGCCGGTCGGACCACTGGCCGGCGAGGACCATCCCGAACAGGCTGGTCGTGAAATACCCGGAGAAGGCGAAGGCGTACAACGCCACGCCGTCCAGTTCCCGGGCCGCGACCGGCATGGCGGTCCCGACGGCGGTCGCCTCGAAGGCGATCAGCAGCACGACGGACACGATGCCGACGCTGAGCGCCCGGTACGACCGGCTCAGAACACCGTCTCCCTGCTCGGCGGCTCGGTCCACGACAGCGGCGTCACGGGATTCAAGGGCACTCATGGTCGCCAGCGTAAGGCCCACAACCCACATTGACCCCTGTCCGGAGTCTCACCGCCGCTCCGCCCTTGGTCGTACGCCCGCCCTCGTTCATGAACGCCGCATGGCAGTCGCGTTGCAGCCCCTGAGGTGCTCTTGAACCCCCTGCCAGCCGCCCCTACGGTCGTTGTCACGGACACGGCCGTGTGCCCGAGTGGTTCAGGGACTCGCCTGCAAAGCGAGTTACGCGGGTTCGATTCCCGCCACGGCCTCCATTGCCTCGACCAGGCAGCGGAACAGGGCGGCATCCAGGACGGGTGCCGCCCTGTTCGCTTGCGTGCCGGACGACTCCCCCACGCTGCGTCTCCCCTGGCCGGGTGAGGCACCGGGTGCCCGTGGGCCGTGCCTAGAGGACCCCGCCCGCCTCGTCCTGGAAGAGGTGTGTCCAGTAGTGCCAGGTCGTGTCGGGGAGGGTGGCCGTGGGGTCGAGGGTGGTCAGCGTGTGCAACATGGCCGCGGCCAGCTGGTCGTAGGCGGCCGTCGTCAGTTCGCGGCCCAGGTGCTCGTCGATGGTGCGCTCGTGGTGCAGGAGCCAGAGCGTGAAGGCGAGGGTGGAGACGTCGGTGTTGAGGGGGTAGAGCGTCGCCTCCGGTTCGCTGAAGGTCAGGACCGCGCCCGTTCTGCCGTCGATCACGACGCTGTTGCCCTCGGTCAGGCAGCCGAGGCGCATCAGGTGGTCGCAGTGGGCCGGGAGGTCGTCCAGGGCGTAGTCACCGGCGCGTTCGTCGGTGACGTACTCGCGCAGGGTCGGCAGGGGCATGTCCGTGTCGGCGTGGAAGAGGACCGCCTCCTCCGGCAGCCCCGTCTCCCGCAGGAAGCGGCGGGTCGGCTCGTGGGTGAGCGTGGCGGGGAAGTCGACCTCCTCGAAGCGGGCCACCCGGCCGTGACCGAACTCCTGGTCCAGGACACGCGCGGGGACGTCCAGGGTGAGGCCGGACGCCGTGCCGGGGCCCGCGACGAGGGCGAGCGGACGGATCAGCGCCGCCGCCTTCCAGTACGGCGGGACCTTGCCGTCCGTGCCCTCCTCGAACAGCCCGAGGAGGCGGCGGGAGGCCTCGGCCGCCGTCGTGGGACCGTACTGTCCGGCCAGGGAGGCGAAACGGCCGCGCAGGCCCGCCAGTTCCTCGGTGACCGCGGCGAACCGCAGGAGTGTGTCCAGGGAGGGCGCGAAGGGGCGCGGGTCGGACGGCTCGAACAGGTACGCCGTGGTGATCTCGCCCGTGGCGCCGTCGAGCAGGATCGACTCGCTCTCCATGCCCGCCGGGTTGAGGAGTTCGCCTATCACCAGGCGGCTGCGCAGCTCCTCCGCCAGGTGGAAGGGGCCGCCCGCGGCGTCGGCGAGCGTACGCAGCCCGTGCGTGCGCAGCGGTGAGAAGGTCAGCACGTCGGTGCGGGCGGGCAGTCCGGGGCCCGTGAGCAGGCCGCGCGTCGGCGCGTGCGAGACGTAGCGGTCCAGCTCCGCCTCGGTCAGCGTGATCGCCGTGAACCCGGCGTCGGTCGTGCTCATCGCTCCCCCGCGAATCTTCCCGTGCGTGCCTGTGCGAGTACGTCGTCGTGCGCAGCCCTCGGGTGGGTGCCCCCACTGCTCAGCACACTACGCCGTCCCACTGACAACGGCCCTCACGAGGAAGGACGCCCGGCGGCGCGGACGCGTTCCGCGCCCGCGGTGACCGTCCCGTGGCTCACGTGAAGTAGACGCCGCCCAGCACCACGGCCAGCGCCGCCACGAGGAACAGCAGGATCCACAGGAACAACTTGCCGACGCGGGGCGGTGGTTCGTAGCGCGGCTCGTCCGGCGGGGTGCTCACCGGTCCGCCACCACCGCCGCCTGCGGGCGGATCGGGAGGCGGTTGACCGGGCGGCCGGTGGCCGCGCGGACGGCGGAGGCGATCGCCGCGGGCGCCGTGACCACCGGGACCGCGCTGACCGACTTGGCGCCGAAGGGCGCCACCACGTCCCGTTCCTCGACCAGTTTGACGATCCGGATGTCCGGCGCGTCGAGGGCGGTCGGGAGGGCGTATCCGGTCAGGTCGGGGTGGCGGATCAGGCCGCGCGGGGTACGCAGGTTCTCGGTGAGGGCGATGCCGACGCCCTGCGTCACACCCGCCTCGATCCGGGCCGCCAGCTGGGCCGGGTTGAGGATCCGCCCCACGTCCTGGGCGATCGCGAGCTCCACCACCCGGACCGCGCCCAGCTCGATGTCGACGTCCACCACCGCGCGGATCGCGCAGAAAGCGAGGCCCACGAAGGCGTCGCCCTGGCCGGCGGCGTCCAGGGGCTCGGTGGGGTGCGGGCGGCACTGGGCCGTGGCCCACAGCTCCTTGCCGTCCAACGCCTCGGTGACGGTCGTCGACAGCACACCGTCGTAGGAGGTGATCTTGCCGTCGGTGATCTGGAGGAGTTCGGTCGACATGCCGAACTTGTGCGCCAGGGGCTGCAGGAGCTGCGTGCGGACCATCTTCGCCGCGCGTTCCACCGCGCCGCCCGACACCCAGGTGTGGCGGCCGCGGCAGCCGGCGCCGGCCGGCGGCTGGTCGGTGTCGACCGGGGCCACGTGGACCTCCTCGACGCCGAGGGTCTCCTGGACGATCTGCCGGGCCAGGGTGGTGAAGCCCTGGCCGGTCTCCACCGCCGCGCACAGCACGGTCGCGACGCCGTCGTGGACCTTGACGGTCGCCGTGGACACCTCGTCGGCGCCCTCCGCGCCGAGCATGTGCACCATGCCCAGGCCATAGCCGACACCCCGGCGCACCGCGCCCGGCTCGCCCGCGCCCTCGGGGCCGCCGGGCAGCAGCCACTCCTCCTCGGGCGCGTCCTTGGGCAGCGCGGGCAGCGGGAAGTCCCGTACCGCCTGCAGGAGTTCGGCGACCGGCGCCGGGCAGGTCACGGTCTGGCCGATCGGCAGCACGTCACCGGTCGCGAGGACGTTGCGCAGCCGCAGCTCGGCCGGGTCCAGGCCGAGATTCTTCGCCAGCTTGTCCATCTGGGCCTCGTAGGCGGCGCACACCTGCATGGCGCCCTCGCCGCGGACATGGCCGGAGGGCGGGTTGTTGGTGCGGACGGCCCAGCCCTCGATGAACGCGTTGGGGACGACGTACGGGCCGCACGCGAAGGAGACGGCGGCGGCCAGCGCTTCGGCGGAGGTGTCGGCGTACGCGCCCGCGTCGAGCAGGATCTGCGCCTCGACCTTCACCAGCTTGCCCTCGGCGTCGGCGTGGTGGCGGTACCTGAGCAGCGTCGGGTGGCGGTGGGCGTGGCCGAGGAAGGACTCCTCGCGGGAGGCCGTGAGCTTCACCGGGCAGCCGGTCCTGAGCGCGAGCAGGCCCAGCGGGAGCTGGAAGCCCTGGTCCTCGCGGTCGGCGGTGGCGCCCGGCACCCCGGTGACCACGATCTTCACCCGATCCGGGGACAGGCCGTAGCAGGCGGCGGCCGTGTTGCGGTCGGTGTGCGGGTCGGTGGAGGCCAGGTACAGCTCCACCCCGCCGTCGGGGCGGGGCACGGCGAGACCGGCTTCGGCGCCGATGGGGGCCGGGTCCTGGCGGCCGATGCGGTACAGGCCCTCGACGACGACCTCGCCGACCGCGTCCGGGTCGCCGTGGTGCAGCGGGATGTGCCGGATCAGGTTGCCGTCGGGGTGCAGGGGCTCGGCCTCGAAGGCCTGCTCGGGATCGGTGACCGGGTCGAGCACCTCGTACTCGACGATGACGGCCGCCGCTGCCATCCGCGCGGTGTCCGGGTGGTCGGCGGCGACGGCCGCGATGGGCTCGCCGTGATGGCGTACGACCTCGGAGGCGAACACCGGACGGTCGGGCGTGCCGCGGCCGTGGCGGGGCGTGCCGGGCACGTCCTCGTGGGTGATGACGGCCCGTACGCCGGGCATCTCGCGCGCGTGGGTGGTGTCGATGGACACGATGCGCGCGTGCGCGTGCGGGGAGCGCAGCACGGCCGCCCACAGCAGGCCCTCGGCCCACAGGTCGGCCGCGTACGGGAAGGTGCCCTCGGTCTTCGCGCGGGCGTCGGCGTGCGGCAGGGAGGCGCCGAGGCCGTGCGGCGACGGCTCGGCCTCGGGGGCGGGTTCCGCGGCGGTGGTCGCGGTGCCGGCTTCGTTGCTCACGCCTGGCCTCCGTCCTGGCCGTAGTGCTGGTCGTGCGGTCCCTGGCTGCCGTACGGGTCCGGCGTGTCGCCGTAGGCGCCCGGGACGTCGCCGTACGGGGCCTGCGGCTCGCCGTAGGGGCCTTGCGGCTCCGGGTAGCCGCCGGGGGCGGTCCGCGGGGTGTCGAACGCGCCGGGTGCCTCGAACGCCGACGGGTGGACGCCGCCGGAGCCGGGGCCCGCCTGGTGCGGGATGCGCGCCCCGTCCGCGTCCGGCTCAGGGCCGGCGTGCGCGGCCTCGCGTTCGGCGACGACCTCCTTGACGGCCTCCACGACGCCCCGGTAGCCGGAGCAGCGGCACAGGTTGCCGCACAGGGCCTGCCGGGTCTCCAGCTCGGACGGCGACGGGTTGCCCTCCAGCAGGTCGTGCACGGTCATCGCCATGCCGGGCACGCAGAAACCGCACTGCACGGCACCGCACCGGGCGAGCGCGCGCTGTACGTCGGAGGGCTGGCCGTCGGCGGCCAGGCCCTCGACCGTGCGTACCTCGCTGCCGGCCGCGGTGGCCGCCGGGACCAGGCAGGAGGCCACCAGGCGCCCGTCGACCTGCACGTTGCAGGCTCCGCACTCGCCCTGCGAGCAGCCGTCCTTGGCGCCGGCGAGGCCGAGCCGTTCGCGCAGGACGTACAGCAGGGACTCGCCGATCCAGGCGTCGGTGACGGGGCGGTCGGCGCCGTTGACACGCAGGACGTAGGAGGCCAGGGGGTGGTCGTCGTGCGGCGGAAGCGGCGCGGCGGCCGGGTCCTCGGCGGCACCGTCGGGCGTGTCCTCGGCGGCGCCCTCGGCGGCGGTCTCGGGTGCGTCGTCCGCCGCGTCTGCGGCGCCGTCCGGCACGGCCGCTTCGGCGGCGTGGGCCGGTTCGGCGGGGTCGGCGGTGGTTCCCGAGGTGCCGGGTGCCGGCGTGGCCGCCGTGTCGGCCGTGTCCGCCGCTGTGGCGGACTGCGGTACGGCGCCCGGGTGCGCGGGCTCCTCATGGCCTGCCGGGCCGTCAGCGGGGCGCTCAGCGGCTTCCGCGGGGCCGTGCGCGTCGGCCTCCGACGTGGCGCCGGAGGCGGCCCACCGCGGAGCGGACGCGGGGTGCTCGCCGGGTACGGCCTGCGCGACCGCCTCACCGGGCGTGTCGCCCCGACCGGCCTCCGGGTGACCGGCGTTCGCAGGACCGGCCTCCGGGTGACCGGCGTTCACACGACCGGCCTCCGGGTGACCGGCGGTCCCGTGCCCGGCGTCCGTGTGCCCCACCTCGGCGTGCCCGCCGTCCACGTGGCCCGTCCCGGTGTGCCGGCCGTCCGCGTGCCCGGCGTTCCCGTGACCGGAGTCCCCGGGCCCTGCCTCCGCCTGGCCCGTCCCGGCGTGCCGGCCGTCCGCGTGCCCGGCGTGACCGGCACCGGCGTGACTGCTCTCGGCGTGACCGGCACCCGCGTGCCCGCCCTCCCCGTGACCGGCACCCGCGTGACCGCCCGCCGCGTGGCCCGCGCCGGTGTGGCCGTTCTCCGCGTGGCCGGTCGGGTCGGGGCCGTACGGCTCCTCCGGGGCGTACGCCTCCGGTGCCGGGCCCGCCGGGTGGGCACCGGTGTGGTCGGGCAGGGGGGCGCCCGGCCTGGCCTGGGTCTGCGGGTCCGCGGGCTGTCCCCAGGGGTGGCCCGCGCCGTCCGTCGCCCAGGGCGCGGGCGCGCCGCCGGGCAGGGTGGCCGGCGGGGTGCCGCCCCACTGCTCGACCAGGGCAGACGTGGTGAACTCGCCGGATTCGTCCGGAAGGTCACCGCCCGCGACGGGGATGGACCACTGCCCGGTGACGTCGTGCCCGGGGCCGGCCGGGGCCGCGGGTTCCTCGAAGGTCCAGTGCTGGGTGGCGCTCGGCCGGTAGGTGAACCGGTCGTCCGCGCCCTGCGCCGGGCCCGTGGCGTTCGGGTCGGGCCACTGGGCACCGCCGGCGGGCGCCGTCCAGGTGCCGGTGGCGGCGGGGTCGCCGGTCCCGGGGGCGGCCGTTATCTGCGGCGGCACATAGCCGTGACCGGGCGCGGCGAGCGGGCTGTCGCCGGACAGCAGGGCGTCGATGCCGCCCTCGGGGAGCTTGACGAAGGCGGTGGCGCCGTCGTCGTAGTCGCCCTGGGGCAGCGGGTTCCACCGTCCGCCGCCCTGGGGCGTGCCCTCTCCGTGCTGGTCGTCGGTCACGACAGCGCCCTCCCCAGTGCTCGTCGGGCCAGCGCGGCGACGGTGCGCCGCAGGTGCAGTACGGCGGGCGGAAGCGGCGCCACCGAGCCGTCGGGCTCGGGTGCCGGATCGGGGATGCAGGCCGCTGCGACGTACTCGCCGAAGGCGTTCAGGGCCTCCGGGACGAGCGCGCGGTCGTTGTCCCAGTCGATGAGCCGCGCGACCCACTGCTCGGCCTCCAGCGGCCGCAGCGGCATCGGCGCTATGGCGCCCACGGCACACCGCACCCCGCGCCGGGCCGGGTCGAGGACGAGGGCCACGGAGGCCAGCGCGCGGCCCGGGCCGGTACGGCCGGTCGCCTTCAGGAAGACCTGCGGGGCGTGCAGCAGCGGTACGCGCACGTAGCCGATGAGTTCGCCGCCGTGCAGCATCTCCACACCGGCCAGCAGGTGCGACACCGGGATCTCCCGGCGGGCTCCGCCCGGGCCCGCGATGATCAGTGTCGCCTCCAGGGCGGCCAGCACCGGCAGCGCGTCCCCGGTGGGGGCGGCCGAGGCGATGTTGCCGCCCAGGGTGCCGGCGTTGCGGATGTGCGGCGGCCCCGCCGCGCGCGCGGCGGCGGCGAGCGCCGGGATGAGCGCCGCGAAGTCGGGGCGGCCCATACGCGCGTGCGTGAGGCCCGCGCCGAGCAGCGCGTGACCGTCCTGGTACTGCCAGCCGCGGATCTCGCTGATCCGCCCGAGGCCCACCAGTGCGGCGGGCCTGAGCTGGCCGGAGTTGACGGCGGCCATCAGGTCGGTGCCGCCCGCGACCGGGACCGCGGCGGGCATGGCGGTGAGGGCCGCCACGGCCTCGTCCAGCGTCGTGGGCAGCGTGACGGCCTGCGCCGCCTGCGGTGCGTGCGTGGTCAAACCGGCTGCCCCTTCCCGCTGCCCCACCTGGTCCCACCTGTGTGGCCGTACGGTACGTGCTCACAGGGCGGACGTGGCAACTCTGGCACATTCTCGCGGGGCCCGAACGCGGGGGTCCGCTAGGAGGCATTCGCCCACCTCATCGCGGAGATGGTCCGTTTTCGCACGGCATCACCGGTCCATGGCGATTGCCACTCTTCGGTGACTCTTGAGGTCTTTTTCCATTACTTGTTCGGGGGTGGCCCCTCGATCGGGCGGCCGAGCACACCGGGGCGCTTCTGCCACGGCCGGGGCCCGGTGGGCGGCCGGTAGGCGACGCCGAGGGCGTCAAGTCGCGCGTAGTGGGCGGCCATCCGGCGCTCGAAGTCCGCGAAGTCGCGTTCCGCCGGAGCGGGCAGCCGGCTCCAGGCCACCTCGGCGAAGGCCGCGAGCCGGGGGAACGTCTGGTAGTCCACGCGCGCGCTGTCCTCCAGCACCTCGGTCCAGACGTTCGCCTGGGTGCCCAGGATGTGCCCGGCCTCCTCCTCGGTGAGGCCGGGCGGTACGGGTTCGAACCGGTACACGTCCTCCAGGGTGCGGACGAACCCGATCGGCACCGGCTCGTCCTCGCCCGGAGCCTGACGGTGGTCGAGGTACACGTACTGCTCGGGGCACATGACCACGTCGTGACCGGCCCGCGCGGCCGCGATGCCGCCTCCGTAGCCGCGCCAGGAGGACACCGCCGCGTTCTTCGCGAGGCCGCCCTCCAGGATCTCGTCCCAGCCGATGAGGCGGCGCCCGCGCGCGGAGAGCCACGCGTCGAAGTGCCCGATGAACCAGGACTGCAGTTCCTCCTCGTCGGCCAGTCCGAGTTCCGCGATGCGGCTCTTGGCGGCCACCGACTCGGACCACTGCTCCTTGCGGCATTCGTCGCCGCCGACATGGATGAACCGAGACGGGAACAGCTCCAGGACCTCCTCGAAGACCCCCTCGTAGAAGCGCAGGGTGGTGTCGGTGGGGGCCAGTACGTTGGAGCAGATACCCCAAGTGTCCAGGACGGAGAGGGCGGTGGTGTCGATGACGTCGGTGTTGCCGAGTTCCGGGTATGCGGCGATGGCGGCCTGCGAGTGTCCCGGTACGTCGATTTCCGGGACGACGGTGATATGCCGCTCGGCGGCGTAGGCGACGATCTCCCGGATGTCGTCCTGGGTGTAGTAACCCCCGTGCGGCTTCTCCTCCCACAGCGGCGAGGCGCGGTGACCGATTTTCGTCCGCGTCCGCCAGGAGGCGACCTCGGTCAGCTTCGGGTACCGCTTGATCTCGACGCGCCAGCCCTGGTCGTCCGTCAGATGGAAGTGGAAGACGTTCAGTTTGTGCGCGGCCATCAGGTCCAGGTAGCGCAGCACGCCTTCCTTGGGCATGAAGTGCCGGGCGACGTCGAGGAGGAGACCGCGCCAGCCGAAACGGGGGGCGTCGTGGATGGTGACCGCGGGGAACTCCCACTCCTCCTTGACCGCGATCGGTGCCCGGCGGAAGGCGTCCGGGCCGAGCAATTGCCGGAATGTCTGGGCGCCCCAGAACAGCCCCGCCTCGCTCGCCCCGTCGATGGCGATCAGGTGGCCGTCGGCGGACAGGCGGTACGCCTCGGGGCTGCCGAGTTCCGAGGCCAGGGCGGGGACGATCCGCAGCAGGATCCGGTTCCCGTTGCCGGTGTGCGGCGGCAGCGGATACCCGGTCGCCGCGCCCACGGTCGTGCGCAGCCACCGCGCGACCCCTTCGGTGCCGTCGGTCGCCTCGATCCCGGTCCCGGCGTCGATGACGTACCCCTGGCTCCCGCCGGGCAGCGAAGCCGAGAAGCGACCGGGCACCGGCACCAGTCCCACGTCGAATCCGTTGGACCGCTCGTACGGAATCACATCCACCATGTTCAATCCTTAACCGCTCCGCCCAGTCCCGAGACCAGGCGTCGCTGTACGAGTACGAAGAAGACGAGCACCGGAATCGTCATCACCGTGGACGCGGCCATGACCCCGCCCCAGTCCGGCTCGTCCGGCTTGTAGAACACCAGCAGGGCCATCGGCAGGGTCGACTGCGAAGTGTCGCTGATGATGAAGGACTTGGCGAACAGGAAGTCGTTCCAGGCCGAGATGAAGGAAAACACGCTCGTGGCCACCAGGCCGGGCAGGACGAGCGGGAAAAGGATCTGCCAGAGGAATCGCCCGCGGCTCGCCCCGTCGAGGTACGCGGCCTCCTCCAGGGTCTCCGGGACCGCTTTCACGAACCCCCGCAGCATCCAGATCGCGAACGGCAGCGAGAAGGCGATGTGGGGCAGGATCAGCGAGCCGAGAGTGTTCAGCCGGCCGAAGTCCCGCATGAGGAAGAACAGCGGGATCGTGAGGGCTTCCACGGGCACCATCTGGGCCACCAGGAACATGATCAGCAGGGTGGTCCGGAAGCGGAAGCGGAATCGTGTGACGGCGGTCGCCGCGAGAAAGGCGATCAGTGCCGAGGCGATCACCACACTGCCCGCCACCACCAGGCTGTTGACGAAGTACCGGCCGAATTCCTGCTGTCCGAAGACCCGCCGGAAGGCGTCCAGGGACGGTGAGAGCGTCCACGGCCGGGGCCGGTCGGACTCGATCTCCCCGGCCGGTTTGAAGGCGCTCAGCACCATCCAGTACAGCGGGAAGGCGACGACGACGGCGATCAGCAGCGCCGCCCCTTCCGCACACAACCGCCAGGGACGCCTCACAGTTCCTCCCCCTGCCGGCGCAGCAGCCGCAGGTACGCCAGGGTCACGGCCAGCAGGAGCAGCAGCATCACCACGCCGATCGCCGACCCGAGGCCGTACTGGGAGGACGCGAACGCCTCCTGGTAGGCGTACACGTTCAGCACCAGGTTCTGGCCCGCGATACCGCCGCCGTTCGTCATGACGTAGATCTGCGTGAACACCTTGAAGTCCCAGATGACCGACTGGATGGTGACGACGGTGAGGATCGGCCGGAGCATCGGCGCGAGCACCGAGCGCCAGATACGCCACTGCGAGGCGCCGTCCAGCGCGGCGGCCTCGAGCACCTCGGCCGGTACGGCGCGGATGCCGGCGTAGACCGTCACCATCACGAACGGGAAGGAGCACCAGACCACTTCGAGCAGGACGAGCAGGAACGCGCTGTACCGGCCGTACGTCCACGAGTGGTCCCCCAGCCCCAGCAGCCGGTTGACCGGCCCGAAGTCCGGGTCGAACAGGAGCAGCCACACCGTGGAGCCGGTGACCGCCGGGGTCGCCCAGGCGCCCAGCGCGGCCAGCATCAGCGCCAGCCGCGGCACGGCACGCACGCGCGTGAGCAGTACGGCGAGCGCGCACCCGACGGCGAGCGTGGACAGGACGCAGGCCGCCGCGAACACCACGGTGGCCAGCAGCACCTGCCAGAACCGCCCGTCGGAGAACAGGTCCGTGTAGTTCCCGGCCCCCCGGAAGGCGGCCGGCTCCCCACCGCTGACCTGCGCCTGGGTGTAGCGGAAGAGCGAGATCAGCCCGAGCTGACAGACCGGGTAGACGAGCAGCCCGCCCAGGACGACGAGAGCGGGGGCGAGATAGAGCCAGGGCGTCCAGCCCCCCGAGGTGCGCGGGGAGCTGCGTGACCGGCCACGAACGGCCCGCACCCGCACACCTTCCGCGCTCCCCGAGCAGGTAGGCGCCCTCACCCGGCGGAGCCGAACGCGTCGTTCATCTTCGCCGCAGCCGACTCGGCAGCCGCATCCACGCTCTTCTTGCCGCTGATGACCTCCTGGAACATCGTCGGCAGCACGAGCGAGGAGTCGATCTGCGACCACGCGGCCGAGGCGGGCACGAACTTCGTACCGGCCGCCAACGTGCGCACGAAGGGCTTCACGAACGGCTCCCGGGCCGCCGCCTGCTCGCGCACGTCCGTGAAGGTGGGCAGGAACCCCATCGCGTCGAACAGAGCGGACTGCGTCTTCTTCGAGGCCAGCCGCTCCATCAGGTCCACGGCGAGCGTGCGATGCGTGGTGCTCTTGAGCACGCCGATGTTGTTGCCGCCGGCGAACGCCGGGGCGATGGAGCCGGGGGTCGCGCCCGGCAGCGGTACGACCGCGTACTTGCCCTTGACCTTCCCGGCCTCCACGGCCGCGTGGCTGAAGTCGCCGCCGATCGCCATGCCCGCCTTGCCCGCCGCGAACGCGGTCACCGTGTCGTTGCCGCCCATGCCGGCGCACTTCTCGGCGGGACAGTTGGCGCCGGTGAAGAGCGATGTGTAGGCCTTGATGCCCTTGCGGGCGGCCGCGCTGTCGATCGCGGAGGCGTACGAGCCGCCCTTGCCGGTCGCCAGGTCGCCGCCGTTCGCCCAGATGAAGGGCATCGCGCCGTAGGTGTAGGCGCCCCCGACGACCAGGCCGTACAGGTCGGGCCTGGCGGCGCGGATCGCCCGGGCCGTGGTGGCCAGCTCGGCCAGGGACCGCGGCGGCTCGAGGCCGAGGTCCTTGAAGAGGTCGGTGCGGTAGTACAGGGCGCGGACGCCGACGTAGAAGGGGGCGCCGTAGACCTTGCCGTCGACGGTGACGGACTGGCGGGCGGTCGGGTCGGTGTTCTTGGCCTCGCCCCAGGTGCCGAAATCCTCGGTGATGTCGAGGAGTCCGCCGTCGTGGACGTAGCCGGCGGTGTCGGTGTTGCCGTACTCGATGACGTCCGGCGCGGACTTCGGGTCGTTGAAGGCGGCCTTGACGCGCTGGGCGCGGGTCTCCACGGGGATGTACTCGACGTCGACCTCGGTGTCCTCGTGGGCCTTCTCGAAGGCGCTGACGACCGTGTCGACGATCTTCTTCTTCGGCTCGTTGCCGACCTCCTGGAAGAGCCACACCCGCAGGGTGCCGCTCTTGTCGTCCCGGTCGGAGGCGGAGTTGGAGGAGGTCTGGGGGGCGCAGGCGGTGGCGACGACGAGGGTGAGCAGCGCCGCGAGGGGGGCGGACAGCTTCATGGAGCGTTCCTCCGGAGAGTTGGTGCCTGAGGTAGTTCGTTGCAACATGTGCAATGACTGTTTCGCTCTGCACAACAGAAGGAGGCTAAGGACTACATGAACATGCCGACAAGAGGTCTCAACCACTCTGTGACCGGAAAACACGAAGACCCCCGGGGCGCGCGTGTCGCACGCGCGCCCCGGGGGCCTCGTGAAAACCCGGGCCGGCCGGGAGACCGCTACTTCTTGTCGCCGCCCTTGTCGTCGCCGCCGCTGCCCATGGACTCGTAGATCTCCTTGCACATGGGGCAGACGGGGTACTTCTTCGGGTCACGACCCGGCACCCAGACCTTGCCGCACAGCGCCACGACGGGCGTGCCGTCCAGGGCGCTCGCCATGATCTTGTCCTTCTGGACGTAGTGGGCGAAGCGCTCGTGGTCGCCGTCGCCGTGGGACACCTGTGGCGTCGGCTCTACGAGGGTCCCCGTACCAGTCCCGCGCTCGGGCTCAAGAGTGCTCATACCGCCCAGGGTACTGAAGCTCGGACGCATCAGTTGAGCGAAGGGTCGTCCGGGTACGTGGCCACCATCGCCAGCTCGTTGCGCTGGCGCCGCAGCACCTCCCGCCAGAGTCTCTCCGGGGCCGGCGAGGAGACGTCGCCCGGTTCGGACTCCACCACGTACCAGGCGCCTTCGACCAGCTCGTCCTCCAGCTGGCCGGGACCCCAGCCGGCGTACCCGGCGAAGATCCGCAGGCTGCCCAGGGCCGAGGCGAGCAGTTCCGGCGGGGTCTCCAGGTCGACGAGGCCGATCGCGCCGTGCACCCGCCGCCAGCCGAGGGGGGTGTGGTCACCGTTCGCGCCGCCCGGGATGACCGCCACGCCGAGCGCGGAGTCCAGCGAGACGGGGCCGCCCTGGAAGACCACGCCGGGCTCGCCGGCGAGATCGGCCCAGCCCTCCAGGATGTCGCCCACGTCCACGGGGGTGGGGCGGTTGAGGACGACACCGAGGGAGCCCTCCTCGTCGTGGTCGAGAAGGAGCACCACCGCACGGTCGAAGTTCGGGTCCGCCAGGGCGGGCGTGGCCACGAGCAGCCGCCCTGTGAGCGAGGACACCTCGGTCATGCCAGACATGATCCCGCATCTTCCCCCGGTGTGGGGAGCCAATCGGGGGGACCCAGCTCAGGGCGCAGGGGAGCGGGCCCGGCGCGCGCCCCCGCCGGTGACCCCATGTGCCCGGTAGGGAACGGTTCGTGTTGTGACACAGCTATGACGCGACTGGGCGGTACTTGGGCTTACGGACGGGGGGTGATGGGCGATTACCCTGTCTTCCCGGCCCCTGCGCACAGTGATCGGCCGGCCCCTGCCCAACTCATCGGAACGCGAGATTCATGACCGTCAACGACGATGTCCTGCTTGTCCACGGCGGAACCCCGCTGGAGGGCGAGATCCGTGTCCGCGGTGCGAAGAACCTCGTACCGAAGGCCATGGTCGCCGCCCTGCTGGGCAGCGCGCCGAGCCGACTGCGCAACGTTCCCGACATCCGTGACGTGCGGGTCGTGCGCGGCCTGCTCCAGCTGCACGGGGTGACGGTCCGCCCGGGCGAGGAGCCCGGCGAGCTGGTGCTCGACCCGACGCACGTCGAGAGCGCCAACGTGGCTGACATCGATGCCCACGCGGGTTCCAGCCGTATCCCGATCCTCTTCTGCGGTCCCCTGCTGCACCGTCTCGGCCACGCGTTCATCCCGGGCCTCGGCGGCTGCGACATCGGCGGCCGGCCCATCGACTTCCACTTCGACGTGCTGCGGCAGTTCGGCGCGACGATCGAGAAGCGCGCGGACGGGCAGTACCTGGAGGCTCCGCAGCGGCTGCGCGGTACGAAGATCCGGCTGCCGTACCCGTCCGTCGGCGCGACCGAGCAGGTGCTGCTGACGGCCGTACTGGCCGAGGGCGTCACGGAGTTGTCCAACGCGGCCGTCGAGCCGGAGATCGAGGACCTCATCTGCGTGCTGCAGAAGATGGGCGCGATCATCGCGATGGACACCGACCGCACGATCCGGATCACCGGTGTGGACAAGCTCGGCGGCTACACCCACCGTGCCCTGCCGGATCGCCTGGAGGCCGCGTCCTGGGCGTCGGCGGCGCTGGCGACCAACGGCAACATCTACGTCCGCGGCGCCCAGCAGCGCTCGATGATGACGTTCCTGAACACCTACCGGAAGGTGGGCGGTGCCTTCGAGATCGACGACGAGGGCATCCGCTTCTGGCACCCGGGCGGCCAGTTGAAGTCCATCGCGCTGGAGACGGACGTGCACCCCGGCTTCCAGACCGACTGGCAGCAGCCGCTGGTGGTGGCCCTGACCCAGGCCACGGGCCTGTCCATCATCCACGAGACGGTGTACGAGTCCCGCCTGGGCTTCACCTCGGCGCTGAACCAGATGGGCGCCCACATCCAGCTCTACCGGGAGTGCCTGGGCGGCTCCGCCTGCCGTTTCGGCGCGCGCAACTTCCTGCACTCCGCGGTCGTCTCGGGCCCGACCAAGCTCCAGGGCTCCGACCTGGTCATCCCCGACCTGCGCGGCGGCTTCTCGTACCTCATCGCGGCCCTGGCCGCCGAGGGCACCTCCCGTGTCCACGGCATCGACCTCATCAACCGCGGCTACGAGAACTTCATGGAGAAGCTCGTGGAACTGGGCGCGAAGGTGGAGCTGCCGGGCAAGGCGCTCGGCTAGGCCCGCGCATGCCGAAAGGGCGGCTCCCCTCGGTGTGAGGGGGGCCGCCCTTTCCGCGTCTTCGGCTGAGGCGCCCTGAAGGGGCGCGGGCAACTGCGCGACCAGCCACGACGGGCCCGCAGTCACCCACGGCGCTCCAGTGGGTCGGCGCTACACAGCGGAGCGCCTACTTGCCCTTGGCGGCTTCCTTGAGCTTGCTGCCCGCGGTGACCTTCACGCTGAAGCCGGCGGGGATGTTGATGGGCTCGCCGGTCTGCGGGTTGCGCGCGGTACGAGCGGCACGGTGGGTGCGCTCGAAGGTCAGGAAGCCGGGGATGGTGACCTTCTCGTCGCCCTTGGCGACGATCTCGCCGACGGTCTCGGCGAACGCGGCCAGCACGGCGTCGGCGTCCTTGCGGGTCACCTCGGCACGGTCGGCCAGCGCGGCCACCAGCTCACTGCGGTTCATGTTGTTACTCCCGTGTATTTCTTGCCGTTGGGGTGTGCCACGCGGCGGAGCCGCCCGAGGCACTGCGATGCCGATGCGCTCGCGCCCAGGGACGCATCCTGCCCCTACCTGCGGCGGGAAAGCCAATCCGGCACCCGTAGGAGTCGTGAGAACACCCTGGGGAGTCACACGAAAAGCGCCTGCTCGGCCGTCACCCTAGAGCGCACCCGGCATCAGGTGGTTCCACGACGCGCCGGTGCTGGGGCCGCCGTGGTGATCCTCACAGCCCCAGCACACTACGGCACGGCGTCGTCAGGCCGTCGCCCCGGCCGCCTTCGCGGCCTCGCGGACCGCGCCGGCCACGGCGCCCGCGACCTTGTCGTTGAAGACACTCGGGACGATGTAGTTCGGGTTCAGCTCGTCCTCGGTCACCACGTCGGCGAGGGCCTTCGCGGCGGCGAGCATCATCTCGGTGTTGACGGTACGGGACTGGGCGTCCAGCAGGCCGCGGAAGACACCCGGGAAGACCAGCACGTTGTTGATCTGGTTCGGGAAGTCGGAGCGGCCGGTGGCCACAACGGCCGCCGTCTGGCGGGCGATTGCGGGGTCCACCTCCGGGTCGGGGTTCGCGAGCGCGAACACGATGGCCCCGTCCGCCATGGCGGCCACGTCGTCGCCGTCGAGGACGTTCGGCGCGGAGACGCCGATGAAGACGTCCGCGCCGCGCACGGCCTCCTTCAGGGTGCCGCTGAGGCCCTCGGGGTTGGTGTTGTCGGCGATCCAGCGCAGCGGCGAGTCGGACGGCGCGTCCACCAGGTCCTCGCGGCCGGCGTGCACGACACCGTGGATGTCGGCGACGACGGCGTTCTTCACGCCGGCGGCGATCAGCAGCTTGAGGATGGCCGTACCGGCCGCGCCGGCGCCGGACATGACGACCCGGATGTTCTCGATGGCCTTTTCCGTGACGCGCAGGGCGTTGGTCAGGGCGGCGAGGACCACGATCGCGGTGCCGTGCTGGTCGTCGTGGAAGACGGGGATGTCGAGGGCCTCGCGCAGCCGGGCCTCGATCTCGAAGCAGCGGGGCGCGGAGATGTCCTCGAGGTTGATGCCGGCGAAGCCGGGGGCGATCGCCTTGACGATCTCCACGATCGCGTCGCTGTCCTGGGTGTCCAGGCAGATCGGCCAGGCGTCGATGCCGGCGAAGCGCTTGAAGAGGGCCGCCTTGCCCTCCATGACGGGCAGCGCGGCCTTGGGGCCGATGTTGCCCAGGCCGAGCACGGCGGAGCCGTCCGTCACGACCGCAACGGAGTTGCGCTTGATGGTCAGGCGGCGGGCGTCCTCGGGGTTCTCGGCGATGGCCATGCAGACGCGGGCCACACCCGGCGTGTAGACCATGGACAGGTCGTCACGGTTGCGGATGGGGTGTTTCGACGCCATCTCGATCTTGCCGCCGAGGTGCATGAGGAACGTACGGTCGGAGACCTTGCCCAGCGTGACGCCCTCGATGCCGCGGAGCTTCTCGACGATCTCCTCGGCGTGGGCCGTGGAGGTGGCCGCGATGGTGACGTCGATGCGGAGCTTCTCGTGACCGGACGCGGTGACGTCGAGGCCGGTCACCGAGCCTCCGGAGGACTCCACGGCGGTGGTGAGCTGCGAGACGGCGGTTCCGCTCGCGGGCACCTCCAACCGGATGGTCATCGAGTAGGAGACGCTGGGCGCCGTTGCCATGGCCGACTTCCTCTGCTTTCACCGTGTCGCGAGTTGTGCCGTCCGATCGTCGCACCTACCCCTCAGTACGTGGTAGTCGCCCTGGGTTGCGGACGTTTTGTTCACAGGGGCCGTCCAGCAGGTGCGCGTTTTCGGAAAATCACTTCCACCATACGAGAAATGATCAGGCAAAGAAAGAGGCCCACGTCACTTGGTGACGTGGGCCTCCCACACGTTCGTGACACCGACCCGCCATGCTCGCCTCGCGGCAAGTGGTCCCTCTGAGGGACGAAGGTTGGGCCCGGGGGCTTGGATCGGGCCGGTGCCACGTCAAGGCTAACAAACGGATGCCGTACAGCCATTCCCCTCCGGGATGTTCGGGGAAAGTCAGTCCCTGAGCAGGTCCGGGATCCCGGCCGCGTCCGGTTCGTCCCGCTCGCCGGAGACCACCGTCAGCTGCTGGGTGGCCCGGGTCAGCGCCACGTACAGAACCCGCAGCCCGGCCGGGGACTCGTCCGCGATCTCCGCGGGCGAGACGACGACCGTGGCGTCGTACTCCAGGCCCTTGGCCTCCAGGCTGCCGAGCGCGACGACCCGGTCGCCGAGCCCCGCCAGCCAGCGGCGGGCCTCCTCGCGCCGGTTCATCGCGACGACCACCCCGACCGTGCCGTCCACCAGCCCGAGCAGCCGCTCGGCCTCCGCGCGGACGGTCTTCTCCTGGGAGCCCCGCACGACCGTGAAACGGGGTTCGACCCCCGTGGACCGTACGGCGGACGGCGCCTGGGAACCGGGCATGGCGAGCGCCAGGACCCGGGCGGCCAGCTCGGCGATCTCGGCCGGGTTGCGGTAGTTGACGGTCAGCTGGAAGCGGCGCCGGGGTCGGGTGCCCAGGGCCTCGTCGCGGGCCTCGGCCGCCTCGTCCGGGTCGGACCACGAGGACTGGGCCGGGTCGCCGACGACCGTCCAGGTGGCATGCCGGCCACGGCGGCCGACCATGCGCCACTGCATCGGGGTGAGGTCCTGCGCCTCGTCCACGATGACGTGCGCGTACTCGGTGCGCTCCTGCGCGAGGCGCTCGGCCCGCTCCCGCTGGGTCTCCTCACGCACCGGCATCAGCTCCTCCAGGCCGGTGAGCTGGTCCAGCGGGTCGAGTTCGCGCCTCTTGCGCGGACGGGCCGGGGCACCGAGGATCGCCTGCAGTTCGTCGAGCATGGCGATGTCGTGCACGGTGTGGCCGTCCCGCCTGAGGGAGCGGGCGACCCTGCGGACCTCGCCGGGGTTGAGGATCCGGCGGGCCCAGCGGCCGAGCCTCTTCTCGTCGGCCATGGCGGCGAGCACCGCCTTCGGGGTCAGCTCGGGCCACCAGGCGTCGAGGAACGCGATGAAGGCGTCCTCGCTCGTGATGTCCTCGTCGAAGGAGGAGCGCAGCTCGGCGGCCAGCTCCGGGTCCGTGTGCCGACCGGCGGCGCCGGACTTGGCCCACAGGGCGTCCAGGAGCAGTCTGCGGGCCCGCGGGCGGAGCAGGTTGACCGGCGCGGTGCCGCCGAGGGCGGTACGGCGGATACGTTCCAGCTCGTCCGCCTCGAGTTCGAGGCGGCGCCCGAAGGCGACGACCCGGAGCCGGGTGACCGGGCCGGTCAGGGCCTGCGGCGCGGTGCCGGTGTCGTCGTCGTCCGGTGCGAGCCGACCGACCGGCGCACCGCCGCCCGGCCCGAGCTCCAGTGCGCCCCGGGCCGCCTTGCGCAGCACCTTCAGCATCCGGTACGAGCCCTTGGCGCGGGCCACCGCCGGGGAGTCGTACAGGGTGGCCTCGGCGCCGTCGACCAGGGAGCCGATGGCACGGATCGCGACCTGGCCCTCCTCGCCGAGCGAGGGCAGCACGCCCTCGGTGTAGGCGACCAGCAGCGGGGTCGGGGAGACGATCAGGATGCCGCCCGCGTAGCGTCTGCGGTCCTGGTAGAGCAGGTAGGCCGCGCGGTGCAGGGCGACCGCGGTCTTGCCGGTGCCCGGGCCGCCCTCGACGTAGGTGATGGAGGCGGCGGGGGCGCGGATGACCAGGTCCTGCTCGGCCTGGATGGAGGAGACGATGTCCCGCATGGTGTGGCTGCGGGCCTGGCCGAGGGCGGCCATCAGGGCGCCGTCGCCGATCACGGCCAGCTCGCGGCCGTCGAGGCGGGCGGTCAGCTCGGGGCGCATCAGGTCGTCCTCGACGCCGAGGACCCGGCGGCCCTTGGAGCGGATGACCCGGCGTCGTACGACCCGCCCGGGGTCGACGGGCGTGGCCCGGTAGAAGGGGGCGGCGGCGGGTGCCCGCCAGTCGATCACCAGCGGGGAGTAGTCCTCGTCGAGGACGCCGATGCGGCCGATGTGCAGGGTCTCGGCGATGTCGGCGGTGTTGTCCTCGCGTACCGCGCCCTCGGCCGGCTCCACCGCCGTGTACGCGCCGTCGGGACCCTTCTTGCCGTCCTTGCCGAGCAGCAGGTCGATGCGGCCGAAGAGGAAGTCCTCGAACTCGTTGTTGAGCCGGTTCAGGTGGACACCGGCCCGGAAGACCTGCGCGTCCCGTTCGGCCAGCGCCCCCGGAGTGCCCACCTGGCCGCGCTTGGCCGCGTCGTGCATCAGGAACTCGGCCTCGTGGATCTTCTCCTCCAGCCGCCGGTACACCCGGTCCAGGTGTTCCTGTTCGACGCTGATCTCTCGGTCACGGACGGAATCGGGTGCGTCGTGTACCGAGCCGACCGCGGACTGCTGAACCTGAGCGGCCACCGGGCCCCCTTCTGACGTGCTGGGCAGCCGTCAACCGTACGCGAAGGGGACCCGGCAAAGCTACGGCGACTACGCGTTCACCTGGACCAGCTTCTTTCCCTCGAAGGTCACGACCTCGAAGTGGTCGATCTCGTTCGGCTGGAAGGCCGCGGTCCCGCCGATGTACAGCGGTTTCTTGGACTCCGGCGTCTTCCCGTCCGCGAGGCCGTAACCCCAGTTCGGGACCGACCAGGACGACATCGTCACGCGCTGGCCGTTCTTGGCGACCAGCACCAGGGAGCACTTGAGCGGGCCCTTGACGTTCTTCAGCTCCAGGACCGCCTGCGTGCCCCAGTCCTTCCCTGCCATGCCGACGGTCGCGCTGACATGGGTCGACGGGTCCGTGGCCGAGGCCTTGTCGGACATGGTCCGGAACGTGGACTGGGCCGGGGAGGCGGTGACCTGCTTGCCGTCGTCCGAGCCGCTGTTCACCGCCACCGCGGCCAGCGGGCCTGCGATGATCAGCGCGGCCGCCGCCGCGATCATGTAGAAGCCGCGCCGGCGCTTCCGGGCGCGGTGCTCGGCGACCTCGTCGACCAGCTTCTCCACCAGCCGCGGACTGGGTCTGGCCGACAGCGACTCGCCGATCGCGGGGGTGCTGCCGGAGCCCGGCAGGTCCGCGAGCGCGGCCAGCATCGGCTCCATCCCGGCCAGCTCGTCCAGTTGCTGGGCGCACCACTCGCAGCCGGCGAGATGGGCCTCGAAAGCGGTTGCCTCGGCGTCGTCGAGAATCCCGAGGGCGTAGGCGCCGACGGTCTCGTGCTCGCTCGGCACCGAAGATCCCTGACTGGGGTTCATGGGTCCAGACATACCCGGACCACCCGGGCCGAATCCCTGCATTCCCCCGTACCCGCTGCTCATCACGCCGTCACCCCCCGCTCCTCCAGTGCCAGCTTCATCGACCGCAGGGCGTAGAACACCCGGGAGCGGACCGTGCCGCTCGGAATGCCCAGCGTCTCGGCCGCCTCGTTGACCGTACGCCCCTTGAAGTACGTCTCGACGAGCACCTCCCGGTGGGCGGGGGTCAGGTCGTCGAGCGCGTCCGACAGCGTCATCAACCACAGCGCCTTGTCGATCTCGTCCTCCGCGGGGATGACCTCCAGCGGCGACGGATCGACCTCCTGCGGCCGGGCCTGCCGGCTGCGGTGGCCGTCGATGACGATGCGGCGCGCGACCGTCACCAGCCAGGGGCGTACCGATCCGGTCGCCCGATTGAGCTGACCGGCGTTCTTCCAGGCACGGATGAGCGTTTCCTGCACGACGTCCTCGGCGCGCTGCCGGTCGCCGGCGACCAGCCGGAGGACGTACGCGAGCAGAGGTCCGGCGTGCTCGCGGTACAGGGCACGCATCAGCTCCTCATCAGGTTCCGAGGGCTGTGAGGACATGCGATGTCGGGCCCTCGATCCACGTTCATTGGCCACGGCCGCATCCTTGCGCACGCCCACCTCCGGTGTCCGGGGGTTCCCCCAGTCGGTCGCTCGCCCACCGGTACGGAAGGGAGGCGTGTGGCGTTCAAACGGAGGTGACAGTTTTCTCCGGGGTGACGTGACGAGCGGGACATGCACGCACATTCCCGCCAGGTGATCTTTACATTTCCGACACATCGCCTGGGCGAGCCGGATTGACCGCGCGGCGGGACCGGCCCACCCGGTGTTGCGGATATCACTCCGCCCGTCACGAGGACGCAATCCGGCAGAACGTCCCTACCGGATATTCAGGCCCGCGCGAGCGCCGCCCGGCGCCGGTGCCGGGCGACCCGCTCGCGGTTGCCGCAGACCTCGCTGGAGCACCAGCGCCGGCGCCGCCCGCGGGACGTGTCCAGGTACACGAGCGGGCAGTCGTCGCCCTCGCACTCCCGCACGGCCGCCCGCGCCACGGGGTCGGTGAGCAGTTCCACGGCGTCCCGGGCGAGGACGGCGAGCAGCGCCGCGCACTCCGGCGGCCCGGCCAACTCCCGCACCAGCGTGCCGTCCTGGCCGGGCACGGCGCGCGGGGCGGGCGGCGCGGCCCGGGCGGTCTCGTTGACCCGGGCGAGCGCGCGTTCGTACGGCCGCGCGTCCGCCGCGTACGGGGTCCGCACCAACTGCCCGATGTGTCCCCGCAGTTCCCGGAATCCCACCAGCCAGGAGGCGTCGGCGTGGGCCAGCGGCGTGCCGGGCGGCACGAGTCCGGCGCCGGTGATCCAGGCGCGCAACGACTCGACGGCGTCCAGCCGTTCGGCCGGGTGCGTGGTGGCGAGGAGATCCAGACAGATCCGCCCGGCGTCGAACCGCAGCTCGTACGGGGGCGTGGCCGTACCCAGTGCCATGTGCCTGTCACCGCCTAGGCAGGAACCGTGCAGGAGACGTACAGGGACGTGCGGGAGACCGCGGAGGGGAACCGTTCCGTCGCTCCTTTTCACAGTGCCCGTCCGCGGCGGCGGCAGGAACCCCTCGTACCGGTCGCGGTTGCGCGGCCTGGACGCACGCGTATGCGCACGCGCGCTCCGGCCATGTCCCGCACGGGGCCGCACCGCTTGCCTGGGGGCATGACGGAAACACGGAGCAGCGGTCTCGTCCTGGGCGCGGCCACGATCACCACGGGCCTGAGCGCCGGGGTCTTCTACGTCTTCGCGTGTGCGGTGATGCCGGCCCTGGCGCGCAGCGACGACCGGACGTACGTCGAGGTCATGCGGAACATCGACACCGTCATCCAGAACCCGGTGTTCTTCCTGGGCTTCCTGGGCGCGCCGGCGCTGACGGGCCTGGCGGCCTGGCGGTTGCGTCGCACCCCGTGCCGCCCGTGGGTCTGGGCGGCGCTGGCCGCGTACGTCCTCGTCCTCTTCGTCACGGTGGCGTTCCACATCCCGCTGAACAACGCCCTCGCGGCGCAGGGCGAGCCGTCCGCCCTGCGGGAGCGTTTCGAGGGACCGTGGGTGGCGTGGAACGTCGTACGGGCGGTGGCCGCGACGGCGGGCGCGGGTTTCCTGACCCGGGCGCTGACCCTGCTCCCGCGCCCTTGAGCCGGGCTCACACGTCCGAGTACTTCGCGTCCGCCGCCGGGTCCAGTGCCAGCCGGTACCCCCGCTTCACCACCGTCTGGATCAGCTTCGGCGTCCCCAGAGCCGTACGCAGGCGGGCCATCGCCGTCTCCACCGCGTGTTCGTCACGGCCGGCTCCCGGCAAGGCCCGCAGCAGCTCGGCCCGGGCCACCACCCACCCCGGCCGCCGCGCCAGCGTCCGCAGCAGCGACATGCCGGCCGGCGGCACCGGCTTGAGCTCGCCGTCCACCAGGACCGCGTGCCCCCGGATCTCCACCCGGTAGCCCGAGACCGGCAACGACCGTGCCCGTGCGGGCAGTTCCTGGCACAGCAGCTGCACGAGCGGCCCGAGCCGGTACCGCTCCGGCTGTACGGTGTCCACCCCGCGCACCTGGAGGGGCAGCGCGGTGGCGGGGCCGACGCACGCGGGCAGCACGTCGTGGCCGAGGGCGGTGAGCAGCTCACCGAGCAGGCCCCGCTCCTCCGCCCGGCTGAGCAGGGAGGCGGCGGCCGGCGCGCTGGTGAAGGTGAGGGCGTCCAGACCCCGGGAGACGGCCGCGTCCAGCAGCCGGTCGAGCGGGGTGATGTCCTCCGGCGGCATCCACCGGTACACGGGCACCGGCACGACCTCCGCTCCCCCGGCCCGGAGCGCCTCCACGAACCCGGGCAGCGGCTCCCCGTGCAGTTGTACGGCGACCCGGCGTCCTTCGACCCCCTCCTCCAGCAGCCGGTCGAGCACCTCGGCCATGGACTCGCTGGACGGCGACCACTCCTCGGTCAGCCCGGCGGCCCGGACGGCTCCCTTGACCTTGGGGCCGCGCGCCAGCAGCTCGACGTTCCGCAGCCGTCCGAGCAGCTGTTCACCGAGCCCCCACCCCTCCGCGGCCTCCACCCAGCCCCGGAACCCGATGGCGGTGGTGGCCACCACGACATCCGGTGCCTGATCGATCAGCTCCTTGGTGGCGGCGAGCAGTTCGCCGTCGTCGGCGAGCGGCACGATCCGCAGGGCGGGCGCGTGCAGCACGACGGCACCGCGCCGCTGGAGCAGCGCGCCCAGCTCGTCGGCGCGGCGGGCGGCGGTCACGCCCACGGTGAACCCGGCGAGGGGTCCGTGTTCGGTGTGCTGCTGTTCGTCGTACATGGCTCTCCTAGCTGGCCCGCATACCGATCGAGCCTGTCAACGGCGCATGACAGGCTCGGTTCGGCTTCGTGTCGCCAGTGTTACGTCACACTTCGGCGTAGCTGAGCTGTGTCTTCGTGTCCGCAGCGGCCTCGGCCCGGGCCTGCCGGGCCGGGCCGCGAAGGTATACGGCCCAGGTCACGGCGAAACAGGCGCCGTAGAAGGCGAGGAAGGCGACGAACGCGCCGGTGCCGGAGCCGTAGGACAGGAAGGACTGCCGGAAGGCGAGGTTGATGCCGACGCCGCCGAGCGCGCCGACGGCCCCGATGAGTCCCATGGAGGCGCCGGACAGCCGTCGGCCATAACGGACGGCCTCTTCGCCCGTCAGCCCCTTGGCGAGGGCCTGCGCCTGGAAGATGCCGGGGATCATCTTGTACGTCGAGCCGTTGCCGAGCCCGCTCAGCACGAACAGCACCACGAAGACGGACACGAACAGCGGCAGCGACTTCTGCATGCCGGCGACGACGAGGACGGCGGTGGCGGCGGCCATGCCGACGTAGTTCCACAGCGTGATGCGGGCACCGCCGTACCGGTCGGCGAGCCATCCGCCCACGGGCCGGATGAGGGAGCCGAGCAGCGGCCCGATGAAGGTGACGTAGGCGGCCTGCAGCGGGGTCCGCCCGAACTGGTTCGTCAGCACCTGCCCGAAGGCGAAGCTGTAGCCGATGAACGACCCGAACGTGCCGATGTAGAGGAAGGCCATGATCCAGGTGTGGGCCTCCTTCGCGGCGTCCTTCGCCGCCCCGGTGTCGTTCTTGACGGAGGCCAGGTTGTCCATGAACAGCGCGGCGAGGACGGCGGCGACGACGATCAGCGGGATGTAGATGCCGAGCAGCACGCGCGGCCCGCCGTTCGCCCCGATGATCGCGAGGGTGATCAGCTGGATGACCGGCACGCCGATGTTGCCGCCACCGGCGTTGAGCCCGAGCGCCCACCCCTTCTTCCGCAGCGGGAAGAAGGCGTTGATGTTGGTCATGGAGGAGGCGAAGTTGCCGCCGCCGATGCCGGCCAGCAGGCCCACGAGCAGGAAGGTGGAGAAGGACGTCCCCGGCTTCATCACGATGAACGCCGCGGTGGTGGGGATGAGGAGGAGGCCGGCCGAGATGACGGTCCAGTTGCGCCCACCGAAGATCGCCACGGCGAAGGTGTACGGGACCCGGACGACGGCGCCGACCAGGGTGACCACCGAGGTCAGCAGGAACTTGTCGGCCGGAGTCAGGCCGTACTCCGGACCCATGAAGAGCACCAGCACGGACCACATGGTCCAGATCGAGAACCCGATGTGCTCGGAGAGGACGGAGAAGAACAGGTTCCGCCGGGCGATCTTCTCGCCCTTCGCGTTCCAGAAGGCCTCGTCCTCCGGATCCCACTGCTCGATCCAGCGGCTCCCCCTGCTCGAGGCGGGGGCTGTGCTCGGGGCTGTCATGACGCCTCCACGGTGCTTCGGGGCTCGTACTCCGGTGAGTGGCTGATCCCGAAGGTAGGGAGGGCGCGTTTCCTGCCTGTGGCACTGGGTGACCGGAAAGGAACTTTGGTCTCACCTCGCGAGGGGGTGGGGTGAGAGGTCTCCGTGACGAGGGGCGGGACCCGGGGCTGCCGGTCGGGTCCAGGGGGAGCGCGGGCGGGAAGCCGGTGGCGCCGGTTTGTGACTCTATTTCGGCTGTCGGACGACTTCACCGGTAAAGACGGCGGTCCCACCGGCCTCACCGCACGAAACAGTAGTCACTCGTTCCGTTTTACCACCGCAGCCGATCACCCCTGTCATTGCGCCCGGAGGGCCTTGCGGACGTGATCTCGGCCGCTCTACTGTGTGCATCGATCAAGCGGACCCGTCTATACGGGAGCCTGCGCAATTCAGCGCTCCCCGTCGCCGCTGCGGTCGGCATATCGCTGTTGCGCGTGCACAGCACCATCGCCGCCGCTTTCCCCTACGGCCTCCTGACGGATCACGCCCGGTGCGTGAAGTCCCCAGGTAGACACGTTTCGCCATCCGGTTTTCCCATGCCGGAATTCTCCCTTCTCACCCCGCGGGCTCGGTCATGCCTGCTTACTTTTTCGAGAGCGAAATGAAGAGACGGATGTGGACGACGGTCGTCACCGCGGTGATGACTGTGACCTTCGGTGCGATCCCGGCCCATGCCACCACGGCGGAGGACACCGGCACGGCAACCACGGCGGGCAGCGGCACGGCAGCCGCGGCGGAGGGCGATCCGATCGATCCGCCGCTGTACGACGCGACCGCCGGTGGCGGCACCGTCCGGGTGAACGTCGTCACCGAGAACCGTGCGGATCTGTCGAGCGCGGCGAGCGCCGGTCAGACGGTGCAGTCGTTCGAGACTCTGCCGGTCGTGACCCTCAGGGTCGACAAGGCCGGCCTGGACGCGCTGGCCGCCCAGGAGGGGGTGGTCAGCGTCAGCGAGGACGCCGTGTCGGCGCCGACGCTGGATCAGAGTGTTCCCCTCATCGGCGGCGACCTGGCCATCAAGGCGGGCAAGACCGGCAAGGGCAGCGCGATCGCCATCGTGGACACCGGTGTGGCCACCCATCACCCGTTCCTGAGGAACCGGGTCGTGGCCGAGGCGTGCTTCTCGCCGATCGACGCCGCCTACTCCGCCACCAGCCTGTGCCCCGACGGCACCGCGAAGCAGGAAGGCACCGGTAGCGCCGACGCCGCGAACGGGCCGTGCGCGACCATCGAGGGATGCGAGCACGGAACCCACGTGGCGGGTATCGCCGCGGGTGACGGAACCGGCCTGTCCGGGGCCCCCGCGACCGGTGTCGCACCCGGCGCCGACATCATCGCCGTGCAGGTCTTCAGCAAGTTCAACTCCGCGCAGTACTGCGGTGCCGAGCCGGCCCCGTGCGTGCGCAGCTTCACCAGTGCCCAGATCGCGGGGCTGGAGAAGGTGTGGCAGCTGCAGCAGGCCGGGACCCCGGTCGTCGCGGCGAACCTCAGCCTGGGGTCGGCGAGTTACACCACCGCCTGCACCAAGGACGCCCGCAAGCCCGTCATCGACAAGCTGCTCGGCGTCGGTGTGGCCACGGTGGTCGCGGCGGGGAACAACGGCCTGGAGACCGCGGTCAACGCCCCCGCCTGCGTGCCCTCCGCCCTCTCCGTCGGCTCCACCAACGACGACGACGAGGTGTCCTCCTTCAGCAACCGCGGACCCCTGCTCGACCTGTTCGCCCCCGGCAACGGAATCGTCTCGTCCGTCCTGAGCGGCTACGACTCCCTGAGCGGGACCTCCATGGCCGCCCCCCACGTGGCCGGCGCACTCGCCGTCCTCAAGCAGGCCTACCCCACCGAGGGCATCGACAGCCTGACCTCGCTCCTCGCCACCACCGGCAAACCCATCCCCAACGGCACGACGACCACCCCGCGCATCGACATCGGCAAAGCCGTCGGCGCCATCGACCCGAAGCCCGAGGCGGACCGCAAGCCCCGCGCCTTCCAGGTCGACAACGACAAGGACGTACCCATCCCCGACGCCCCGGGCGCTCCGGCCACGTCGCCGTTGACCGTCGCCGCATACCCGGGCAACGCGCCGAAGAACCTCAAGGCGTACGTCAACATCACCCACACCTACCGGGGCGACATCAAGCTGGAACTCCTCTCCCCCACCGGCAAGGCCTACCTGCTCAAGAGCCCGAACACGGCCGACGGTGACGACGACATCGTCGCGGCGTACACGGTCGACGCCTCCGACTCGCCCGCCGACGGCGTGTGGACGCTCCGCATGACCGACACCGACGACGGGGACACCGGCACACTGACCACCTGGTCACTGATCTTCCCGACGCCGTTCGAGCAGACCACGAGCCAGGTCATCCCGGACACCGGCACCCTCACGTCCACCGTCACCGTCTCGGACATCGACGGCAACGCCGCCGGCCCGCTCCAGGTGTACACGAACCTCACCCACACCAGGATCGGTGACCTGCGGCTCGTCCTGCAGAGCCCGGACGGCAAGTCCTACCCGCTCAAGCCCTACGGCTCCGAGGCGGGCGGCACCCTCCAGACCACCTACGGGGTGGACGCCACCGACGCGGTGGCCAACGGCACCTGGACCCTGAAGGTCACCGACTCCACCGCCGGTTCCACCGGTGACCTCAAGGGCTGGTCGATCGGGTTCCCGTCGTACGAGAACCAGACCGTCAAGGCCATCCCGGACAAGAACTTCACGGAGATCTGGACCAAGGCCGACGGCCTGTCCGGCGTCGGCTCGGCCAGGCTCCAGGTGTACGTGGAGGCCGAGCACGAGTACCTGGGCGACCTCAAGATCGACCTGATCGCCCCGGACGGCTCCATGCACCTCCTCAAGAACAACGGCGAGGAGCCGGGAGGCACGCTCAAGAAGGTCTACACGGTCGACACGACCGACCTGCCGGTCAACGGCTGGTGGAAGCTGCGCGTCGACGACGTGGGCACCGGTGACACCGGCACGATCAAGAACTTCGTCGTGCGGTTCTGACGCCCACGAGCACACCGTCGCGCACCGCAAAAGCCCCGCACGGCCCTTGGGCCGTGCGGGGCCTTTCTGCACCTTCAGGAAGGAATGCGCGATCCGGGCCGGCAACGCCTTGGAGAATTTTTCGGACATGTCGACGGGCCATGCTCAAGTGAAGCTCAAGAAAAGAGATAGGGACTCCCCCGGCGCCATCTCTTATGGAAAGATCAATGACGAGCGGGAACGCCGAAGGGGAAAGGCGAAAACCGCTTGTAGGGGGGCGCAGGCATCATCAGAATTGATGCCTCCATTTCGCACACTGCGCGCTTTCCCTGCTGTCTTGGTTCGATTCGTGTTTTCACTCGCGTAACGGAGGCAGTAGATATGCGTACGACCGTGAAGATGACCCGCAAGAGACTTGTCGGAATGGCTGCCGTAACGGCGGCGGCGATCACCATGGCGGCCATGCCGTCGGCGGTGTACGCGGCCGACGGTGACACGCTCAGCGCCACGTCCACCACACCCGAGGACTACGAGGCGTATCTCGTGGAGCAGGTGGAACTGGGCGACTCGGACGCCCAGGAGACCTTGTCGCAGTACCAGGAACTGTCCGACAGCCAGAAGGAACAGTTCGTCACCCTCCTGAACGACCCTCAGCGGGGGCAGGAGCTCGGAGACTTCATCTCGGACACCTCCGACGTCGACTCCATCGACGAGGAGAGCTACGTCACCGAGATGAGGAAGGAGACCGAGGGCGGCAACGTCGTTCTCGAAGCGGAACTCACCGCGGAGCAGACCGAGACCGCCCCCACCACCGACGAGGAGATCTCCGACCCCTCCGGGACGCGGTACTACGACCGGTGGGCCACGTACAGCGTCTCCGACACCATCTTCGGTGTGAAGGTCACGACCGTGAAGATCGGCGTCAACTACCGCACGACCTCGTCCCGGGTCGTCAAGGTCTACAACGGCTGGGCCTCGCACCGCAACTGGGTGCCGTTCGCCTCCTTCTCCAACAGCCCGGTCAAGGAGTGGATCTCCGCGGACCCGGCCAACAACGCCACCGCCGAGACGATCTGGCAGGGCAAGTGGGCCGGCTTCGAGTGGGACGCCCGTGAGCGCATCTGGGCCGACCAGAGCGGCTTCAAGGGTGGCTACCTGAAGTAGGCAGCGGCCGGGGGGGGGGGGGGGGGGGGGGGGGGGGGGGGGGGGGGGGGGGGGGGGGGGGGGGGGGTTGTGGGTGAGAGAGTGTGTGGGGGAGTGGGGGGGGTG